>CAJFOF010000030.1 GCA_904395885.1 uncultured Lachnospiraceae bacterium
GGTTTGGAAACGACCCGGCTGCCATGAAGCAGGCGGGAATCGCCTATGCCACCGATCAGATCATTGACCTGATCGCCAACGGTGTCAATGCGATCCATATTTACTCTATGAACAAACCGGATGTGGCAGTCAGGATCAGGGAGAGCCTGTCTCAGATTATCCGATAGGATGCCAAGGGATCAAGGCAGGTGAGGCGCTTTGGAGATTAACAGAAAAGAAGTCTTTCGGTATCTGGGTTATGGACGAACAGAACCTGACAGCCAGATAAAGGATCTGGCAGAGTCCTGTATCGCGGAGCTTGAGCGGGAGGCTGTGCCGAGGGCAGTCAGCCGGGTGTATCCGCTGATATTGGGGCAGAACGGCGCCATCGACGGCGGCTGTTTTCAGACTGTGAGCCGGAATTTATGGAAAAATTTAAAGGACTGTACGGAAATCATCGTATTTGCCGCCACTCTTGGAACCGGGGCAGACCATCTGATCCGGAAATATATGCAGTTGGAGATGAGCCGGGCGGTAGTTCTCCAGGCAGCCGCCACGGCCATGCTGGAGGATTACTGTGACGAATTGTGCAGGGAGCAGCAGGAAACCTGTGAAAAAGAGGGCCTTTACCTGCGCCCCCGCTTTAGCCCGGGATATGGGGATTTCCCCTTAAATGTGCAGGAAGATATTTTAAGCGCTCTGGAAGCGGGAAAACGGATCGGGATCAAGCTGACGGACAGTCTTTTGATGGTGCCGACCAAATCTGTGACGGCGGTGATGGGGGTAAGTCCCAAGCCCTACCGGTGCGATGTAAAAGGGTGCGAAGCCTGCCAGAAGGCAGATTGTCTGTACCGGCGCTGATCAATTCTAAAAGAAATAGGAGAACGGCTTATGAGAAATATATTAGAAGAAATGCGGCAGAGAAGGCTGTTTTTTGACGGCGGGACAGGAAGCGTTCTTCAGGCGGAGGGATTAAAGCCCGGGGAGCTTCCGGAAACCTGGAATGTGAAGCGGCCGGAGGCGCTGATCCGCCTCCACAGAGACTACCTGGAGGCTGGGGCTGACATTATAAAGACCAATACCTTTGGAGCCAATTCTTTAAAATACAATGAGAATGCGGAGTTTGATCTGAAAACCATTGTCAAGGCGGCCATGAAAAATGCCCGGAAAGCGGTGGAGCAGGCTGGAAAGCCGGCCTATGTGGCTCTGGACCTGGGTCCGACGGGGAAACTGTTAAAACCTATGGGAGATCTGGACTTTGAGGATGCCGTCAGCCTTTACCGGGAAGTGGCTCAGATCGGGGCCCAGGAGGCCGACCTGGTTCTGATCGAGACGATGAGCGACAGCTATGAGATCAAAGCAGCGGTCCTGGGGGTGAAGGAAGCCTGCAGTCTGCCGGTCTTTGTGACGATGGTGTTTGACGAAAAGGGAAAAATGCTGACCGGCGGCACGGTGGAATCCATGGCAGCTCTTCTGGAGGGGCTGAAAGTGGACGGGATCGGTGTCAACTGCGGCCTGGGTCCGGCGCAGATGATTCCCATTGTGAGAAAACTTCTGGAAGTCACCTCCCTCCCGGTTATTGTAAACCCCAACGCCGGCCTTCCCAGGAGCGAGAACGGGAAGACCGTGTATGACATTGACGAGGAAGAATTTTCCGAAAGAATGAGAGAGATCGCCGACATGGGAGCCGTCATCGTCGGAGGCTGCTGTGGGACCACTCCCGCCCACATCACAAAAGTGGTGCAGAAATGCCGGGAGATCCCGGTTGTCTGGCCGGAGAAAAAGGGGAGGACTGTGGTATCCTCCTACTGCAGGGCGGTGGAGATCGGAAAAGATCCGGTGATCATAGGAGAGAGGATCAATCCCACGGGAAAGTCTAAATTCAAACAGGCTCTCCGCGACCACAATATGGAATACATTTTGAGAGAGGGACTGACCCAGCAGGAGAAAGGGGCCCACATCCTGGATGTCAACGTAGGCCTGCCGGAGATCGACGAGCCGGCTATGATGGAGGAGGCTGTAAAAGAGCTGCAGAGCGTGGTGGACCTGCCCCTGCAGTTGGACACCTCGGATATCCAGGCCATGGAGCGGGGACTCCGGGCCTACAATGGAAAACCTCTCATCAATTCCGTCAACGGAAAAGAGGAGGTCATGGACGCTGTATTCCCCCTGGCGGCCAGGTACGGCGGGGTGGTAGTGGCTCTGTGCCTGGACGAGGGCGGCATTCCGGAGACGGCCGAGGGGAGGCTTGCCATTGCAGAAAAGATTTATCGAAAAGCGGCTTCCTACGGTATAGGGCCGGAAGATATTCTGATCGACGGCCTGTGCCTGACTGTCAGCTCAGACAGCAAAGGCGCCCTGACCACCCTGGAGACACTGCGGGGAGTGCGGGACCGGCTGGGCGGAAAGACGATTCTGGGTGTGTCGAATATCTCCTTTGGCCTTCCTCAGAGGGACAATATCAATGCCGCTTTCTTTACACTGGCCCTGGAGAGCGGCCTCAGCGCCGCCATCATCAACCCCAACTCTGAGGCGATGATGGGGGCCTACTACAGTTTCCGTGCCCTGATGGATCTGGATCCTCAGTGCATGGATTACATCGGAGTCTGCGGCGGCCAGTCTGCCAAGCCGTCTGGGACAGAGGCGCCGAAGCCGGAGGCGGGTTCCGGGGAGGAGGCCTGCCGGGCAGCTCTCTACGAGGCAATCGTCAGGGGTCTGAAGGAGAGCGCCGCACAGAATGCATCTGCCCTGCTGGCAGGATGGGAGTGCCTGAGGGTGATCAATGAAGTGATGATACCGGCCCTGGACTATGTGGGCAAAGGATTTGAACAGGGGACCATCTTTCTGCCCCAGCTTCTGATGAGCGCTGAGGCGGCCAAGGCGGCCTTTGAGGTCATCAAGGACAGAATGCAGAAAACAGGCCAGTCACAGGAAAAGAAAGGAAAGATTATCCTGGCTACCGTCAAGGGGGATATCCATGACATCGGAAAGAACATTGTCAAGGTCCTGCTGGAGAATTACAGCTACGATGTCATCGACCTGGGGCGGGACGTGCCTCCGGAGACCATCGTGAGTGCGGCTGCTGACAGCCACATTCCTCTGGTGGGTCTGAGCGCTCTGATGACCACCACAGTGCCCAGCATGGAGGAGACGATCCGCCAGCTCAGAAAGGAGACCCCCTGGGTCAAAGTTATGGTCGGCGGCGCGGTTCTGACAAAAGAGTACGCTGAAACCATCGGAGCAGACCGGTACTGCCGGGACGCTATGGCCTCCGTCAACTATGCCGAGGAAGTATTCGGCGGCGGGGCTTCCGGAGAAACATCCACAGAATGATGGGATTAAAGGAGTTTTAAGCAGTGTTATTTTCCAGCATGGCTTTTTTGATTTTATTTCTTCCCATAACCCTGGCAGGCTACTGGCTGCTCAGAGGGTATTGGAAAAATATCTGGCTTTTGATTGTCAGCATGGTGTTTTACGCCTGGGGAGAGCCGAAGTTTGTAGTGGTGATGGCAGCTTCCATCGCCATCAACTACCTCTTTGGCCTGGCAGTCGACGCGGTGAGAGAGAGACGGGGCCTGGCAAGGCTCTGCCTCTTTTCTATGGCTGCAGTCAATCTGGGGCTTCTGGGCTATTTCAAATATCTCAACTTTTTTATTGAAAATCTCAACCGGCTGGCGGGGAGGGAGATCCTGGCGCAGACCAGCATCGCCCTTCCCATCGGCATCTCTTTTTTCACCTTTCAGGCCATGTCCTACGTGATCGATGTGTACCGGCAAAACGGGAAGGTACAGAAAAACATCCTCAACGTGGGGCTGTACATCGCCTTTTTCCCTCAGCTAATTGCAGGCCCCATTGTGCGCTACGAGACGTTTGCATGGCAGATCTATAACCGAAAGGTGACCAGGGAGGGCTTTTCAGCGGGAGTAAAGCGCTTCCTCTACGGCTTTATCAAAAAGGTTCTTGTGGCCAACACCATGGCGGTGATGGCGGATTACATGTTTTCCCTGCCGGCCAGGGGGACGCTGACCACAGGAGCTGCCTGGCTGGGGGCGCTGGCCTACACCTTCCAGATCTACTTTGATTTTTCCGCCTATTCCGATATGGCTATCGGCCTGGGGAAGCTGTTCGGCTTCTATTTCCCGGAGAACTTTAACTATCCCTATATGGCCGCTTCTGTCACCGATTTCTGGCGGAGATGGCACATTTCTCTCAGCACCTGGTTTCGGGACTATGTCTACATCCCTCTGGGAGGCTCCAGGGTGGACAAAAAGTGGAAGCTGGTACGCAACCTGTTTGTGGTCTGGTTCCTGACCGGAGTGTGGCACGGAGCCAACTGGACCTTTATCTGCTGGGGGCTGTTTTATTTCGTTCTTCTGACGGCTGAGAAGCTGCTGCGGATCCCCGAGCGAATGGCGGAACGGGGGCTTGGTTTTTTGTACCGCATCCTGACTCTGCTGCTGGTGGTGCTGGGCTGGGTGCTTTTCCGGGCCGGAAGCCTGGAAGAGGCGCTGATCTATATCAGGGCCATGTTCGGCATCTCCCAGTCCAGCCCGGAGGTCTCCTGGACTCTGTACTATGCCTGGGAATACAAATGGTATTTTCTGGCGGCGATCCTTGGCAGCACTCCGCTGGTGAAGGTTCTCCTGGACTGGGCTGACTGGGAAGAGAAAGCAGAGGCCGGGGGAGCGGCGGCACTGGGCCGGGAGGCTCTGAAGCTGGCCATCCACGGAGTCGTTTTCCTGCTCTTTCTCCTGGGAGCTTCGGAGTTGGTGATCGGCGCCCACAATCCGTTTATCTATTTTAACTTTTAGAGGTAAGGTGGTAGCAAAGTGAAGAACATACTTGGGATTGCAAAGATGCTGAACCGCCACGGGCTGACAGCCCTTTTTCTGGCGTTTATCGCTCTGCTGGGACTGTGGAACCTTCCGGCCGCCGGGCAGACGGGGCAGGAGGCACTGTCTCCGGAACCTTCCGCTCAGGAGGACGGATCCCGGGGCGGAGGATTTCTGGATGCCTGGGACAGGCTGGTGGACGCTCTGGATACCTTTTATCTGGAAGATCTTCGCGGAAGGTATGGCTTTATAGAAGGCAACGGGCTGGTCAAGCGGCTGGCCGGTTTTTCTACCTGTAATGAGACGGTTCGCCTGGCAAATGGCTATCTGGAGAGGCTGGACAACAACTTTGATGTGGAAGACACGGCGGAGAGCCTGACGGCCCTCAATGAATACTGCCGGGAGCTGGGAATCCCCTTTCTCTGCGTCCTGGCTCCGTCCAAGGTCTGCAAGTACGATCCGGGCCTCCCGCTGGGGGTTCCGGATGAAGTGAATCCGGGAGCCGACAGGCTGGTGGAGATGCTGAGAAAACAGGGAGTCGATGTGGTGGATCTGCGGGCTGTTCTCCATGAAGAGGGACTGGATCACGACAGCCTGTTTTTCCAAACCGATCATCACTGGACGTCAGAGGGGGCCTTCTGGGGTTACCAGAAGGTGGCGGAATATCTGAATCAACATTATGGATACCATATTGATGAGAGGCTGATGGACCGGAGCAATTTTGAGACTGTAAATTTCCCCGACAAATTTTTAGGCTCTTACGGCAAACGGACCGGGAAATATTTCGGGGGTGTGGATGACATCTCAGTGATCATGCCGGACTTTCCTACCCAGATGAAGATGGAGGCGCCGGACAGGGGAATCGTCCGGGAGGGCAGCTTTTCCCAGGCGATTCTGGACTGGAGCCAGATCGAGGATTCCTGGTATTACGACGAGGGACACATTCCCTATGCCGTTTATACGGGGGACGATTACAATCTTCTGTACCACACCAATGAGGAGGCGGAGGAGGACAAGAAGATCCTGTTTCTAAAGGATTCCTTCGTCAGGCCTGTGGCCAGCTTTCTGAACCTGGGGGTTCGCAGGGTAGAGGCTATTGATCTCAGGATCGAGCCGAAGATCTCTGTGAAGGAGTACCTTGAGGAGAACCGGCCGGACATCGTGATTTTTATGTGCAGCATCTGGGCGCTGAAGGATTACAACCTGATTGATTTCGGGCTGTAAGTCCATTGAAGCGCCTGGGGAAATGTGCTATAGTGGATAGAAATGAAAAGGAAAAGAGGAATTGCCATGATAGACTTAGTTCAGAGACCCAGAAGACTGAGAACCAGCCCGCTGCTGAGAAAGATGGTGAGGGAGACCAGGATGGACCCGTCCTCCCTGATTTACCCCATGTTTATAAAAGAAGGGGAAAATATAAAGGAAGAGATCCCCACTATGCCGGGACAGTACCGCTACAGTGTAGACCAGCTTCCCAGGGCTTTGGAGGAAGTGGCGGATGCCGGCGTGACAAGCGTCATGTTTTTTGGAATACCGGGGAGCAAGGACGTCTGCGGCAGCGGGGCCTATGCGGAGGACGGTATTGTGCAGAAGGCTTTTCGCAAAGCAAAGGAGACAGTCCCGGAACTGTACTACATCGGGGACGTCTGCATGTGCGAATATACATCCCACGGCCATTGCGGAATCCTGGACGGAGATTATGTGGATAATGACAAAACGCTGGAATATCTGGCGAAGATCGCCCTCTCCCAGGTGCAGGCCGGTGCAGACATGGTGGCCCCTTCCGACATGATGGACGGCCGGGTGGCGGCAATCCGGGAGATCCTGGATGATAACGGATATGAGAGAGTGCCCATCATGTCCTACGCGGCAAAGTACGCTTCCGGTTTTTACGGCCCATTCCGCGATGCGGCCGGATCCGCCCCGTCTTTCGGCGACCGGAAAAGCTATCAGATGGATTACCACAACCGGAAAGAGGCGCTGAAGGAGGTCTTCTCCGATGTGGAGGAGGGGGCTGATATCATTATGATCAAGCCTGCCATGTCCTACCTGGACATTATCCGGGAGACGGCGGATGCCATCGACCTTCCGGTGGCCGCCTACAGCGTCAGCGGCGAGTACGCCATGATTAAGGCCGGGGCCAGCCTGGGCTACATCGATGAGGAGAGCATGATCTGCGAGACAGCGGTCGGCATTTACCGGGCAGGCTGCAGCATTCTCCTGACGTATTTTGCAAAGGAGCTGGCCAAATTCATGAAGGAAGGGAGAATTGGCTGATGTCCAGATCAGAGGAATTGTTTGAGAAAGCAAAGAAGAGGATGCCGGGAGGGGTCAACAGCCCGGTGAGGGCCTTTCAGGCCGTGGGAGGTCATCCCAGATTTATGGAGAGGGCGGATGGACCCTACATCTGGGATGTGGACGGCAACCGGTATATCGACTATATTGGCTCCTGGGGGCCAATGATATTGGGGCACAATCACCCGGCCATTCGGGAGGCTGTCATCAAAGCGGCGGAGAAGGGCCTCAGCTTCGGAGCCGCCACAGGCATTGAGGAGGAAGTGGCAGAGCTGATCTGCGATATGGTACCCTCTGTGGAGATGCTGAGGATGGTCAATTCCGGCACAGAGGCGGTCATGTCAGCAGTCCGGGTAGCCAGAGGCTACACAGGCCGCAGCAAGATCATCAAGTTTGAGGGATGTTACCACGGCCACTCGGATTCCATGCTGGTAAAGGCCGGGTCCGGCGCACTGACTTCTGGCGTCCCCGACAGCCTGGGAGTTCCGGCGGGCTGCGCCGCCGACACTTTGACGGCCAGATACAACGACTGCGCCAGCGTGGAGAGGCTGTTTGAGGAACATCCGGGGCAGATTGCTGCGGTAATTATTGAGCCTGTGGCCGGGAATATGGGAGTTGTCCTGCCAGAGCCAGGTTTTTTGGAGGGATTAAGAGACCTGTGCACCAGAAAAGGAGCATTGCTGATTTTTGATGAGGTCATCACAGGTTTCCGTTTAAGCCCCTCCGGCGCCCAGGGATATTATGGGATAACGCCGGATCTGACCACTTTTGGAAAGATCATAGGAGGGGGAATGCCTGTGGGCTGTTACGGAGGCCGGAGAGAGCTGATGGAAATGGTGGCTCCTTTGGGCGGCGTCTACCAGGCAGGCACCCTCAGCGGAAATCCGGTGGCAATGGCTGCCGGGCGGGCGGAGCTGACGATTCTGAGAGACCACCCGGAGGTCTACAGCCATATCAATGAAATGGGAGACTACTACCGGAACGGCGTAAGGAAACTCTTCCAGACCTACGGAAAGCCATGGTTTGTCACCGGTGCAGGCTCTTTGAGCTGTATTTTCTTTACTGACAGTCCGGTAAAGAACTATCAGGATGCCAGAACCAGCGATACAGCAGAATTCGCGCGGTATTTCAATTACATGCTGAACCATGGAGTCAACATGGCGCCCTCCCAGTTTGAGTCCATCTTTATCTCCAACGCACACACCAGAGAGCTGATCGATGAAACTCTGGGGATTCTGGAGGATTATCTGAAAAAGACTCAGGCGGTTTGACAGACCCTGTTTTGTGTGATATGATACATAATAGATGAAAAAATATTACACAAAAAAAGAGGGTGAAGAAATGAATAACCAGGGCGTAATGGGAATGATCTGTTCTTCTTACGATCAGTTCTTTGACGCGGAAAAGAAGATTGCAGATTATATCTTGGAAAATAAGAAGGCAGCCGTGGAGATGACAGTGGCTCAATTGGCCAAGGCCAGTGGAACCAGTGACGCCACAGTCTCCCGGTTCAGCCGCCGCTGTGGTTTTAAGGGGTACCAGCAGCTAAAAATGGCTTTGGCAAAGGAAGTCATGGAGGAAGAGAGGGAGAGCCTTCAGGTTTCTAATGAGATAGATCGGGACAATCTGCCTCAGTCGCTGCAGAATATTCTGGCAAACAAGATCGCGGAGATGACCAGCACAGTGGGGATGATGGAACCGGACAATCTGGAGATCATTTTAAAAATACTGGAAAATGCCAGGTTCATCCAGTTTGCCGCAGTGGGGAATACGATTCCCGTAGCCATGGATGCATCGTTTAAATTTAATCAGCTCGGTCTCTGCTCTGGGGCGGGGACGATCTGGGAGGGGCAGATCGCACAGACTCTGAATCTGGGTCCCCAGGATGTAGTGGTGATTATCTCCAATTCCGGGACGTCCAGACGCCTTCTTTCACTGGCAGAGGGGGCCCGTGAAAATGGTGCAAGAATTGTTGCGATTACGAACAATCCCTCGTCGCCCCTGGCTCAGATCAGCGACTACAAAATTATTACGGCTACCAGGGAAAAGCTTTTGACAGGAGAATTCTGGTTTTCCCGCATTCCCGCTATGCTGGTGATTGAGACCCTGTATCTCCTTCTATTTGTCAGCAAAAAGAAGGCGGCCGCTAACATCCGCCGCCATGAAAATTATATTCGTCCGGACAAAGTGATGCCGGGATCGAGACACTCTATAGTATGAAAACGGAATACCCGGATACAATAAAAAAACCGGGACACGCCAGAAACAGGCCCAGGACGCTGTGTTCGATAAGGGATACAGACAGTTTGCCAGGCTTGTCCTGGCGTGTTTTTTTGTCACATAAGAAACGAAATTTCTTTTAAAAAGCACTTGACGAAATAAAATATTGATGCTATGATCTAATCAAGATAAGAAATAAAATTTCCCAAGAAAGGAAACGGGTGATCGAAATGATTTACACAGTGACCTTTAACCCGGCTTTGGATTACGTGGTGAGGGTGGAACATTTTCAGCCGGGCCAGGTAAACCGGACGGTGGAAGAAAAAATATTTTATGGAGGCAAGGGGATCAATGTCTCAGCGGTGCTGGCCAATCTGGGATTTCCCAGCACGGCCCTTGGATTCGTGGCAGGATTTACCGGGCAGGAAATTGAGCGCGGCGTGAAAGAACTGGGATTTACCTCAGATTTTATCCAGGTAAAACGCGGAATGTCCCGGATCAATGTGAAATTGAAATCCGATGAGGAGAGCGAGATCAACGGAATGGGGCCGGATATCACGCCGGAGGACGTGGAGGCGCTGTTTCGAAAGCTGGACGGCCTGCAGCAGGGCGATGTTCTGGTTCTTTCCGGAAGCATTCCCGCTTCCATAGACGACGGGATCTATGAAACCATCATGGAACGGCTTGACGGCCGGGGCATTCTGATGATCGTAGATGCAGAGAAGAAGCTGTTGGTAAACGTCTTGAGATACCATCCTTTTCTGATCAAGCCAAATCATCATGAGTTGGGAGACATCTTTGGCACGGTTCTGACGACAGATGAGGAGATCGCAGAATACGCCAGGCGGCTGCAGGAGATGGGCGCCAGGAATGTCCTGGTCTCTATGGCAAAGGACGGCGCTTTGCTGGTGACAGAAGACGGAGGTGTCTACCGTCAGGGCGTAGCCAGGGGAACCGTAAAAAATTCTGTCGGAGCCGGGGATTCTATGGTGGCCGGGTTTTTAGCCGGTTATCTGGAAAAGCAGGATTATGGCCACGCCCTGAGGCTGGGCACGGCTGCAGGTGGGGCTACCGCTTTCTCCGACGGACTGGGCACCAGAGATGAGATCATGAAGCTGTATGAAACACTGTAAAGGCAGGGAGGACAATATGAAAATCACAGAACTGTTAAAAAAGGAAAGCATTAAGCTGAACACATCGGCTGGATCCAAAGAAGAAGCCATCGACATCCTGACTGGCTTGATGGAAGCAGGAGGGCGGCTGAATGACAGAGGGGGCTATAAAGAAGGGATCCTGGCCAGGGAAGCTCAGGGGAGCACGGCAGTAGGCGATGGAATTGCGATTCCCCACGCAAAAGTCCCAGCGGTAAAAGAACCGGGGCTGGCGGCGATCACGCTGCCGGAGGGCGTGGATTACGAAGCCTTCGACGGTTCTCTGGCACATCTGATCTTTATGATAGCGGCTCCCGCTGAGGGCGCTGATGTTCACCTGGAAGCACTGGCGAGACTGTCCACTCTGCTGATGGTGCCGGGATTTAAGGATCATTTGCTGGCAGCCTCATCCAAAGAGGAATTTTTGAAGATAATCGATGAGGCGGAAACAGAAAAGTTCGGGGAGAAGGAGGAAACAGAGGCTCCTGAAAAGGCTCCGGAAACGGTCGCAAATCCAGAGAAGAAATACCGCATATTAGCAGTTACGGCATGTCCTACCGGGATCGCTCACACTTACATGGCGGCGGAGAACCTGGAGAATACAGCAAAGAAGATGGGAATTTCTCTGAAGGCCGAGACAGATGGATCCGGCGGTGCTCAGAATGTGCTGACAAAGGAGGAGATCCAGGAGGCGGAGGCGATCATCGTGGCGGCTGACCGGGAAGTGGAGATGGCCAGATTTGAAGGCAAAAAAGTCCTTCAGGTTCCGGTAGCTGACGGGATCCATAAAGCACAGGAGCTGATAGAGAAAGCGGCGGCAGGCCAAGCACCTGTCTATCACCACGCAGGCGGGGCTGAAAGCGGCGGCGTCTCCTCCGGAAGCGGCGATGGCCTGGGGCGGCAGATCTATAAACATCTGATGAACGGCGTTTCCCACATGCTTCCCTTTGTTATTGGCGGCGGTATCCTGATCGCTCTGGCTTTCCTGCTGGATGACTATTCCATCGATCCGTCCAATTTCGGCAAAAATACGCCTCTGGCAGCCTACTTAAAGACAGTGGGAGACCAGGCATTCGGTCTGATGCTTCCTGTCCTGTCCGGCTATATTGCCATGAGTATTGCTGACCGGCCCGGGCTGGCAGCCGGATTTGTCTCCGGCATTGTGGCCAAGATGGGCATGACCTTCTCTAACCCGGCAGGCGGCGATGTGAACGCCGGATTTCTGGGAGCCTTGTTTGCTGGCTTTGCCGCCGGTTATCTGGTATTGGGATTAAAGAAGCTGTTCTCAAAGCTTCCCAAGTCTCTGGAGGGAATCAAACCGGTGCTGCTCTACCCGGTTCTGGGAATTTTGCTGGGAGCTGCCGTTACAACCCTGATCAATCCGTACATGGGGATGATCAACAATGCTCTGACCAATTTCCTCAACGGCATGGGCGGAACCAGCCGCATCGTTCTGGGCATGATCGTTGGCGGCATGATGTCCATCGACATGGGAGGTCCGTTCAACAAGGCAGCTTATGTGTTTGGCACAGCACAGCTTGCAGAAAACAATTTTGAGGTGATGGCCTCTGTCATGGCAGGAGGTATGGTGCCGCCCATCGCCATCGCTCTCTGCACCACATTCTTCAAAAAGAAATTTACCAAAAAGGAATGCCAGTCCGGTATTGTGAACTACATCATGGGGCTGTCCTTCATCACTGAGGGAGCCATCCCCTTTGCGGCATCCGACCCTCTGAGAGTCATCCCCTCCTGTGCGGTGGGAGCGGCAGTGGCAGGCGGTTTGTCCATGTTCTTTGGGTGCACCCTGAGAGCACCTCACGGAGGAATTTTTGTGCTTCCGACTATCGGGAATCCGCTGGGATACCTGGCGGCTATTCTGATCGGATCTGCGATCGGCTGTCTGATTCTCGGCCTTCTTAAAAAGAACTTGAAAGAGGAAGAAAGATAAAGCTTGTGGGCAAAGATGAACCGTGGTATCATAACCGCGAAGCGATTATGATACCTGTTCATAGGTTTATCAAAAGGCAATTAGGAGGAAAAACAGATGTACCGGTGCTGTATATTCGATTTAGACGGAACCCTGCTCAACACAACCCACGCTCTTTTACGCTCTACCAATCTTACTCTGGAACGTCTGGGGCTTTCCTGTCTCACTATGGATCAGATCATGAAGATTGTGGGAGACGGATACAAGACCCAGATGGAAAGGGCATTGAAACTGGCAGGGGACGAAGAACTTACCCATTATCAGGATGCTTTGCGAATCTATATGGAAGTCTTTTCTGAAAACTGTATGTATCAGGTGGCCCCCTATGAGGGAATTCCGGAACTCCTCAGATTTTTGAAAGAGAGCCGTATCAGGACGGCAGTCTTTTCCAATAAGCCTCACGGCCAGACTGTGAGAAATATTGAGGGCATTTTTGGAATGAAAATCTTTGATGTGATTCAGGGTCAGACAGAGGAAATTCCCAAAAAGCCGGACCCGACAGGAGTCTTTGAAATTTTGAAAAAGCTGAAGGCCGAACCTGAGGAATGTCTCTATTTTGGAGACACCAATACAGATATGAGAACCGGCGCCAATGCCGGGGTAGACACAGCTGGAGTGCTCTGGGGATTCCGGGGCCGGGAAGAGCTGGAGGCATTTCATCCCAGATACCTGATCCAACGGCCGGAAGATGCGATTCCGATTATCCAGGCTCATTGATCTGTGATACTGTTTATACGGGTGAATGCGGGAGGTTTGACTTTTTAGAAAATATCGTGTATAATACCAACTGCTTTACGGGTAGCCGGTTTTTCCGGCTGCCCTGTTGTTTTTTTGAAAGGAATATGAAGATATGTGCATACGTTGGTTTAAACAGAGAAGAAAGGGCTGGGGAGTTCTCTTAAGGACAGTCATTCTGATTCTTCTGCCAGTCTGGCTGCTATCTGGATGCAGTCAGGCCGGACAAAGACAGGAAGATGAGCGGCTGTACGTGGTAACCACAGTCTTTCCCTACTACGATTTTGTCCGACAGATTGCCGGGGATAAGGTCAGGCTGAAACTGGTGGTTCCGGCGGGGATGGACAGCCATTCCTTTGAGCCTACACCTGCAGACGTGATTGCGATTCAGGAAGCGGATATCCTGATCCGCAATGGAGGCGCCATGGAGCATTGGCTGGATGATGTGCTGGGAGCTCTGGACACTTCGGAGATGACCATCGTGACCATGATGGATTACGTGGACACGGTGGAAGAGGAGATCGTAGAGGGAATGGAGGCGGAGAGCCACAGCCACGGGGAAGAAGACCACAGCCATGAGGAAGAGACGGACGGCCATGAGCTGGAAATCGAATACGATGAACATATATGGACATCACCGGTCAACGCGAAAACGCTGGTCGGAGTGATCTGCGATACTCTGACAGAGGCAGATCCGGACCATGGAACCGCCTACCAAGAGCATACGGCCCACTATCAGGAACAGCTAACGGAGCTGGACCAAGCGTTCCGGGATGTGACGGATCAGGGGAAACGAAAGATCATGGTGGTGGCAGATAAATTTCCATTCCGGTATTTTGCAGATGAATACGGCCTGGACTACCGCGCAGCTTTTACCGGCTGCAGTTCTGATACAGAGCCCAGTGCCCAGACGATAGCCTATCTGATCGATAAGGTGAGAGAGGAAGAGATTCCGGCTGTCTATTACCTGGAATTGTCTACGCCCAGGGTGGCAGAGATCATTCAGGAAGAGACAGGCGCAAAACCGATGCTCTTTCATTCCTGCCATAATGTTACAAGGAGAGAATTTGACGAAGGCGTTACTTACCTACAGCTTATGGAGAATAATGTAAAAGCCCTGAGGGCAGGATTAAATTAACAGCGCTGAGAGGGGAATAAAAATTTGGAAGAAAACAGAAATGAGATCAACTGCAGAGAGACGGATCGGAAACCGCTGATTGTCTGCCGGGATGTAGATTTTGGTTACGAGAACTATGATGTGGTAGTGGGAGTTTCCATGACGGTGGAGGAAGGGGATTATCTCTGCATCGTCGGGGAGAATGGCTCTGGGAAAAGTACGCTGATGAAAGGCCTTCTCGGTCTTTTAAAGCCTACTGGCGGGAGCCTTACAGTGGATGAGGAATTAAAAAAAACAGGGATTGGCTATCTGCCGCAGCAGACGGCGGCACAGAGGGATTTTCCGGCAACCGTTCAGGAAGTTGTCCTGTCCGGATGTTTAAGCCGCCGGGGAGCGCTGCCTTTTTATTCAAGGAAAGAGAAGACTATAGCCAGAGAAAATATGGAGAAGACCGGAATTTACCAGATGAAGGATCACTGTTACCGGGAACTCTCAGGCGGGCAGCAGCAGAGGGTGTTGATCGCCAGGGCTTTGTGTGCCACCAGCAGGCTTTTGATTTTGGACGAGCCGATTACAGGGCTGGATCCGTCTGCCATCCAGGATTTATACACGATGCTGAAACAGCTAAACCGGGAGGGAGTGGCAATTTTGATGGTTTCCCACGACATCCGCAACGTAGTGTCAGAAGCCGGGAAGATTCTTCATCTAAAAAGAGAAGTTCTGTTTTACGGATCTGTGGAAGAGTATAAAAAAAGCGCGGTGGGAAAAGAATTTTTGGGAGGTGATAGCTGATGAGTGTGCTTGCTGGAATGTTTTCTTACCCCTTTTTGGTCCGGGCTTTTATAGGAGGTGTGCTGGTTTCTCTGTGCGCCTCTCTTTTAGGTGTAAGCCTGGTGCTGAAACGGTACTCCATGATTGGTGACGGCCTTTCCCATGTGTCATTCGGTGCTCTTTCCATTGCCCTGGCCATGGGATGGTCGCCTCTGCCAGTTTCCATACCGGTCGTAGTGCTGGCGGCTTTTTTCCTTCTCAGAATTACAGAGAATGGAAAGATGAAGAGCGATGCCGCGATCGCTATGATATCGGCCAGTGCTTTGGCTATCGGAATTATTGTCACCAGTATGACGACGGGGATGACGACCGATGTCAGCAGTTATATGTTTGGCAGTATTCTTGCTATGAGCCGGGAAGATGTGATTCTCTCCGCGGTTCTGTCAGTAATCGTGCTGGGGTTGTTTATTATCTGCTATAACAAAGTTTTTGCAGTAACTTTTGATGAGAATTTTGCCAGGGCCACGGGCGTTAAGGTGGAATGGTATAATATTTTGATCGCCATCCTCACGGCAATTACCATTGTACTGGGAATGCGGATGATGGGGGCTATGCTGATCTCTAGTCTGATTATTTTTCCGGCCCTGACATCAATGCGGATTTTTAAGAGCTTTCGCGGAGTCGTTCTCTCATCAGGAATCCTGTCAATTGTGTGCTTCGCCATTGGAATGACAGGATCTTACTGTTTTTCTACTCCTGCCGGTGCCAGCATAGTGGTGGTTAATCTCGCAGTTTTTCTGCTGTTTGCTGCATGGCAGGCGGCTGGGCGAAGAAAAAATTGATTCTGTGTTAAGAAGATGTAAAAAGGGGGAAATCCCCATTGCCAGATTTTAGTGAGAAGGGTATAATGAGTGAGATTGGGCTACAGAAAGTGGCCCGGAACAGGAAAGAGGGCTATGAAAAGGAAAACAATGATACGGCGTCAACTGTCACAGACGCAGTTTATCGCCTATGGATTCCTGGCGATTATTCTCCTGGGAACCCTGCTGCTAATGTTGCCCTGGTCCAGCAGAGATGGCCAGAGCACCAGCTTTTTGGAATGTCTGTTTACTGCCACCAGTGCCACCTGCGTGACAGGCCTGGTAGTGGTAGATACCTGGAGTAACTGGAGTCTTTTGGGGCAGATCATCATTATATCCCTGATTCAGATCGGCGGCCTGGGATTTATCACGGTAGGAATTTTTGCAGCCATTATATTAAGAAGAAAGATCGGATTGAGAGAAAGAGGGCTGATGCAGGAAAGCGTCAATACCCTGAAGCTGAGCGGTGTGGTGAAGCTGGCAAAAAAAATTATTATCGGGACTGCTATTTTTGAAGGAACAGGGGCGATCCTGCTATCCATACGCTTTGTCCCCAGGTTTGGCCTGGCAAGAGGGATTTTTTACGGAATATTCCACTCTATCTCAGCTTTCTGTAACGCTGGGTTTGACCTGATGGGCTGTGAAACGCCCTATATGTCCCTGACAGGATATTATGATGACTGGCTGGTTAATATCGTTATTATGTCACTGATTGTTATCGGCGGTCTCGGCTTCATTGTCTGGGATGATATCAGCCGGAACAAACTGGCAGTGAGAAAGTATATGCTGCACACAAAGATTGTGCTCCTGACCACAATCTTTTTGATTATCGGAGGAGCGGTTGCCATTGGCATTGCAGAGAGAAATAGTACGATGGCATCAATGGACGCTGACGGCGTCATCTGGTCCTCGCTTTTTGCTTCCGTAACTGCCAGGACGGCGGGATTCAATACCATCGATGTTGCGGCCATGACAGAGGCCGGAAAATTGCTGACAGTCTTTCTGATGTTTATCGGAGGAAGCCCTGGTTCTACTGCCGGCGGTGTCAAGACAACGACCTTTGCCACATTGATTCTCTATGTAAAATCCATGCTGACGGGAGCAAACGGTGTCAATGTCTTTAAACGGAGACTCAGTGATGATTCCATCAAGCGGGCGAGTTGCATTTGTACTGTAAATCTGTGTCTGACACTGACAGTAGCAACTTTAATTCTGATTATGCAGGATTTCAGCACAGCAGATGTACTGCTGGAGACTTTTTCTGCTATGGGCACAGTAGGAATGTCCACGGGAATTACCAGGGACCTGTCTGATATATCCCGTCTTCTGGTGATTCTGCTAATGTACTGCGGAAGGATCGGAAGCATGTCCTTTGCGCTGTCGTTTATTCGCCAGTCAAAGGCAGTGAAGGTTCGGCTGCCGGAAGAAAAGATTACCATTGGTTAATTTTTAGAAGGAGAAAGAAGTATGAAATCAATATTAATCATCGGAATGGGCCGGTTTGGTCATCACCTCTGCTACAATCTGGCCCGGCTGGGAAATCAGATCATGATCGTGGATGAGGTGGAAGAAAGGCTGGAGCCTATGCTCCCCTACGTAGTAAGCGCGAAGATTGGAGACTGTACCAATGAGGCTGTTCTCCAGAGCCTTGGCATTTCCAATTTTGATATCTGCTTTATCTGCATTGGCACGAATTTCCAGAGCAGTCTGGAGATAACCAGTCTGGTAAAAGAGATGGGAGCAAAGCGGGTCATCAGCAAAGCGACGAGAGACATCCATGCCAAATTCCTTCTAAGGAATGGGGCTGATGAGGTTATTTATCCAGACAGAGATATTGCAGAAAAGCTGGCAGTGCGTTATAGCGCAAACCACGTATTCGACTATATTGAGCTGGCAGAGGGATATTCCATTTACGAAATCCCGCCGCTGCCTCAGTGGGTAGGAAAAAGTCTGAAAGAACTGAGTATTCGCAACAAGTACCGGATCAACATCATTGCCAGCAAAGAAAACGGTCAGGCAAAGATTATGCCGGGCGCAGACTACGTTATCCGTGAGAATGATCATCTGATGGTAATGGGCAGGAATGAAGATGTGGATAAGATCGTCAGCAGAATTCAGGAGTAAATCTTTTCAGACGAAATTGAAATAAGAACAGCCTTTTCAGGTTACGAAGCCTTCGGCGTACCAGGTATTGTCAGTCTGGTATGCCGAAGGCTGTTTTATATCTGGGGAAGGTTTGCTCTCCAGGAGACAAAAATCCCTGGCCGGGATTGCCGCAGAGGAGAGGAAGGTTAGCGGCTTGTAATTCTGAATTTCCGTGATATAATGAGAGAGATGCAGATTGAAAAGTCCCGCCAGGATATTCAGATAGGAGGAGAACATGACAAAGATTGATATTATTTCCGGGTTTTTAGGAGCCGGAAAAACGACTTTTATTAAGAAACTGCTGGAAGAAGCCATTGCAGGAGAGCAGGTGGTTCTGATTGAGAATGAGTTTGGCGAGATCGGAATCGACGGTGGCTTTTTAAAGGATGCCGGCGTTGAGATCCGGGAGATGAATTCCGGATGCATCTGCTGCTCTCTGGTGGGAGACTTTGGCGCCTCCCTTGCGGAAGTGCTGAAGACCTATAAGCCCGACCGGGTGATTATCGAGCCTTCAGGTGTCGGCAAACTGTCGGATGTGATGAAAGCGGTCCGGGACGTGTCAAAGGATATGGATGTTGTCCTGAACAGTGCTGTGACTATCGTAGATGCCGCTAAGTGCAAAATGTACATGAAGAACTTTGGAGAGTTCTTTAACAATCAGATTGAGAACGCCGGGACCATCGTTCTGAGCCGTACAGATGTGGCGGATGAGAAAAAGGTTGCGGCGGATGTGGAATTGCTCCGTCAGCACAATCCAAAAGCGGCTATTGTGACGACTCCCTGCAGCCAGCTTACCGGGGCCCAGCTTCTGGAGATCATTGAGAAGCCGGACACCATGATGGAGGACCTGATGAAGGAGGTGGAAGAGCACCATCACCACGACCATGATCACTGCCATGAGGACCATGATCACCATCATGACCACGACCACTGCCACGAGGACCACAATCACCATCATGACCACGACCACTGCCATGAGGATCACGATCATCACGACCATGATCACCATCATGATCACGGCGACGGATGCTCCTGTGGCTGCCATGATCACCACCACGATCACCACGCTGACGAGGTGTTCTCAAGCTGGGGAATGGAGACGACAGCAGCCTTCACCAGGGAAAAACTGGAGAAAATACTGGAAGACCTGTCGGAATCCACAGCTTACGGGGATATTCTGCGGGCAAAGGGAATGCTTCCCACAGGAGAGGCAGGGCACTGGCTGTATTTTGACCTTGTTCCGGAAGAGTATGAGATCCGTGAGGGCCAGCCTGACTACACCGGAAAAGTGTGTGTAATCGGCGCACGGCTCAATGAAGAGGCGTTAAACAAAGCATTTGGCAGAGGTTGAGACAATGGGAAAAATGATAGAAGATGAAGTTATGCCCTTATTCCTGATCAATGGCTTTCTGGAGGCTGGAAAGACCCAGTTTCTTCAGTTTACTATGGAACAGGAATACTTTCAGACA
>CAJFOF010000031.1 GCA_904395885.1 uncultured Lachnospiraceae bacterium
AGAAGGAAATAAGCCCGCCAAAAGGCGAGCTTATTCAGAATGTTTGTTTATAGCGGAGCGCTGAATAATGTTTTCAGGACAGCCCCTGCCGTCCTGAATTATTAGAGGCGTTATGGTAAACTGGGCAACCTGCACAAAAAATATGTTCGTCTCTTTACTTATCCACACTATCCACATTTTGTTGTGCACATCTTATCCCCTGTTCCCCTTCAAATTATCCCTCGATTTTTCAACAAAACCAACTTATACACCAAGTTATCCACATTATCCACATTTTTCACCGCGAATTTTGGCGAACGGTGTAAAATCCCAAAATCTGTTCGATTTTTATGGATTTGTCACAAACTTACAAAATCAGACAAAATTTTCCTTAAATCCCCTTGACTTTTTTAAAGGCAGCGAAGTAGTTTTGCAATAGTTTTTTTAATTTTTTGAAAAGAAAATTTATCTTTTTTTCACAATAATTGTCGCGACAATTTTGCCGGATTTATTGAATTTTCCATCTTAGCATGGTATACTAAAATCATCCCAAGAAAAGGAGCTGATGTTATGCGTTTTACTATTACCGGAAGAAATCTTGAGGTTACACCAGGCCTGAAGGCCGCGGTCGAGGAAAAAATCGGTAAACTGGACCGCTATTTTAACCCGGACACAGAAGTGACAGTTACAATGAGCATCCAGAAGGAGCGTCAGAATATCGAAGTAACGATTCCTGTAAAAGGAACTCTTCTCAGAGCTGAGGAATCCAGCAATGATATGTACGTTTCTATTGATCTTGTAGAGGAGGTTATTGAGCGCCAGCTCAAAAAATATAAAAACAAATTAATTGACAAAAAGCAGGCTGCCGCTGCTTTCACTCCCCAATTCCTTGAAGAAGATCACAACGATCAGGACGATGAAATCCGCATCGTAAAGACAAAACGTTTTGGCATGAAGCCTATGGATCCCGAGGAAGCCTGCTTCCAAATGGAGCTGTTGGGCCATAATTTCTATGTGTTCCTCAATGCCGATACGGACGAGGTAAATGTAGTTTATAAGAGGAAAGGCAATACCTACGGGCTGATCGAACCGGAATTTTAATGGCAGTCCGGCCTTTATTAGCTGTAAAATAGTTCAGTTCTGAGTTCTGAAAAAAGGAGCTGTGGGTTTCGTAGATCCGCACAGCTCCCTTTTTTATATCGGTGATGGCAATGCCTCCAACACGTTCTTTAATTTCTCCACATCCTGGTCAGCAAAGCAATATCCATCCATGCCGCAGGCTCTTGCTCCCTGAATATTTTCTTCGATATCGTCGATAAAAAAGCACTCGCTCGGCTTTAGAGCAAACTTTTCAAACAGCCTCTCAAAGATCTCTTTTTCAGGCTTTATACACTTCTCCTGGGAAGAAAACAGGATTCCATCAAAGCAGTCAATAGCCGGAATCACCTGACGATAACACTCCAGAAGGCGCAGGGAAGCATTAGAGCACAGATAAATGCCAAATCCCCGCTCTTTTAAATTCTTGACCACAGATCCCATCTCCTGATTCGGCTCCATATTGTACTCGTGCCAGTGAGCCAGGCAGAGAGCAGCCATCTCCTTTGCATGCGGTGTGGATAACCCGGCCTGCATTCTTTCAAGGGCTTTCTCGTCTGTGATGACGCCCTTGTCCAGCAGCAGCCACTCTTTGGACTTAAAAACCTGCTCTGTTACTTCCTTTCTCTCTGCTTCATCTTCAATAAAATGGTGTGCAACGGCATCTTCCCGATAAGCTGTTAAAACATTTCCCATGTCAAAGATAATATTTTTTATCATAATCTTATTCTCCTACCTATGTTATTTTAAAACCTTCTACTGGACGGATCTCAGATTTAGACCTATAATAACTGCATGCCCTGTTATAATGGCGCATCCCTTTCTTGCAAAGCACAGCGGCTGCGGGCGGTGAATCCTCTGCTGCCCGTACGATAATAATAAGTTTTGGAGGCATAAGCCATGGAATTTTCAAAAAGAATGGACCAGTTTGGCGAGGGAATCTTTTCTAAACTGGCAAAATTACGCAGAGAGAAAACGGCAAAGGGCGAAGACGTCATCGATCTCAGCATCGGCGCTCCCAACATTCCTCCTGCCCCCCATATCATTCAAGCTTTGACCGATGCTGCCCGGGAGCCAGGAAATTATATCTATGCCATCAGCGATCAGCTGGCCCTTCTGAAGGCCGTCTCCCAGTGGTATCAGAACCGCTATGGCGTCCTGTTGGATCCGGAATCCCAGATCTGCTCCCTTCTCGGTTCCCAGGAAGGTCTGTCCCACATTGCCATGACCATCGTAAATGAGGGGGACGTGGTGCTGGTTCCTGATCCCTGCTATCCCATCTTTGGCGATGGTCCCAGACTGGCCGGAGCCGAATTATATTTCATGCCCCAGAAAAAGGAGCACGGCTATCTGATCCAGTTCAGCCATATCCCCGAAGATATAGCAAAGCGGGCAAAATTAATGGTTGTCTCCTATCCAAATAATCCCACCACTGCTGTAGCGCCCGATTCTTTTTATCGAGAACTTGTAGCTTTTGCTAAAAAGTACGATATCATCGTCCTCCACGACAATGCCTACAGTGAGCTGGTCTTTGACGGAAAGCGCTGCGGCAGCTTCCTCTCCTATCCTGGCGCCATAGATGTAGGCGTGGAATTTAATTCTCTGTCCAAAACCTACGGCCTGGCCGGTGCCCGGGTTGGCTTCTGCCTGGGAAACGCCCAGGTGGTCAGCCGTCTGAAGACATTAAAATCCAACATGGATTACGGAATGTTCCTTCCCATCCAACAAGCGGCCATCGCTGCGATTACCGGAGATCAGTCCTGTGTCTCTGAGACCCGACAAGCCTATGAGCTGCGGCGAAATCTGATCTGTGACGGATTCACTTCCATCGGCTGGCCCATGGAAAAACCTGCCGCGACCATGTTCATCTGGGCAAAGATCCCGGATGGCTTCCCCTCCTCAGAGGCCTTTGTAATGGAACTGGCCGAAAAATCCGGCGTCATTGTCACACCGGGCAGCGCTTTCGGCTCGTCAGGGGAAGGTTACGTTCGTCTGGCAATGGTCCAGGGAGAAGACGAGATCCGCAGCGCAGTCCAAGCCGTGGATCGCTGCGGCATCCTCAGAGAGCATTGATCGCCTTTTCTGTGAATGAACATGTCAATTTTAAAAGGAGCGGTGCACAAGAGAAGACCTGGCTGGGTTCTCAGTGCATCGCTCCTTTCTGCTGGCAACAGGTCTCCAAAAAGAGGCCTGATCATTACGTTTCCGGTTTTTCTACCTGAACGATCGCCTGCTTCTGCATAGGAATACGGCAATTTTTGTTGCTGCCGAACTCTACGATCACCGTATCATCTGTCATATCGATGATTACGCCGTAAAATCCGCTGGAAGTCAGAACCGTATCGCCAACGGCGATGCTGGCCATCAATTCCTGCATTTTCTTCTTTTCCTTCTTCTGGGGCCTGATGGCGATAAAATACATCAGCGCAAAAATTGCTACCAGATAAACGACCCAGAAGCCAATGCCTCCCATAGCGTTCGTTGCTTCCATTTTTTTGTTTCCTCCTTGTCTCTGGGTCCCGGACCTCTCTGGCTCCCAAATATCGTGAACGTACATACCGTCCGGAACTTTCCCAATAGTTTATTTTCCCATTACACCAGCCAGTTTTTTTGCCTTGTACTCTGCGTAACGGTGCTCTTCGATCGCCTGGCGAATCTCACTCATCATTGTATTATAAAAATATAAATTATGCAAGACACAGAACCTCATCCCCAGCATTTCTTTCGCTTTAAGCAGGTGGCGAATGTAAGCCCTGCTGTAGCCCTCCCGGCAGACCGGACAGCCGCAGCCCTCTTCGATAGGCCGGTGGTCCAGCTCATACTGAGAATTAAACAGATTCAGTTTCCCATGGTTTGTGTAAACGTGGCCATGGCGTCCATTCCTGGATGGGTAAACGCAATCGAAAAAGTCTACGCCTCTGTCCACTGCTTCCAGGATATTTGCCGGTGTCCCCACTCCCATCAGATACGTAGGTTTATTCTCAGGGAGATGGGGGACCGTCACATCCAGCACGTGGTACATCTCTTCGTGGCTTTCCCCAACTGCCAGACCTCCCACGGCATAGCCGTCCAGATCCATAGCAGCAATCTCTTTTGCATGGTCGATCCGAATATCATCCAGGATCCCTCCCTGGTTGATCCCAAACAAAAGCTGTTCCCGGTTGATGGTGTCCGGCAGACTGTTCAGCCTTTCCATCTCCGACTTGCATCTGGCCAGCCAGCGTGTGGTTCGGGCTACACTGTTCTCTATATAAGTCCTGTCAGCCCTGCTGGGCGGGCATTCGTCAAAAGCCATGGCAATGGTGGAACCCAGGTTGGACTGAATCTGCATGCTCTCCTCCGGCCCCATAAAAATCCTGTGGCCATCAATGTGGGACTGGAAATACACGCCCTCTTCTTTGATCTTCCGCAGCCCGGTAAGAGAAAACACCTGAAAGCCGCCGGAATCCGTGAGAATCGGTCGATCCCAGTTCATAAATTTATGCAGACCGCCAAACTGTCTGATCAGTTTGTCCCCGGTTCTGACGTGGAGATGGTAGGTGTTGGACAGTTCTATCTGAGTCCCGATCTCTCTCAGATCATGGGCCGACACTGCCCCTTTGATTGCCCCTACGGTCCCCACATTCATGAAAAGTGGTGTCTGAACCGTGCCGTGAACCGTTTCCACAACGGCCTGTTTTGCCCGGCCGTCCTTAGCGATTACTTGATATTTCATCATGACAACTCTTTCTTTTTCGATTTAGACGCGCTTCTTCCCTGTTTTCCCGCTGTCTGAGACTGCCCTTTCTTCTTCATCTGGGTCTCCATCAGATACCACATAGAGCCCGCCAGGCATACGGAAGAGTAGGCGCCGCACACAATACCTACCATCAGCGGCATGGCAAATTCGCGGATAGACGACACGCCCATCACATATAGAACAAATACCATGATAAACGTCGTCAGGGACGTATTGATACTTCTGGTGAAGGTCTGGGTAATGCTATTATTAACCACATCCTCCAAAGACTGGCTGCCGCGGGTCTTTAAGTTTTCACGGACACGGTCAAAAATAACGATTGTCGCATTGATCGAATATCCTACTATAGTCAAGATGCATGCAATATAGGTGGATCCTACCGACCACCTCAGCAGAGCGTAACATGCAGTAACTACCAGAACGTCGTGAGCCAGTGCCAACACTGCGCTGGCGGCAAAACGGATATTTTTAAACCGGAACCAGATATAGAGCAGCATGAACACGGTGGCAATCACAGTAGCCATAACTGCATCCCGCTTCATCTCTACGCTGACTGCGCCGGAAATACTTTCCGCCGTAATCTGCTCCTGCTCCACGCCAAAGGTATCGATCAGGGCCTGATCCAGAGCTTCCCGCTCATCAGCCGACAGAGTACGTGTCTTAATAATAACCTCATTGGTCCCCGCTACCTTCTGGGTCTGAACATCCGCATCTCCGGTAACGCTCTCCACTACAGGAACAACCTCTGCTGATATCTGATCCAGAGTCATATCTTCGTTAAAGGTAACGTTGGTAGAAGTGCCGCCTTTAAAGTCAAGGCTGTAATTAAACATATCGCCGGTATTTGCCTTATTGATTCCCATCCCGACAAAGCCTGCAACGATTACTGCCAGAGAAATCGCAAAGCAGATATTTCTCTTGCCCAGGAAATTGATCGGCGTTCTCTCTTTCTTAATGCCATACATTTTGGGCTTGTCCAGACCCATATTGTAGAAAGCGTTCAGGATAAAGCGAGTCACAAACAGAGCGGTAAACATGGACAGCAGAATACCGAGAGCCAGAGTAGAGGCGAAGCCTTTGACTGTGCCCGAGCCTCTCCAGTACAGCACCACAGCCGCAATAATCGTTGTCACATTGCCGTCTATGATAGCAGACAGAGCCTTCTGGAAGCCTGTCTTAATGGCAGACTTGACAGTCTTTCCTACTCCAATCTCCTCTTTAATTCTTGTGAAAATGATGACATTGGCATCCACTGCCATACCGATGGACAGAATAATACCAGCCACACCCGGCAAAGTCAGCGTAATTTCAAATGCAGACAGTAAAATCAGAATCAGCCCTACGTACAGGCAAAGAGCGATCGTTGCTGCCAAACCCGGAATTAAATATACCGCGATCATAAATACGGCAACAATAGCAAAGCCTACCGCTCCGGCCATCAAGCTGCTGGTAATAGCGGTCTCTCCCAATTTAGCGCCTACTACATTAGAGCGCAGCTCCTCCAGTTCCAGCGAAAGGGATCCAATGCGGATAGTGGATGCCAGGTTTTCGGCAGTCTCGTAAGAATCTAATCCTGTGATCTGGCAGGACCCCTGGGTAATCTCAGAGTTAACGAGAGGACTGGAGACCACCTGATTGTCATAAATAATATAGATTGGGTTTCCAATATTCTCTCTTGTAGCCTCAGCAAACGCCTGAGTACCGGCCTCGTTAAAAGTCAGCGACACAACGTACTCGTCCATCCCTGTGGTGGAATCCCGGTAGATTCCTGCCTGTGCCGAAATCACATCCACACCGGTGAGAATGGTATGGCCTTCCTGGTCACTGAATACCAGAGATCCTGGCTTTCCAAGCTCTTCCAAAATCGCATTAGCGTCAGAAACACCGGGAATATCAATATTGATTCGGTTATTTCCTTCCTGATAGACCTCAGCTTCCGTGCTGTAATTCTGCACACGCTGCTGCAGCTTGTACGCTGTATCCGACATATCCTCTGCCGACGGATTCTCTTCTACAGCCTGATAGGTGATGCTGACACCGCCGGCCAGGTCCAAGCCTAGTTTGATATCGTCCATGGTGGTGTAACCCAGGATTCCGAATACGACCACTGCTGCGATAGCAATCAGAAGGCTTATGAGACCTTTCGTTTTGCTGTTTTTCATGGTGATTATCTCCTTTTTCTTTTCAATCTTCCAGCGCAGCCTTGATCATGACCGCGCATTCAATACGTTTTTTCTGCATCTCACAGCCGATGTCATAGGCATCGGTAATGGAGCCATGGAAATTGTAAGAATTGGCAGCGCATCCACCGCTGCAGTAAAATCTGGCAAAACAGTCCCTGCACTTCTCCTTTGCATAGACATTGCACAGCTTAAACTCATCCCGGACAGCCGTATTTGTGATTCCAGAATCCACGTTGCCCAGCAGGAATTCTTCTTTTCCTACAAACTGGTGACACGGATAAAGGTCTCCCCAGGGAGTGACCGCTAAGTATTCTGTCCCTGAACCGCAGCCGGACAGCCTTTTCGCCACGCACGGTCCCTGCTTTAAATCCACCATAAAGTGGAAGAACGTAAAGCCCTTTCCTTCTTTCCAGCGTTTGACGTATTCCGCCGCCAGTTTGTCATATTCCTCCAGAATCTGCGGTAAATCTTCTTCTCGGATAGCGTAGGGCTCGGACGGCTCTGCCACTACAGGTTCTACGGACATCTTTTTAAAGCCCAGGTCGGCAAAGTGGAGAACATCTTTGGAAAAATCCAGGTTTTCGTGGGTAAACGTCCCCCTGACGAAATAATCTCTGTCGCCTCTGCTTTCTGCAAACTTCTGGAATTTGGGAACAATCAGGTCGTAGCTGCCTGTCCCGTTTCGGAAGGGGCGCATTTTATCATTGACCTCTTTCCTTCCATCCAGGCTCAGAACCACATTGCTCATCTCCCGATTGCAGAATTCCATAATCTCATCATTCAGAAGAACACCGTTGGTAGTCAATGTAAAACGGAATTTTTTATTGTGCTCTTTTTCCTGGGACCGGCCATACTCTACTAACTGTTTGACCACATTCCAGTTCATAAGCGGCTCCCCGCCAAAGAAATCCACTTCCAGATGCTGGCGGTTCCCCGAATTGGCAATCAAAAAATCCAGAGCTTTCTTTCCAACTTCGTAACTCATAAGAGCCCGGCGTCCATGGTATTCGCCCTCTTCTGCAAAGCAGTACCGGCAGGCCAGATTGCAGTCATGGGCAATGTGCAGGCACAGAGCTTTTACCACTGTTTTCCGCTTCTTAAAATCAGCCACGTATTCCTTATAAATGTCCTCTGTGAAAAGCTGTTCCCTGTCAATCAGCTCCTGGACATCCTCCAGCGCCTCCTCCAGCTCTTCCAGCAGGTATTTCTCAGCCAGCCGGTCTTTTACCAGAGAGATCGCCTCCTCTGAAAGCTTTTCCGGTTTCTCCATATCCGGAATCTTGGCATCTCTCACCAGCGTCTCTACCACATCGTAAAAAAGCGGGTCTACCGAATGGACAGAACCGCTGTTCACGTCCATCACAATATAGTAGCCATTATTAATATATTGATGAATCACTGATACTCTCCTTATCTAAACAGACATTAAAATATCCCCTACGTTCCGGGAAGACCGTAGGGGTTCTTATCTGCCTCTTCCTCACTGTCTCCGAGCCTTCTCACGCAGCCCGGAGAAAAATCACCGCATTAGCGGCTGGTGTTCTCACATGCCTGGTTGCCAACAGTGCAAGATGTCTTGCAGGCAGACTGGCAGGAAGTCTGACATTCGCCGCAACCGCCCCGTTTCATGGACTCCTTTAATGTATTCGCATTTAAAGTTTTTACGTGCTTCATCCTTAAACGCCCTCCTATCTTTATTAAAAAGTGGTACATAATGTCCTTGCGATTATACCACAACTGATTTGCGTTCGCAAGGTTTTTTCTGGCCTCCCCCAACTGTTGCGTCATAACCCTGGACAGCGCTGAATATATTGGACCAGACCAGATTTATAGAAAAGAGGTTCATTTGTTATGTCCAGCAAACCGATACCATCCATACTCCGCTCTCTTCTTTTTTCTTACATCGCCACAGGAATCCTGCTCCTGGCCCTGTCCTTTCTTCTGTATAAGCTTCATCTGCGTTCCGGACAGGTCAGCGCTGCTGTCCACATCATCTATGCCGTCACCTGCTTCTTCGGAGGATACCTTGCAGGCAAGTCTGTGAACCACCGCCGATTTTTCTGGGGGCTTGTGGTGGGTCTGTGCTATTTTTTGATTCTTTTTGCCATGTCTTCCCTGATGAACCGCGGAGCGACTGCAGAGACCAGCCAGATTCTTCTGATTCTGGCTATATGTGCCGGCGGCGGAACCATAGGAGGGATGGCCAGCTAACAACAGTGAAAGCCGCTGCACATTGCGATTTTCTATCGTGTGTGCGGCGGCTCTGCCTGTCAGCTCTTATTACTGTTTTCTTTTTTCATTCGGTAAATATGAATCTTCTCAATCCGGTTCTTGTCCATTTTTTCTACCACAAACCGAATTCCGTCCTGTTCCACAGACTCGCCTTCTGCTGGAAGGTGGTCTAAAAGGCCAATCACCAGGCCTCCGATGGAATCGTAGTCTTCAGACTCCAGATCCAGATTGAGGCTTTCATTGATGTCATCCAGCTTCATTGAGCCTTCTGCAATATATTCATCCGGGGCAACTTCCGTCAGATTTTCTTCCTCATCCTCATCATACTCATCCCGGATTTCCCCTACAATTTCTTCCAGCATATCTTCCAGAGTGATCAACCCGGCAGTGGCACCGTATTCATCCAGAACAATCACGATATTGTTGGAGGTCTTTCTCATCTCCACCATCAAATCTGCCACTTTCTTAAACTCATACGTGTAAAGGGGCTGACGGAGATAATCTCTGATACAGAAATTGTTCTTTTCCTCCTCACTCAGTAAAAGCAGATCCTTTACGTTGATGATGCCGATCACATTGTCCGTGCTGCCTTCATACACCGGCATACGGGTAAAACGATTCTCACGGAAGCTCTCAATCAGTTCCCCATAATCCGCCGTCACATCCAACAAAACCATGTTGATGCGCGGAACCATAATATCCTTTGCCAGGGACTCACCAAAATCGAATACATTAGTGATCATATTTTTTTCTTCAGTCTGGATAACGCCTTCCTCGTGACTGACCTCAACAATCGTCCTCAATTCATCTTCTGTAATGGACTCTCTCTTTTGCTTGGGATCCAATTTCATCAGCAGCAGGATTCCTGTAGACAATTTATTGATCAAAAAAATAACGGGGGTCATTACGATCATAAGATAGTAGATATACCGCCCATTTCTGAGGGAAATAGAATCGGCAGTGAGAGTTGCCATGGTCTTCGGTGTAATTTCACCGAACAAAAGGATCAGCAAAGTCAGCACTCCGGTAGCAAATCCTACCACCTTATTTCCCCACAGACTGGTTACCATAGTCGTCACCAAAGACGACGCATAAAGGTTTACGATGTTATTGCCAATCAGAATCGCGGAAAGCATCTTTCCCTGATCTGAAACAACCTTGTTGACATACATAGCAGCCTTGGAACCTGATTCCTCCAAGTTTCTCATACGAATCCTATTGGCTGTGGTGAGCGCCGTCTCTGATGATGAGAAAAATCCAGACAGCAGCAAAAGAATTATGACGATCACGATCTGTATCACGACGTCCGACGACGGGTCCAAAAAAAATCACTCCTTCATCCGTTTTGATGTTAATTGTACCGTAATTGAGAGTTTCTGTCAATATGCCCCATATTTACGCGATTTTTGGACCCTGGTCAAGTTCCTTATTTTTCTTCAGGAAGAGAGTTCTCCCGATGGAACGCTTGTTTTTCCGGCAAGGCCTGTGTTATAGCCATCAAAATCGTTCCGGCAAAGACAAAGAGATCTCCCAAGTTAAAAATAACCTTTTTTAGCCCTCTGACCTGAAAACTGAAGTAATCAACTACATACCCACGCCTGCAGCGGTCTATTATGTTGCTGAGAGCTCCGCCCAAAACCATAGAAAGGGCAATCTTCTCCCCAATTTTCCCTTTCTTCCCCATTACATAGACAAAAACCCCAAAAACGGAAGATGCTGCCGCAATCGGAATCATTTTTACCAAATCCGGCCGTTTTTTCAACAAACCAAAAGGCAGGCCGCTGTTATGACTTTTGTGAAGCATAATTTTCCCCCGGGTCTTTGGCATCTCGACCGGAAATTCCCCGTCATCCCGCTCTTCAACTAATTCTTTCAATCCTAAATCCAGCGCCGCCAAGGACACTGTCAAGCCAATCCAAAACACATCGCCACCGCCTTTTTTACTTGATATATTTTAGGACGGCATTTTCTGTTTCCGCCGTCCTGTACAATTACTATTTTACTATTTTTCGCTGGTTCCGTCCAGTAAATTTTACCTGCTTTGCTACATATATATTACTAATCTTTCCTATGGGGAGGATCCACAATGTCCTGTCCTATCAATCCCGCCTCCGAAAACTACGCCGATTTCATTCATCGCTACGGAAGTGAAGCCGGACCTTCAGACTCTTTCCGGAATGATATCGTCTGCTCGGATTTCGCCTTTCCCGGCTACAGCATCCTGTATGTTCCTTCTAAAGCTATTCTGCCCCTCTCCCTTGAGAAATATCCCTACTATTCGATTCCCAAGCTGTATACCACTATGGACACCTCAGCTCTGGACGCTTCTGGAATCTCCACCGCCGCCGCACAGCCCGCCCTGGGTTCCAGAGGCCGCGGAACAATCATAGGCTTTATTGATACCGGAATCGATTACCGAAACCCTGTCTTTCAAAATCCCAACGGCACTACACGGATCATCGGCATCTGGGATCAGACGCTTCCTCCGACTGTCGATCCTGCAAATCTGGAAAACAGTTCCGAAAGCCAGCCGATCCAATACGGTACATTTTTTACCAGAGAACAGATCAATGAAGCTCTAGCTTCCAGCACTCCTCTGAGTCTGGTTCCGTCCACAGACACTAACGGCCACGGAACCTTTCTGGCCGGTGTGGCCGCCGGAAGCCCCATTCCAGAACAGGATTTTATCGGAGCTGCCCCAGACGCTGCTATTGCTATGGTAAGGCTGAAGCCTGCCAAACAATATCTGCGGGAATTTTTCTGCATACCCGAAAACGCTGTAGCCTTTCAGGAAAATGATATTATCATGGGCATCCGCTATCTCACCCTTTTGGCCCAAGAGTACCGGATGCCTCTGACCATCTGCCTGGGCCTTGGCACCAATTCCGGCAGCCATGAGGGAAGTTCCCCGTTAAGTCAGGCCCTTCGCTATGTCAGCCAATATATAGGTATCTGCGCTGTGACTGCGGCAGGCAATGAAACAGGGCTGTCCCACCATTATGCCGGGTCTGTCCCCAGTGACTCTGTCCCTGATGAAGTCGCGATCCGAGTTGGAAACAGCGAGACTGGCTTTGTCACAGAGCTATGGTCCTCCACACCGGAATTGTATACTGTCGGCTTTGTCTCGCCCAGCGGAGAAGAGATCGGCCGCATCCCCCTCACATTAAGCAGCAACACCACAGTCTCTTTTCTGCTGGAACCCACTGTGATTACAGTGTATTACCGTCCCCATGAAATTGACTCCGGAAAGCAGCTTATCTTTATGAGATTTTTAAATCCTACCCCTGGCGAATGGCGGATACGTGTCTACAGCAACCAGATCCTGAACGGCGATTTTCATATGTGGCTCCCAGCGGAAGGCCTAATTTCACCGGAAACGGTCTTTCTGAGCCCAAATCCCAATACTACCATCACATCCCCGGGCAATGCCCCTGCTACCATCACTGCAGCGGCTTATAACCACTTAAATGGCAGCATCAATATTCATTCCAGCCGGGGATATACCATTGACAGCCGCATTAAGCCGGATCTCGCCGCCCCTGGCGTTGAAGTGTACGGTCCCGGTCAGATACCGGAAGCTGCCTACAGCCGCGGTGTCCATCCCGACTCTCTGCCTATGACAAGGAAAACCGGCACTTCTGTGGCAGCCGCTCTGACAGCAGGGTCCGTTGCCAGTCTCCTCTCCTGGGGACTTGTATGGAACAATGATCCTGGAATGAGCGGGGCCGCTATCCGTTCCTATCTGATCCGAGGCGCCGACAGAAACCGCCCCTACACCTTCCCAAACCGCGAATGGGGCTATGGAAGTCTAAATCTGTACAATACGTTTCTCTGGCTGCGGGAATTATAACTTGACCGCAGATAACCTTTCACATTCTGGATTGCTGTATTACATTCCTCGCATCTGAATCATAGGGCCGCCTGTTTTTTCCAGATAAGGCCGTGTAATCACAACCGAGCCAATGTTTGGATCCTTCGGGATCTCATACATAATATCCAGCATAAACTCTTCCAGAATCGCCCGCAAAGCTCTGGCACCCGTCTTTCTCTGGATTGCCTCTTCTGCAATCCAGGAAAGGGCATCTTCCTCAAATACCAACTTGACTTCATCCATTGCCAGCAGCTTCTCATACTGCTTGATAATCGCATTTTTCGGTTCTTTTAAGATCCTGACCAGCATCTCTTTATCCAGAGGCTTCAGGGTCACTGTCACCGGAAGACGCCCTAAAAACTCCGGAATCATTCCAAAGGCTCTCAGATCGTCATTGGTCACATATTGAAACAGGTCTGCTTCCTGGTCAAGGCTGTCTTTGAGGGAACTGTTAAAGCCCATTGTGGACTTCTTTGTCAGCCGCTCTTTAATGATGTTTTCCAAATCCGGGAAAGCGCCTCCGCAGATGAACAGAATGTTGTCCGTGTTGACGGTAGCCGTCGGAGTCATAGCGTTCTTCTGATTGGATCCTACCGGCACTTCCACAATACTTCCCTCTAACAGCTTCAGCAGTTCCTGCTGAACGGATTCGCCGCTGACATCCCTGGTATTAGTTTCCTTCTTTTTTGCGATCTTATCAATCTCGTCAATAAAAATTATGCCTCTCTCGGCTCGCTCTACATCGTTATCTGCTGCAGCTAAAAGTTTTGACACAACACTTTCGATATCATCTCCGATATAGCCTGCTTCTGTCAGAGAAGTGGCATCGGCGATGGCCAGCGGTACATCCAACAGTCTGGCCAGAGTTTTGACCAGGTAAGTTTTTCCGCTTCCCGTCGGACCAACCATCAGAATATTGGATTTTTCAATCGTTATGCCGTCCTCTTCGGCCTCTTTCTTCCAATCCACCAGTGCCCGTTTATAGTGATTGTAAACAGCCACAGACATCACTTTTTTTGCCTGTTCCTGTCCGATCACGTACTCATCCAGCTTGGCTTTGATCATGTGCGGTGCAGGGATATCCTGCATCGTCAGAGCAGCAGCCTTCTGGCTCTTCTTTTTAATTTTCTGCTTTTTAGGAATCTCTATATTTTCCGGAATATTCTGGAAGAAATCATTCATATTCAGATTCATATATGGCATGTTCTGGATTTTTGAAAAATCCATGCCGCTGCTGCCAATCGAATCAAAGGCCTTCTGCATACAGTCCCGGCACAGGCATATATTTCCCGGCATTGTAATCATTGGTCCTGCTTTGCTTTCCGGCCTCCGGCACATATAGCAGACCTTTTCATATTTTTCTTCCGTCTCCTGCTCCTTCTGCTCTTGTCTTTTCTCTATTTCCCCTGTCTGTTCCTCTTTCGGATCATTTGTATAATCTTTTTCTCTATCGTCCAATGTCTCTCTCCTCTATCTGGCATTCGTGTAATATGGCAAAACCCAGAACCATCTTTTGTCCCCATTATTATACGGTATTTCCCACCCCGGCACAAGACAGCCTGCCTGGAATTTATATTTATTTCATAAAGCAGCAATAAAAACTGACGCTCTCTCAGCTTTTTATAGCTGAAAGAGCGCCTGAGTATTAAACGTTATGATCGTAAACGGCACACCTGGTTACTGGAATAATCTGGGCATGTTCTGCTGAGGCTGGGGCTGTGCCTCTGTTTCTTCCTCTTCCGGCTTCTGTCCCAGGGTGACAACTACCTGTTTCTCTGTATACTGACCATTCTCCAGTCTCTGCACTGTCAGCGTTACCTGAGTGCCTTCTTCATAGTAGGTCAGCATCTCTTTTAATTCTTCCATACTGGCAATGGACTGACCGTCAATCTTTGTAATAATGTCTTTCTCCTGCAAGTCTGACTGACTGGCTGCTCCGCCTTCTACCAGTTTATAAACATATACGCCGATGGGCATTCCGTACAGTGAGGAATCTCTCTCGCTGACATCTGTCCCCTGGATTCCCAGATAGCCCTGTTTACTCTCATCAACAGTGATTCGGGTCTTGGAATTCATCAGATCTGTAATAATATCCTGCACTTCTGAGACAGGGATTGCGTATCCTACGCCTTCTACAGATGTTGCAGAAGTTTTCGCTTCGTTAATACCGATTACTTCTCCTTTCATATTGATCAGAGCGCCGCCGCTGTTGCCAGGATTAATGGCTGCATCTGTCTGAATGACATTCTTGGTATTTCCGCTCTCATCAATCTGAATCGTTCTGTCTACTGCGCTTACATAACCTACTGTAACGCTCTGGCCGTATCCTAACGCATTGCCAATGGCAATAACACCCTGGCCCATCTTCACCTCGCTGGAATCGCCCAGAACAGCCGGTTTGATTTTGCTCTTGGTATCATCCGGAATAGAATCCAGCGGGACTGCTACTACCGCTAAGTCTGCTGTCGAATCCGTGCCCTTTATAGCCGCTTCTGCCGTTGTTCCATCAATAAAGGTTACAGAAAGTTCCTCTGAATCTTCAATTACATGATTATTGGTTACAATTAAAAGTTCTGTATCATTTTCGCCTAAAATGATTCCGCTTCCGCTGCTGGGAACTTCATAAGTCTGATTTCCATAAAACCATGAATTGGTACTGTAAAGCATTGTATTGCTGATCGAAACCATGGATGGCATTACCTCATCTACAATGCCTGAAACATCCATTGCAATTACCTGGCTGTCTCCCTCCGCAGTTTCTGCCGGCTGGGCTGAAGCCTCGGTAGATGAACTGGTCTGCGGTTCTACACGCTCTGTCTCAGAAGCCTCTGTCGCCTGCTGGGCCAAGAAACTGTCTGAAAGAGCATTTACTCCGACAATCGTTCCGCCTGATACCACACCAAAAAGGATTGCTGCCGCTGTGACCCATCCAGCCTTCTTTGCTATATTTTTCGCCTTCCCGTTTTTCTTAATATGAGGATCCTGTGAATGATTTCCGTGACCATTGCCTGGATAAGGGATATGACCACCGTTTCCTCCATTTCCTCCGTAATAGCCTCCGCTGGCCTGACCATTGTAGTAAGCATTTTCGTTTGACTGGTAAGGGCCGCTGTAAACCGGCTGATTCTGGGGCTGGCTGCAGGTATTGGCATGATCCTGCCCCGGTTGCTGATTTCCGTTTCCATTACTGTAAGAATTTCCTTCTTTCATAACAAAATTAACGGATTCTGTCGGCTGTGCTGAATGATTCTCTATGTCATTGGAATCCGGATTCATACCATTCATAGAATTGTTTTCATTCTCAAAACTCATAATGATAATCTCCTTCCTCTATCAGTGTCTTTTCATATTATTTTTCGTTCTATTGTTTTTCTTTCCTTTCAACAGTTCTTAGTGTAACAATGATTTGTGATAAAAATGTGACCAAAAAATAATCTATTTATAAAAAGCAACTGGCGCTGCAAAGCTTTTATCTACAGCGCCAGAAAACATTAATCTTATTATATTATTCAGCTTCAACTCTAAGCCTATTTCGGTTACATCCCAGGGCCAATATTCTCATAATCTTCTGTCGGCACCGGAGATACCGAAACGTTTCCTCCCGGCGTAGAACTTCCTGGATAAATCGGACTCTCAGACGAAGTGGTATTCCCTGGAGAAGTAGCTGCTCCCGGGCCTTCCGGTACATATCCGTCTGTTCCCTCAGATGAATTATCAATAATTCCCGGTCCCTGACTGCTTCCCGTGCCAGGCTCCAGCCCTGTTCCCGGACCAATGCCTTCTGTCGTCTCAGATGCTCCGGGACTGACTGGTCCGGTAGACTCAGTGCTCTCAGCCGGATTGGAAGGACTTATACCGCCTTCTGTAGACGGAACTGTCGTCGTGGGTCTCCGGTCGCCTCCGATCCATTCGCCATTTTCGCCAAAGTACTCCCCGTCAATAATCTCATTTCCGTCCACATCCGTCTCAATAGGTTCATCGTAAAGCTGATCATCCTCGTCGATGATGTTTCCATTCTCATCAATACGATTTCCGTACTCGTCAGTCTCGTACTCCTCGGTTGTCTCCTCTGTACTCTCCACTTCCGTCTCCGCTGCTGTGGTCGATGCCTTACTGCTGGGAATCACACCGTTATCCGTAGACACGTGGCCTACCGTCTGTCCCTCTTTATACAGCCCGGTATCACTGGAAATTTTTTCGCTGATCCCTTTAACTGTATCGCTTGGCGTATAATCCATTTCCCCGTAAAGGAACTCATGAAGCTTAATGACATTGCTCTCTAGGGTTGTCGGAATCACGCAGTCTCCTTTTTTGCCCATATTAACCGCTGTTCTGGAGAACGGGAATCCCGCTGTCTCTCCGATATGATACTGAGTAATATTTCTCAGCATCGGAAAAATATCATTAATGTCAATATAAGTGGAAACCTGCGGGAATACCGCTCCCACCAAGCTGTTCAGCGTGTTCCAATCTGCCTTTACCGCTTTGTCAAAGGCTGCCTGGATTACTTTTCTCTGGCGCTCCGTTCGTGCATAATCTGTATCCATTAGCCTGAGGCGCCCATAAGCCACGGCCTGAACCCCGTCTAAATGGTTCATTCCCGCATGAGTAAGCTGATGAGAGCCGATCCCAGTTCCCTTAACGGTCTCTGTAATAAAGGAATTGATATAATAAAATTCAGCATTACTCAGCTCAATGTCAATCCCTCCCAGGACATTGATTCCGTCTGCTACCGCATTCCAGTTAAACGTCACATAGTCCGTAATGTTCAAATCCAGATTCCGGTTCAGCGCTTTAACCGCCTGAGTAGGGCCTCCGGTAAAATATGCCGAATTAATCTTATTATAAGTACCCTCATCATCAGTATTCAAATACGTATCACGGAATACAGAAACAATCTTGATCTCTCCGGTATCCTGGTTAATATCGCAGATCATAATTACATCTGAATTTGTTCCTTTTAATACGTTTTTGTCACGGCTGTCCACGCCAAAGACCGCGATGGTCCAATGGCCTTTCATGTACTCCGGCACATCTACGGAAAATTCGGGATTGGTCACTTCCTCTACATTCCAGTCATCTGGCCGGGCGATCATGCTCCAGGCTCTGGCAAAGTAAGCATATGTAAAGATGAAGATCAATGCAATACACTCTGCAACTGCCATCGTTATAATACGCCGGCGCTTTTTGTTTTTAGCCGTTTTTGCAGCTTTCTCCGCCGCCTGGCTGGTAGCCGTCACCCGTCCTCCGTCCGGTGTACGTCTTCCGTAACCATTCCCTTCAGAGGAACTCTTCTGCTGAGGCTGGAAAGTCCGGGAAACCCTGCCAGGACGCCCTGATGTCTCCTGTCCCTCTCCTCCTCTTACAGGTCTCTCCCCCGTTTTTCTTCCGTTTACAGGTGAGCCTCCTGCAGCCATCCTCATTGTACTTCGCTCTCTAGCCGCCGGGTCGGCAATGTGGTCTTCTCCAACTGCCCGAATCCTATTTTCCTGGGGAATCGGACGGGCCGCCCTGGATACAGGCTTCGTCCCTCCCGCAGCCCCCGTTCTGGGCAGCGTCCCTCCTGTGACCTCCCGACGGGGTCTGTCCCCTGCCTGGCTCCGGCTCGCTCCCTGCCTGGGCCTCGGGGCTGACACAGAATCTTTGGGAGAAGTCGTCCTCTCCGGGCGCCGGTTTCTCTCAGGGCGTTCTTCCTCCCGATCTCTCCGGCCGCGCCGGCCTCCTAACTCATCATCATAATCATAGCTCATGTACTTCAACCTCACGCTGCGTATGTCTAATACGCATTTTTATTGATAAATCCTTTAAAAACCGTCAGGAACATAATTTTAAAGTCAAATCCAAGACTCCAATTCTCAATGTAGTACAGATCATGCTCAATCCGCTTCGTAATCGATGTGTCTCCCCGATACCCGTTCACCTGAGCCCATCCGGTCAGCCCCGGTCTCACCTGATGCTTGATCATATATCTGGGGATCTCTTCCTTAAAGCGCTCCACAAAAAACGGCCGCTCCGGTCTGGGCCCCACCAGGCTCATATCCCCAATGAGAATATTGAAAAACTGGGGCATCTCGTCTATACTGGTCTTCCTGATAAAACGGCCCACCGAGGTCACCCGCGGGTCGTGGGGCGTCGTCCATTTTGACTTTTCCTCCGAAGGCTTCTGAACCTCCATTGAACGGAACTTATACATCTTAAAAGTCCTGTTGTGGAGTCCCACTCTCTCCTGGCTGAAAATCACCGGTCCCGGGGAGGTCAGCTTAATCAGGATGGCTGTCACCAGCATGATCGGTGAGAAGACCACCAATCCGCAGATAGCCCCGACAATATCCACGCACCGCTTTATCGTGGCGTTCAGCAGGTTTGTCAGGGGGACATGACGAATATGAATCACCGGCAGGCCCTGAAGATCTTCCGTGTAGGGGCGGGTGGGAATGATGTTATTATAATCCGGAATAAACTTGGTGTGAACCCCTGATTTTTCACAAGCTGCCACTATCTGCTCCAGATTGCTGTATTCTTTGATGCTCAGGGTGATGGCAATCTCATCCAGGGTATTGCTTTCCAGAAAACTGTTGAGCTGGGAGATCGTTCCCACTACAGGTATATTCCGATAGCCCTCCCCTGTTTTGTGGTGGTCGTCCAGAATCCCGCGGATTCGGTATCCCCACTCCGGGTTGGCCAGAACCCGGTCGATAAAGCCTTCCGCCGCCCGGCTGTAGCCGATGAGAAGGATATGCTTTTGATTATACCCCTTGGATCTCAGAGAGCGGAGAACCATGCGGATCACATTGCGCTCCAGAGTCACCATAAAGGTATTGATGGCGAAAAATCCCAGAACCACTCTGGTAGCAAATTCATTAAAAAACGGGTTCTGATTACGGATGGCAAAAAGGACCATGGTAAACAGCAAAAGTCCTATGGTATTGGCCTGGCAGATATTGGCGAACTCCACTCTGCGGCCCTGAACCCGTTTAGGCGTATATAAATGGAAGACCCCATATAAGATGAGGTACCCCGGCACAATCAGGATCAGTGCCATAAAATAATATCTGGGTGCCAGAACTTCTCCCTGAACCGGGAAAATTCTGGCTTCCAGCATCAAATACCACGCGAGAAGGTAAGACCCAGCCGTTACCAGTCCGTCCAACACAACATGGAAACGGTTGAATCCTTTCTGATTGTCTTTTATCATACTGCTAATCACCTAGTTTCTTCTGCAAGCCTTCCTATTTCCCAGTTTTCTCCTGGAAAACTCATACACATACAAAAATGTTCCGGCTATGAGTTCCGCCTCAATCACTATATAATTCATCAGTCTTGACGGCGAGAATCTTACCTTTCTGCAAGTTCTGGCAGTCCGGATTCCCTCCTTCAGCCCATCTGCATAGTCTTTTGCAAAGCCGATTCTCCGGAAAAACTGGTATTTCAGTCCGGTGCCCACAGCGATGGGAATCAAATTCAGTAAAAGCTGAAGGAACGGCATGTTTTTATAATTGAGATAGACATTATTTCTGGCGGCCAGCCTCACCTTGAAAGAATTGTACTTGGAGCCGCTGGTTCCGCTGCCCACATGGTACACTACGGCCGAAGGACAGTAGACATTCCGGTAGCCAAAAATCCTGGCCCGGTAACCCACATCGATATCTTCCAGATAAGCAAAATGCTTCTCATCAAAATACCCAATCTCATCAAATACAGATCTCCGGTAAATAGCGGCTCCCGCACAGGCCGCAAACACAGAGCAGGATCTGCCGTAGCGCTCTGTTGGCTGACCTACCCCTCTCTGATAGGCCCATCCTAAAACACTGTACATATCCCCGGCATCGTCCATCAGCTCCTTACGGTGCATCTGCACCATTCTGCTGCTGACAGAAAAAATCTTTGGAGACCGCTCTATCGCCCGAACCAGCTCTCCCACATAATCCGGATCGGCTTCCGTATCGTTATTCAGCAGAATCACATAGGGGGTCTTCGCTTCCCGGATCCCAACATTAACAGCACCGGAAAATCCCGTATTCTCTTTTAAATATATGGAAGGGATTCCATGACTCTCCAGCCACTGGACACTGCCGTCCGTGGAACCATTGTCCACCACCAGGATGTCAAAATTCCGGCAGCGCTGGCGTTCTAATGCTGCCATGCAGGGTTCCATAAATTTCAGCCCATTGTAATTGGGAATAACGATCGTAACTTTGTGTTCCAAGGGATGACCTCACTTTTCTACATCGATCTCCAGCCGATAAGGCTCACCAATTTTTTCTTTCTTTAAGTCCCGGAGAGCGAAATTTGACTTTCTCAGCGTCAGGTTCGGATTATAGAAGGGGTCGCCGTTCTTTAGGATATCCGGCCATCTCCGTGCAAATATGGCAATCTCCCGGTTAAAACGGGCTACCTTTTCCGGCGTGTCCTCCAATCCCCTGGACTTCGATTCATAATGATACAGCAATGCATACGGATTGTAAACCACTAATTTATTCAAAGATCGGATTTTCATACAAAAATCAATATCATTGAAGGCAACGGCCAGCTCTTCCGTAAAGCCCCCTACCTGGTCGAACAGAGTTCTCTTGGTCATCAGGCAGGCCGCTGTCACGGCGCTGTAGTCCTGAGCGCACATAGCCCGGTGGAAATAGCTGTTCTCCGCCTTGTGAAGGCCGATAAACGTGTGACCGGCAATGCCGCCAAATCCCACCACTACGCCGGCATGCTGAATCGTGTCATCCTGGTACAGGAGTCTGGCTCCAACAATACCCACATCTTCTCTCTGGCAGTAACCCAGCATCTCCTGAATTACATCCGGCTCAATAATCTCTGTATCATTATTTAGGAACAGCAGGTATTCCCCTTTTGCGAATTGGACTCCAAAATTGTTGATCGCTGAGAAGTTAAAGCCCTTCTCCCAGCGAACCACCTGGACATTTGGAAATTCTTTCTGAATCTTATCGTAATAGACAAATGTCCCTTGGTCTGTACTGTTGTTTTCCACCACAATAAACTCCAGATTAGGGTATGTTCCCCTCTCGATCAGGGATCGGATACAGGTATCCAAATCCTGGGTGTGGTCTTTATTGGGAATCACCACTGAGACCAGCGGCTGCCCTTTCAGCACAAAACGGGTATGGTAAATTCCAAAATCTACGCCCTTTTCAATGGATTCCACACCGATTCCCATCCGGTCAAAATGAGCCTGAATCGCCCGGGTTCCGGCCTCAAACGCATACATCTTGCTTTCTGGATTGCTGGCCGTGGAATTCTGGTGGCACCGCCAGTGGTACAGCACTTTTGGAATATGGCAGATCTTCCTTGCCGCTTCCGTACAGCGGAAAATGAAATCATAGTCCTGAGCACCGTCAAATTCCTGCCGGAAGCCTCCCACAGCTTCCACCAGCTCCCTGTTTACCACAAAAAGATGGCAAATGTAGTTGACACTGGTGAGAAGATCCGGATTAAAGTCCGGCTTAAAGTGTGGATCAAACAGGGCCTTGCCGTCCATGTCCAGCTTATCCTCGTCGGAATAAAGCACATCATATTCCGGATCTGAGTTGATAGCTTTCACGCACTCATACAATGCATGAGGAGGAAGCGTATCGTCATGGTCTGCCAGAACAATAAAATCTCCCGTAGCCATTTCCATAGCCGCATTGGTATTCCCGGCAATTCCTTTATTTTCCCCCAAAATCACATATTTAAAACGCTGATCCCGCTCGGCAAAGCGGCGAAGCAGCCGCTCAGAGCTCTCTCCTCTGGGACTCCCGTCTGCCACGCAGACTTCCCAGTTTTTATAGGTCTGAGCCTCTATGGACTGAAGCATTTCCCTTAAATACCGTTCCGGTGTCTTGTATGCCGGGATCACGATAGATAATCTAGGGCTGTAATCAAAAGACTCTGCCCTCTGCCTCTCCAGCTCTTCCTCCGTGGGCTTGGTCAGCTCATACCACTCGCCATAGTCGTAATCATTGTCAATTCCCTGAAGTTTATGTTTTGACTTTAAGATCAGAGCTTTGAGACCGTTGTCCTTCCAGAAGTCCATGGCCACCCGGACCGTCTCCATATTCATCAGATCTTTTATTTTCTGGCGGCGCTTGTATGCCACGCTGGAGCGGCGCATGATCATCTCTTCATTGTATTTGATTCTCGCTCTGCGGCCGCCGCAGCGAATGATCAGATAATAGTCCTTCCCCCTCTCATAATCGAACTGAATATCGAAGCCAAAATCCTTGTCCAGAATCTCCTTAAAGTAAATATGGCTCACATCATCCCGTCTGGTGGACACATAGCGGAAGTCTACCGGCTTATGGTCGGCATCCTCCACAGCAAACTCCGCCTGATCCTCAGGTGTCTTTCCTATGACCCACCCGTTGAGGGTAATCGTATTTTCCCTGATCCGCACTACATCTACGTTATATCTCATCACTATTTCTCCGTACGCTCCGTCTTTCCTTCGTTCTGGGTATCAAAATTGATTCTCTCCTCCTCAATGACCAACGGTCGGTGCATGACTCTCTGATTGATACTCAGAATATATTCCCCTACCAGACCGATAAAGAAGATCTGTACTGATCCCAGGAAGCACATGCCAATCAGCATGGGGGCCATCCCGGCCGGGAAACGATCCCACCAGATCAGCTTCATCACCAGATAGATAAAAGCCACCAAAATACTTATTACAGAACAAATACTCCCAAAAATCGTAGCCATTCTCAATCCTGTTTTTGTATAGGAAGTAACGCTGAGCATTGCCGCGTCAAAAAGGCTGAAAAAATTATTTTTCGTATGGCCGGCCCTTCTCCTGGGCTGTTCGTAGGGAATTTCCTTTCTCTTATATCCCAGCTCCGCCACAATTCCTCTCAAAAACGGAGTCGGATCGTCCAGCTTCCGAAGAATTTCTATAAAGTCCCTGTCATACAGTCCGGAACCGGTAAAATGCTCGATCTGCTCTACGTCAGAAAACTTTTTGATCATCTTATAGTAGCAGCTTCTGAGCCAGTACATAACCGGATTTTCTTTGCTGCTGGTCTTGATCCCGATAACAATCTTGTAGCCCTCCTCCCAAGCGTGTACATACTTGGGAATCAGATCTACCGGATCCTGAAAATCTGCCACCATCTCGATCACACAGTCCCCCGTCACCTGGAGCATCCCGTAATAAGGCGAGTTAAACTGGCCAAAATTGCGGGCATTAAAAATCGCTTTGATCTTGGGATTCTGGCGGCACAGTTCCCGAATCAGAAGTCTGGTCTTATCCTGAGAGTCATTGTCGATAAAAACCAGCTCGTAATCGTACTCCGGCAGCTCATTGGTCAGAGTGTCGATCACTGCCTGACTGATGGGAACTACATTCTCTTCCTCATTGTAACACGGAATCAATACGCTAATTTTTTTCATACCTGTCATTCTCTTCTCTCTTCATGGTTTCTTCAATCCCTTGGCGGAATGTATAAGCCTCCTCCCACCGGCCTTCCAAAAGCCGGTTCAGCTTCTCCACATCCGGGCAGACCGACAGAGCCCCCTCCTTTGCCTGTACAAAGATTCCATACTCCAGGGTTCCTCTCCCGCCGGCAATCTCATGAATCTCCTCCACAAACTCCCGCAGAACCCTGGTGTCCCGGCTGGCTATGTTGACGATCCCAGCTTCCCCGGTTCCAGCGCTGTGGTGCAGTTCATAGACAGCCCTCACGGCATCTTTGATATACATAAAATTCCACTTGTGACGGCAGGCGCTGAGAGCAACCGTCTTTCCCTGAGGCAAGTCCCTCACCAGGGTCGAGATGATGGACCAGGGGTGATCTCCCCAGCCGTATACGCTGAAAAAGCGAAGGTGATAGTAGGTCATCCCGTACTCGTGGCACAGCGGCCTCGCCATCTGGTAAAATTTCCATTTGGCCTTCCCATACTCGTTAATAGGATGGCAGTCCATATCTTCCCGCATCGTCTCTCCGGCAATCCCGTACTCCACTCGGGAGCCGGCATCCATAAACACGCTACATTTTAGCAGATAGGCGGCTTTTACGCAATCCAAAGATTCCGAAACATTTTTCTCCTGGACCTGAGGGGAATCGATCTCCTGCCGGTTTACCCCGCCCCAGGCAAAATGAAAGAAAGCATCCGCCTGCCCAACAGCCTCCACACAGTCCAGGACATTTTCCAGCCCGCAGGACACCACCGTCAGATTCTCGTGGGATGGCAGAACCCCTCTATTCTTTGAATCCGGCCGCACCAGGGCAAAGACTCTCGCCCCCTTTTCCAGATACATCTGCGTCAGATATCTGCCGATAAAACCGGTAGCTCCGGTAATCACGATCCTTTCCATAGAAATTCTTATGCCTCCGTAATTTCTTCCAGCTTGTTGCTCCTCAGTGTCCAGATCTCTGTAGCGTGTTCCCTGCCGCAATACTTCTGCCGGATGATCCCGGCGATTTCGTCTGTATAGCCCGGCGCCACGATCAGGATCGCATCTACCGGCTCCTCATAAAAATGATCCGGCGCCACAATAGGAAGGTGGGATGCCGGGGCGAACCGGTTCTGTTTAAACGGCGCCGAGTCCATGATATATCTGGCTGTCTTCCCCACTCCGGTGGTGGCGGCCAGCGTAAAGCCCTGATGGCTGGCGCCCCAGACAGCCAGGGTTTTTCCCTGTTTTGCCAGTCTTTCTAAAAGACTGTCTATATCCCGGCTGATATCCCTGCGGCTTGCAGCCAGGCCGGAGATGTCCAGCCTGTCAAATCCGGACGTTCCTGTCTCCCGAAAATCTGCCTTTCTGACAATCACCGACAGGGTGTCCCTGTTGACCAACTCCTCCTCCAGAACCTGGAAACCATTATGCTCCAAAAGTCGTCTCAATGTTCCAAAGGAATAATAGGCCAAGTGATCCCGGATTAATTCATAGTATCCATTGTATTGCAGAATATATTCCAAACTGGGAACCGTCACCAGCCCCACACCGCCGTCTGACAGATTGTTCCGGATGCATCGCAGCATCGTTCCTGGATCCGGCTGGTGCTCCAGAAAATTAAACGATAGGAACGCGTCATATGGCGGAGCCGCATCAAAATCCGCTGAGGCCAGCACAGTGTCCTCTGTCTCCGGAAACATCCGCCAGACTCTGAGTCCCTGCTCCTGCGCCATTGAAACCAGATCTGCCCGGTGCTCAATTCCGTAGGCCTGAACCGGGAATTCTCTCAGAACCGACAGAAACTCTCCTCTGCCGCACCCGGCCTCCAGAATCTTTTTTCCCTCCAGCCTGCAGAAATCGATCAGATGACGGTACTGACGGCGGCGCAGCTCCACCATCGTGGTCGTAAAACCTCCTGACCGGATCACATCTCTGTAATAGGCAACCGGAGGGCAGTCAAACTGAACCAGGCCGCAGTCTGAGCACTGATACAGGTTCAGGGAAATCCCTCTGTCCGTCTTTACTTCTCCGGCATCCGGTATATCTTGAGCCGAGGCCGGCATTCCGTCAAATTGCATCAGGGGCTGATTCCCCAGCTTTCCGCCGCAGGCAAGGCAGCGCTCCCGTCTTATCTCCGCCATGATCACATATCTCCTATCTCGTTGCTTCTGTTTCTAAAAGCCGCAGAAAACCGTCCTCAAAACCGATTTTTGCAGCAAACCCCACCGTCTCTCTCAGCTTTTGGGTAGAGGGGATCAGGTTGGCCTGTCCCTCCGCGTTGGGCGGCCGTACCCCGTAGACAAAACTGCCTCTGCTCCCGCAGAGTCTGTACATGGTTTCCACATAGCTTCTCAGAAGCCTGGTTTCTGCCTCCGGAGCCGCCACATTGTAAATCCCGTTTTTCTCTCTCCCGGACGGCGTCGCGGCAGAAAAACCCACTGTCCCCTGAGCCTTTGCCAGCAGAAACAGGGCCTCCAGGCAATCGTCCCGGTACAGAAAATTCCACATCTGGGCGCACTCTCCCAGGCTGATTTCCTCTCCTGCCAAAAAGGCTTTTCTGCAGGATTCCACCAAGGACCAGGGGTGATCCCCGGGGCCATAGACGCTGAAGATTCTGGCGTGGACATACTCTATGGCGCTCCCGCTCTCTGTCAGATACTCTCTGGCCGCCTGATAAAAGCGCACCTTGGCCTTTCCGTACTCAGACACAGGCCTGCAGGGGTCGCTCTCCTTCATCAGGCTGTCCCGTATTCCGTACTCCGCCTGAGAGCCGCTGAAAACGAAGCGCCTGCATCCCAAAGTCTCTGCTCCTCTCAGCGCCCGGAGGGAATCCTCCGCATTTTTCTGCTGGATATCCCGCTGCGTCCGGTTGCCGCTGCCGGCGCCGTCCCATCCAAAATGCACCCACAGGCTGCAGGGCTCTTTTATCACATCTGCAATCCGGTCTGTATCCTCCAGCTTCACAGAAACCGGAATAATCCGGCCGCCGTACCGCTCCCGCAGCTTCTCCACCCGGCCCATATTCCGGGAACCGGGACGGACGACAGCATAAACCCGGTCCCCGTCCCGCAGAAAGCGCTCTGCCATAGGCGCCCCCAAAAAGCTGGTGGCGCCGGTCACAACCACATTCACCAGGGCATCCTCCTTCTCTCAGTCCTTGATCCTGGGGATCAGCATGTTGGCGTCCATCTCCTCCTCCGGCAGGAAAGGCGACAGATCCTCCAGCGGTGGGGAAACCATAGTCCCATCAGGCAGTCTCTTGGCCGCCGACTTGGGTTCAAAATTCTGTCCCATGCTGACCATGATCTCGCATATCACCGGACCTTCCATGGCAAGGGCCTTCTCAATAGCCGGCCCCAGCTGGCTGTTGTGCTCCGCCCTCAGGTAGGGGTAGCCGTAAGCCCAGGCCAGCTTTTCCATGTCCGGAAAGCTCAGATCCCCGCTGTCAACGCCGATTCCGACCAGCGGCTCCCCAAAATAATTTTTCTGGGTCTGGCGGATAGAGTGGTAACCACCATTGTTGATCAGGAAAATCTTGATGGGCATTCTGTGGTGGATAATGGTCTGCAGTTCCTGGATATTCATCTGAATGCTTCCATCCCCTGTCAAAAGAATAATATCCTGGCTGTGATCTGCCATGCACGCCCCGATGGCCGCCGGCAGATCGTAGCCCATGGACGCAATTGCCGAGTTGGTGATAAACCGCTGACCTTTCTTAATGATATATCCGTGACCTCCAGCCACGCAGGCAGAGCCATTGCCCACCACCGTGATCTGTCCCTCATGCAGACGGCTGCTCAGCTCCTTCACCAGGGCATACACATTGGCCGGCTCTTCGTCTCCGCAGGCCATATGCCGCGGCAGGATCACCGGGTAGGTTTCCTTCCACATTCTGCAGGTCTCCCGCCAGTCCATGTCCCGAAGCCCTTCCCCGCCGTCAAACAGGGGGTACGGCAGTCGCCCTGCGTCCTGCTCCTCCTTCAGCAGCGCCGCCAAAGTCTCCAGCAGATCCTTGGCATCAGCGTGAACCGGCATGTCCACATGGACTGACGGCTTTTTCAGCTCCTCCGCGTCCACATCGTTTACAATCACGTAAGCCGCCCTGGCCCAGGTCTCATAATTGTATCCCACCTGGCGGATGCTCAGGCGGCTCCCCACAGAGAATACCAGATCACTGTTCTGAACTGCAAAATTTCCAGGTCGGTCTCCCATATTGCCAGCCCTTCCCGTATAGAGAGGATGGCTGTCATAGATAGCGTCCTGGCTGTTCCATCCGGTCACCACTGGAATTCCAAGCCGGTCGATAACCTCCATCAATGCCTGGTGGGCTCCTGCAATCCGAATGCCGTTCCCCACATTGAACACCGGGCGGCGGGAGCTGCGGATCTTCTGAAGAATCGCCCCTGCGGTCTCCCGGTCCACTTTGCCGGGACGCAGTGGACGGTTTTCCCCTTTTCCGGCCTCGTCCTCCGCAATCTTTGCCTCACTCTCCTCTGCCCAGCCGTCTCCTCCGGCTTCATAGTCCTTCCGGTCAAAGCCGATCAGGGCCTCCTTCTCCACGTAGGCTCCCTGGACATTCAGGGGAATATCCAGCCAGCACGGCCCCGGCCTTCCAGTCTGAGCCAGATACAGCGCCTTCTCCAGGCAGAAACGGATCCTCATGGGATCGATCACCATTTCACAGTACTTTGTCATAGAAGAGATAGCTTTGCAGATGTCAAACTCCTGATCTCCCATAGCGCGAATCCCCACGCCGGACCAGCGGGCGGTGGTATCGTAACGAACCTGGCCCGAAAGAATCAGCATAGGGATCGAGTCCAGCCAGCCTCCCACCACGCCGGTAATCGCATTAGTTCCCCCTGGTCCTGTGGTGACGCAGACTGCCGCAATTTTATTGTGAATGCGTGCATAGCTCTCCGCCGCAATAGCACAGGCCTGCTCATGGTGATTATAAAGGCAGTGAAGCCCCTCCCTGTGTCCCAGGGCATCATTCAAATGCATCGCTCCGCCGCCGGTCACAGTAAATACCTGGCTGATGCCTGCCTCCACCAGTTTTTCCGCAATATAGTCTGAAACCTTAATTTTCATGGCCATCCCTCCCTCTTATTCCAAACCAGTATAGCATACTTTTATCAAAATTCCTAATAAACTTTTTCTTACGGGAATCGTAATTTTCGCCGTAGTTTCAAGCTTTTTAGGGGTCTCCCCATTCCCGGATCCGTCTGGAAAGCTGCCACAGTCTCCTTGCTCTGCATCCGTCTTCCATTACTGGAATCAACCTACACTTTTCAGCACAGCAAACATGGGCTATAATCAGGACCGTAATGCAACGATGGATTTTCGGCCACGAACAAACAGGCGGATTTCAAACCGCTGTCCACAACAAAAAAGGAGAGACGATTTATTTATGAAAAAGGCAACAAAACTTATGGCTGTATTATCCGCTGCGGCAGTGATGACCGCAGTAACCCCTTCCCTATTAAATGGACCGGCAACCGTCCTGGCTGCTTCCTCCGGATGGGTCGATGAAAACGGAACCCTCCGCTACTACGATTCTGACGGCGACTATGTGACAGAGGCCTGGAAGAAAAAAGACAGCGACTGGTACTATTTAAATGATGAAGGCGAAATTGCAACAGATGAAATGATCGATGAATACTATGTAGATGAAACTGGAAAGAAAGTCTCCAACCACTGGCTTTCCGTTGAAAACGAAGATATAGACGACCCGGACTCCCCTGCGGAGCTGTGGTACTACTTTGGCAAAGACGGCCGTTATATCCGTTCCAAGTGGCAGTCTATCAACGATAAATGGTATTATTTCAATGATGAAGGGATTATGCTGACCGGCCTTCAGACTATCAATGACGCTATTTACTATTTAGGCGACGACGGTGTGCGCCGCACAGGCTGGATTCAGTTGGCCGAAGACTCAGATGAGCCGACGGACGCTTCTTCCTGGCGTTACTTTGAAAAGAACGGAAAAATGGTCGAGAATGAGATAGACAAAAAGATCAATGGCAACTATTACACCTTTGTAGACGGCATCATGCAGACCGGCTGGTACAAAGTTCCCGCTGACTCAGCCCAGGCTTCTGAAACCGGCGAAGAAGGCCAGGAAGCTTCAGCCACCAGTACAGCCCCCATCGCAGGCTACCAGTACTATGAGGAGGACGGTAAACGTGCTTCCGGTTGGTATGACATCCAGGGCGTAGAAGGAATCAGTTCTGATGAAGAAGACACTTATCGCTTCTATTTTAAGAAAGGTGTCCCCTGCTTTGCAGAGAGCGGCGTACAGGTCTTCAGCATCAACTCCAAACAGTATGCGTTTAATACCAAGGGCGAAATGCAGACCGGCCTTCAGACTATTACCTTAGAAGACGGCTCCACAGCCACCGCTTACTTTGCCGAGGACGGCTCCATGAAGACTGGAAAGCAGACTATCTATAATGAAGAAACCGGTGAGAACGAATCCTGGTACTTCCACACCAGCGGCGCTAACCGTGGTCAGGGCTACAACGGCATCTATGACAACCGTCTCTATATCAACGGACTGCGTCAGGAAGCTGAAAGCGATCTGCGCTACGCTCCTGTGTCCTTCGATGGAAAACAGTATTTGGTAAACGCTTCCGGTATTGTTCAGCGCGCTTCCTCTTCCTCCAAGTCCTCTGAAAAGCCGGAGTTGGGCACTGGGTTCAAAGATGTAGAGGACGCCAACGGCGATATCTGGGTAGTAAACACGGAGGGCGTTATTCAGTAACACCCCGACCAAAAAACAAAACGTTACAATGAAAATCCACTTGTGATTACAAAACCGTAGTTTGTATTACCGTTCAGCGAAACCGCTGTGTCAGACAGATTTCTGTCTGCTTCACAGCGGTTTTTGCATGTAAAATAAAAAAATATAAATTTTTTTAATATTTTTTCCAAAATCCTGTCATATTTTAAAAGTTTTTACGTTATATATAAGTTAAGGTATCGTCAGTGCTATGCTGACGCTATTTTAATCATCTACTCAGGAGGTCAATATGAGAGAATTATCTGTTTACTACTGTCCCAAATGTGGCTATTACGCTTATTATCAGCTTTCCCGAAATGCCGTATGTCCCAAATGCGACGTTTCCATGAACCTTCTCCCCATGAGGTATCAGGATTTCATGAATCTGAGCTGTCCAGAACGAGACCTCCTTTTAAGCAAAGAAATTCTCAAACGCACGCCTACTCTCGCTTCACGGCTTTCAGCTCCCCATAAAGCGGCCAATTACCGTGAAACCATAGCCAATCTTTCCTATCGAATCCAGGAATTAGAAGAAGAAAACAAAACTCTCAAATCCACAGTTGAATGGATGCACAAAACCATATGGGATCTGATCAAAAAGCAAAAAAATCTGTCCCAGGAACCCTAATAGAGTCAACCTGCTAATAATAAAACAGACGGGAATTGGCCACTGTAAAGATACGCCCTACTATCCCGCCTGTTTCCCCACTATTCCATTTTCTGTCATTTAAAGTTCTGCATTAGATTTTGTAATATAGTGCCCAATCAAACGGTTTAAAGTTGATTTCATCTGAAGAACAATCTGCTGCAAAGTTTCATTATCTTCTTTTAATTTCCGATTTTCGCGTTCAAGAATCAGCAGCATTTCCTTGTCGCTCATACACAACCCCTCCTTTTTTTCTATGCTGATAATATAATGCTTTCCCAGAAGTTTGAAAAGAGAAAGATATCGCATAAATCGACATTTTCGCTCTGATTATTTTTTCTATCTTTTTCTTATTTTCGCATAATTTTTGCTTAATGTTTTTTCCTTCCCCCAGATATGGTATTTTATCGCTTTGCCTTGCCATATCTGGTTTTCTGCCCCATTCCTTCCCTTTCCGCAAAGATTGTCGCATTTCGTCCCCTGTCTTATATGCTCCAATATTGGATAATTTTCCTTTTTTGTCGATATTGGTCTATTTCCTTCTTTTTTCTGCAGGTCGGGCGTCTTTCCTTTACAATATATCGTGTCCTCTGGAACGCCGTGATCACATATCAGCAAAAAGGAGAAACTGGCATATGGAAAACCTTATCTTTCTCATTCGCTCCCTTGGAATCTCCGGAACCTATCTGGGCTATTACTATCTATGCACAGCCGTAAAACTGGTTCTGGAAGATCCCGGCTGCCTTCTCATGATATCCAAAATCCTGTATCCCAAGATTGCTCTCATTCACCACACTACCCCAGCCTGCGTGGAGCGGGACATCAGAACCGTAATCAACCTCTGCTGGACCCGGGGGGACCGGGACCGCCTTTGCCAAATCGCCGGCTGCCGCCTGCAGCGGAAACCAACCAATGGCGAATTCATCGATCTGCTGGTTACCTATTGTCGGAAATATCAGTCTGAACAGACTTGATACAGTCCGGTATCTGATTAGCAAATCTTCAGCACCGCTTCATGCATTCCAACAGAGCTTCAATCAACTCTCTTGGATACAGCGGAAGGTGAATTTTCCTGCCCAATTTTTCTTCCAGGTACTCCCTTCCCCCATACATCAAAAAGGCATCCCTGACTGTTCTCAGGTTCTTTTCAAAATTATACACACTTTCTCCCCGCTGCTCGGCTACAGGTGTATACACATCCCTTCGGATATTGATCAAACGGGTCTCATCCGTTGCTACCATCTCCAGGCACATAAGCAGGCCCGCATATCCTTTATAGCCCTTCAAAAATGGTATTCCGCTTAAAACCTCTTCAGCCGTTTTCATAAGGTTACCTCCTCTAAAAATTCTTCGCTACGCCACATAGAAGTGCTACGCACCCCAAATCACATACTGTGATGCTATCAATAGTATACGCCTATTCGTCTTGAATAGAGAAAAATAGACTTTTTTAGACTTTTCGGAACAAATATTTTAAAAAAGGAGCCGGCGGCCGCTCCTTTTCGGTTCAGCCCAAGGCTCCATTCTCTTATTCTGGTATCCGTATGCCTCATCAAGGATTTCTATCCCCTCCGCATGCATTCCACCAATACTTCTATCAATTCTCTGGAATCCAAAGGCAACTGAATCTTTCGTTTCAGAACCCTTTCCAGATACTCTTTGCCTCCATACATCAAGAAAGCATCTCTGACGGTTCTCAAATTTTTCTCAAAATTATGCAGTTCTTCCCCTCTCTGGACAGCGGCAGCCAAATAAACCTGCTTTCGGATATCCGTCAGCCGTTCCTCATCCTCCAGAACCAGCCTGAGACAAAGGATCAGCTCCTGATACCCTTTATAGCTCTGTAAAAATGGAATCTCCCGTAAGACCATTTCAGCCGTTTTCATTGTGTTTCCTCCCTTTCTCATATTAATGATACCAGTATGCGGCGAAACGTCCCAATCGAAAACAGCCCCAGCTCTCCAAACGCTCTCCCTCTTTTATTTACATCCGCTATGCTCACGTACCAGGCTTCCCCAGATCAATACCAGCCAGAACATCGGCTGACGGTAATTGACCAGCAAAAAGCTCTCTGCCAGGAGTCCCAGGATCACCGGCCACATCCATCCCCGGACAGAACGGAATTCTCTGAAAAGCCAGAACATCAGGATTGCCGTCGGGAAAATACCATAGCAAAACAAAATACTGAACAAACAGGAATGAATCTCATTTACCTGGGCCGCCAGCGTAAACCTGGCAAAGCCGCCTTCTCCGGCCCCGGTCAGCAGACAGCCCGGGTACAGCCAGAGCTTTTCCATGCCTCTGTCCATCAGTAGCCCGCCAAGTCCTCCGTGGGCAACCTTCCATATTTTCTCCTGGATCCGCTCCACCAGGGTAAAATTCCCTTCCTGTATCGAGAAGTCGGCCGAAGGCCACAAAAAAACGACAGCTGCTGCCAAAAGCAAAATGCAGACAGCGCCTCCTATCCACCATATATGCCTTGCAACGCGCCTGGAACAGTACAGCCTGTAGACGCCCCTCACCGCAAACGCTGCCGCTGCGGCCAGGACACCCAGAAAAACCCCCGTAGACTTGCTTGCTCCAATAATCCCAATGGCCAAAAGATAAAAAATTCCGTCTGTCAGCTTTTTGCTTTCTCCACGGCTCAGATAAAGCAGAACGGCCATCAGAAAGACAAAAAAAGCTAGTTGGTTGGGGTCGTTAAAAGTCCCCATATATCGGGTGCCGCCCCAGTATTCATAAAACAGCCGGCCATGCCCGGACAGCCATACTCCAGTCTGCACTAGAATATTCACTTGTGCTCCCACAACTACCCATCTGGCAAAGCCTTCTTTCTGCCCTAACCGGCGGAAACACCAGATCGCCATCCCGTTATATAGCCAGTACGCCGTATACCGGACAAACTCAGTATTTTTTTCTTTCCATGCGTATACCCCATTAATTACCACGACACAGACCAGAAATAAATAAAAGGGCCAGTCCTCCTTCCAGTCCAAGAGCTTTCCGCCAGCCCCGGATCTGTTTCCCTCAGCCCTTCTCTTAAACAGCCATTCTCCCAACAGTACCAGACAGCACAGAACCAGGCAGACATCTGCCACACCCAGGCCTCCGGACGGAAAAAGATAAAACTGTTTCAGCACAAAAAACAACATAAAAAGCGCCAAAGCCATCAGCAAATTTCCTCCTGTCCAACTGTCGGTAAAGGCTATGATATACTATTTTAGCAAATTTCGGGCAATTTACAACTTCTTTTTGAATAATTTTTCAAAAATTATTCAAAAATATCCAGCATTGTCGGCCAGGAAGAGTTTTCACTCCCCCATGGCCTTGATCTTAGCCTCAATATGGGCGATTTCTTCCGGATCCAGATGGTACCTGGCATACAGTTGGCTGTCAATCTCCGCAATCGGGCGATCCCAGCAAATGTCAGAGGCGGCCGTAAAATCCTGAACCGGAACAAATTTATAGGTTCTGGCCGTCCCGTGCTGGCTGATCTTGGCCAGACTCAGGAGAAACCGCGCAAACTTCGTTCTCAGATAGGTGGCCAGATGTTCTGCCTCCGCCTGATCGTTCACCAAATCAACCCCAACCACCAGAAAAGTCTCCGTGCAGATGGTATCAGGCCCGGCGACAAATGTGTTCTGATTGTCGTCATTCAGCTCAGTCCCAATATTGTTGGCATAAGGCATCAGGACCTTCCATCTGCCGATCCAGTCACTGTGGACTTTGACCGCATCCCTGCTCACATAGCCGATCTTTCGCCCTTTTCCAAAACATTTCACCGGATCGTTCACCCCCTCATCCGTCTCACAGAACCCCGGCGACCGGGTGAAACTGGTGTCCAATCCAAAGGGTTTCCTGGAAGAGATATGGTCTGCCATAACCTCCGTATCGTCGAAGATTACTTTGTCCAAAATGGTGATCCCGATATTATCCCTGACAAAAATATCCAGATCCCTTGTCCTCAGGCTTCTCCTGGCTACGTTAACAGCACCTTCCCCCATGTGGGAGACGATTGTCACCTTCTCCCGGGTATTGTCGTAGTCGGCATTCCAGAGAAAATAGCAGATCCCTCCCCGGTTGTTGGTGTCCGGAAAGACCTCCTCCGGGTGTAGGAAATCATCCAGCTCTTCGATATGGATATCATCCAGCATCTGGGTGCGGAATTCATCCAGCCCCTTTCCCCCGGCATACCACCTGGAAGGCATGATCATCGTCAGCCTGCAGGGTGACAGTTTTTTCGCAATATTCACAAAATTATGGTAAATCGGCCTGGCGCTGGCCTGGGCCCCGCCGTCGCTGACCTGATAAGGCGGATTGCCCACTATCGCTTCAAATTTCATCTCGTCTCCTTCTTCTCCCTCATCCTCAAGGGTGATATCGCAAAAGCGCTTCTTCTGCTTTAATATAGAAGATATTCTCCCATAATCAATGGCGTCATGCTCTTTGCCGCCTGCAGCTTTTACATCCAACAGATCATATGCCGTAAAACGAGCCGCTATGCAGTCTATGTCCAATCCCAGAACCGTATAGATTTTTCTGGTGAATTCATATGCAACCGGAGATGTAGGGATCGCCAGCACAGACGAGCGAATATCTTCTGCAGATATCCCCAGCTTCTCAGCCCGTTGGCACAGGGCGATGGCAAATTCCCCCTATCTTGCTTGCAATATCAAGAATCCTGCCACCTGACCTCTGAATCTCCCGAAAGCACTGATCCGGCAGCAGAGCAACCATGTCCCCGGCCATCCCAAGAGGCGTCGGAACCTCCGATTCCGACAGCTTCCCGAATTTGTGAATCGCCCGCACAGCCCGTTCTGTCGGCTGCACCGATTCATCATGGGACAGATTGTTAATATTCTGAATTTTATAATCCAGCCTACTCAAAATAAATGGATTCATATTGGCTCTGATCGCAGACAAAACCGTCCTCTCCAGCGACAGATTCCTCGCTATACGCTCATTGTCCCTGTCTCCAAGAGAGGCCAGCACATCATCCAATGATCTCAGCCGGTTGCCGGACAGAAAGGCAAAAAACAGAATCCTGGAATAATACATCAAAAATTTGCCCTTTAAGTCTTCCGGTTCAGAGGCGCCGGCATCTCCATTATCCCCGCTGTCTGGCTGATTCTCCTTCCCGGCTTTCCCATCTGCACTGTCCCCGGCGTTCTCGCTGCCGTCAGGGAGGTCCAGGTCGCTTCTGCCCTCCCCGTAGGCATCCAGCTCCAGGCCCTTTCCCGATCCCAGCTCCGCCTGCGCCTCGACTGCTGCTTTAATACACTCAATCTCCAACAGCGACATGTCAACAGGAATATTCCTGGTCTCATCCAGCACTCCTCTGCTGTTGGAATACTCGCTGACTGCGCTTAAAATATCAGCCGGCTCTACCCGGGCAATCTTATTTTTATTCATCGCGATGATGGGAGAAATCCGGAGTTCCTCCTGAATCCGCTCTTCCAGCTTCAGATTTCCGCCTTCCTCTGTGTTGACATTGTAGATCAGAGCCTTCTGCTCCTGCATAGTAAACATCCGGCCAGGATCAAAATCAACCAGCAGCGTCTGAGGTTTCATGTTATACCGAATCGTTTCTCCGCTCTCATCTGTCAGGGTCTTTACGTACTGGTTCTGCAGACGAAAAATGGCCTGGTCATACTCCTGAGGCGATGCTGTGTCCTTAAAAAACAGCATCGTGTCCCACTGCTCCACGGTACTTCCTGTAAGCATGCGGTTGACCGTAAGCGTGATCGTCTTTCTGTCCTCTTTCTCGCACTGTGCGATTTTGCTTTTTACAGCGACGGCGCTTTTATATTGATTTGGACGGTCAATGCCAGATATATTGATCACCGCATAGTCCTGAAGGTTCTTAAATTTGTCCCTGTGCTCCGTCAGAAGCGCTTCCAGAGCATCACAGGACGCGCAGTACGGCAGAACGCAGACCATATGGCGGCACATTTTTCCCTCTTTTATCCGGTCATAATCCAGAAATCCCAGGAGCTCGTCATCCTCCTTGCTTCCGTCAATTACCTGAAACAGATCCAACACTTCTTCCTCATAAACAAACCGCTTATGGCTTCCGTCCGGCGCCTTCCTCAGCGATCTGGTCCTGAACAGAGCCGAAAAAGCATAGGTATTCCCGCCTGCCCGCAATGCCTCCAGCCTGGCTCTGGCCGCCTGGCTGGGATTAAACGCAAAGCGGATCATCTGCGGAAAACCAAAGTACGGATTGTCCCATTCCCGCCTGTCATCGCAGAGGATATAGTTCCGGTCCCACTCTTCCTGCGCCGCTACAATGTCTGTAAACTGGCAGAAAGCCACAATATCCTCCTTGCTGAACTCGCTGCCCATCAAAATGCGGTAGGGCGTCCCGGACAGATGGAGCTTCACCCTGGCCCGGATCACCTTCAAAGTCTCGTCTGCATCCGCATAATCGACAAAATCATCGTCTGCATGTTTCTCCCAGGGATCCTTTATGTAATGGCCGTCCCGCAGCACCTGTCCATACTTCTCCGCCCTGGCCCCATAATGGGTCTCGTCAATGATCAGCAGATCCATCACATTCTCGAAAATTTCCCTGTGCTTCTCCTTGATCTCCATCCCCTGAAGGTCCTGGAGGGTCAGAAAAATGACGACACCTTTCCCCGCTTCGGTCAGCTTCTTCACAATATGCTCGTCATCGAGAAGGTCTATTCCCGTAAGGAACTCATAATCTTTGTTAAAATTATCCGCCTGCTGTACGGTTTTCTTCCATTCCTCCCTGACATCCGCCTTCGCCGACACTACCAGAACCGTCTTTGCATGGATCTCCTTTGCACAGCAAAGAGATGTGAATGACTTGCCAAAACGCATGACGGCGTACATCAGAAGATTCGTCCTCCCAGCGCCAACCGCCCGCACAAAGCTGTCGATAGCCGCCTGCTGATTAGGCCGGGGCTCCCACATACCCGCAGACGCGTAGCGGCAGTCTTCCGCTGATCTGGTCTCCGCATCGTAATATTTATATACAGGAATCTTGTTCCAGTACTTTTCCCGGATATCTCGAACCGCCTCGGCAACATCTGCCGGAGTCGTATCCCGGAAAAATTCCCTGGAGTAATGGTCTTCATCCGTCTCCTCAGGCTCCAGCCCCCGCTTTCCCAGCTCGTTTCTCAAGTATTGGTGAACCGAATAGTCCCTGAAAAATACCTTGCCGTCAATCGAAGCCTTCTCCCGGTACTCCTCCCTCAGCGTCGGAAAACGGCTGCGCCACTCATTCAGTCGCACCGCCACCGGCCGGTACGTATCTCCAACCTTGAGATAATTCGGAACCTCATTCGTCGAAAACGCATAGATGTGGGGTTCCACCCGCCCTACAATCAGGCCGTCCAAAATATCCATATTCTCAGCCATTGTCAGCACCCTCATTCCGAATCAGCGAACGGTATTCCAGAATCCCTTTCTTCTTCCAGCGAACCGCCTGCCAGTCCTTTATCACGCAGTATCGAGGCTCCCCCGTCTCTCCGTCCTGCTGGGGAAGCGCAAACGTCAGGCCGTCCATCTGCCAGAGATTCCAGGAAATGATCACTGCGATTTCCCTCAGCTCCTCAAACGAGGCCCGCCTGCCAAATTGGCAGTCCAGATAATCCATAAAGGTATAGAGCAGGTTCTCCCTAGCAAGAAACAGACTGTCCCCCTGGTACTCAAACCCGTAGATGCTCTGGTAGGCCCTCAGCACCCAGCGGTACCACTCACTCTCGTTTTCAGCATTTTCGCAGACCACCCGCAGCTTCCGGTCCAGCAGGCCAACCCGGTCGGCCACCGGAATCCACGCGCCGCTCACTGCGTCGTATCGGCTGACCAGGTAAGGCGCCTCCCCGCAGGCCATCTCCATCCGCGGGCTGTCCACGTAATGTTGCCAGGTCTTCTCCCCCTTGTCATCAAAGGGAATCTTATTTCTATTTGTCGTCCAGCCCTCACGGCTTTCCCGGTTAAAAACCCCTTCCCGCCCAAACCAGGCGCGGTCAACCAGATTGTTCTGTGCATTGCAGACCCAGGGAGGCGTAAACACCTCCGCCTTCTCCTTCGTCCTGTTTAACTGATTCTGCTGGTCCTTCACGCTGCGGGGCTGAATAACATCCCCACTCTCTTTTCTGATCAGCTCCAACGCCATCTCCTGCGGCGCTCTGTAACCGTCCCCCAATTCCTGGTAGTCATCTGTCGCCCATATAATATGTCGCCCGGATGTTCTGTCCTTTAAAAGGATCTCAAGAATTTTGGGGAACCGATCGGGCATACCGTGTTCCTCTTTGTCCATCGCCTTCTGCAGCACGCTTACCCCTTTCCTCGGCCGGCATCCGCTTCCGCCACGGCCGGCTTTCTATCGGCTGTCTGCCAGCCGCCAGTAAAGTACTTTTTATCATACCATATTTTCGGAGAAAAACCAATGAGGGAGAAGTTCGCACAAGAACAATTATAGGAACC
>CAJFOF010000032.1 GCA_904395885.1 uncultured Lachnospiraceae bacterium
GTTTTTATTGATTGCTTTTCTTGATATCATCATATCACAGAAAGGAAAAATTGTCCTGAATTAATTCTTACGAAATACTGTCAATTTTGTCATATTTTCCAGTTATAACCTGACTTCATCAAAAATTGTCAGGAATCTAAGTGTATTTTCGCAAGGGCTTCTGCAAAAGGCGATGAAACAGAGGCTTCCTCCTGTTTCTGTTTATTTAAATAGCGGGCTACATCTTTCTTTGAAACTCCGGCACCCTCTTTCTTTCGCCGCTCTGTAAAAGAAGTCAGTTTTTCTTTATAACCGCAGCGGCAGACGAATATCTTTCCATCTCCGTTTCCTCTCAGCTCCATCTTCTTATGGCACTTGGGGCACCGCGCATTTGAAGTCCTGGACACAGTCTCGCGGTATCCGCACTCACGGTCCTGGCACACCAGCATTTCACTGTTTTTCCCTTTGACTGCCAAAAGCCGTTTTCCACAGTTAGGGCACTTTTTATTTGTCAGATTATCGTGGCGGAATGTTCCCTCGCCGCTCTTAATCTCTTGAACCAGAGTTTCTGTATACTGGCAGATACCGTCCATAAAGTCACTTCGTTTGAGGGTCCCGGAAGCGATCCTCAAAAGTTTATCTTCCCACTCTGCCGTCAGCTCCGGCTTTCTCAGATCTTCCGGAACCAGTTCCAGAAGCTGTCTAGCCTTTGTTGTCAGATGGATTTCCTGGCCCTTTTTCTCAATCAGGAAGCTATTAAACAGCTTTTCAATAATATCTGCTCTGGTAGCTACCGTTCCCAGGCCTCCGGTCTCTCCCAAAGTCTTCGCCATGGCTTTTCTCTCTTCTCCATCCGCAGTTTCCATATAGGCGGCAGGATGTTCCATAGCAGATAGAAGGCTGGCTTCCGTAAAATACGGCGGCGGCGATGTCTTTCCCTCCGTCACAGTCAGGCTTCGAGGTCTTGCCTCCAGCAAGCTTCCCTCTCCCAGTACTGACAGCTTTTCGGCCTGAGATTGGCTCCATTCGCCGCTGTCCTCCCCGTCTATTTCATCGAAACTCTCTTCGTAGACGGCGCGCCATCCCTGCTCTGCTACCGTCCTGGCAGAAGCGGTAAAAAGTTCTCCCTCAATTTCCACGCTCACGTTCCACTCCTCATAGACGAACGGAGGATACAGGACTGCCAGAAAACGGCGTACCACCATATCATAGATTCGCCTCTCATCAATCGTCATGTGGTCAAGCTGAACGTATTGCTCCGTAGGGATAATCGCATGATGATCAGTGACCTTGCCGTTATCTACAAAAAATGGCTTTTTCGGAAGGGCCTGATGGATCAGGCGGCCTCCCAGCTTCCGGTAAGGTCCCACGGAACAGGCCGTCAGCCTTTCTCCTATGGTAGGAAGGATATCGTCGGTCAGATATCTGGAATCCGTTCTGGGGTATGTCAGTACTTTGTGATTCTCATAGAGCCGCTGGCAAAGATTCAGGGTTTCCTTTGCCGAATACTGGTAACGGCGGTTGGCCTCCCTCTGAAGTTCTGTCAGATCGTACAGAAGAGGCGGAGGGGTCTGTTTCGTGCGGCGCCTGATCTCCCGAACTACCGCCGGTTTTCCCTCCAGCTTTTTTTCAAGTTTTCGCACTTTTTCCTGATCAAACAACCGTCTGGAACCGGTCTTCCGGTCTTCCCATGAAAAAATCAGGCCGCCCCGCTCTGCTCTCATTCCGTAAAAGCGTTTTGGAACAAATCCTTTGATCTCTTTCTCCCGCTTTGCAATTATGGCCAAAGTGGGGGTCTGTACCCTGCCGCAGGAAAGCTGTGCATTGTATTTGCAGGTCAGCGCCCTGGTCGCGTTGATTCCAACCAGCCAGTCGGCCTCCGCCCTGCACAGCGCTGCGTCCCGCAAACAGTCATAGTCTCTTCCGTCTTTTAATCTCTGAAACCCTTCACGAATCGCCTTGTCTGTAACAGAAGAAATCCACAGACGGCGGATAGGCTTTCTGCATCCGCTCTTTTCCAAAATCAGCCTGGCTACCAGTTCCCCCTCCCGCCCGGCATCTGTAGCAATAATCACCTGTCCGATGTCCTGGCGGAAAAGCTGGTTCTTAACTGCCCGGTACTGTCTGGCAGTCTGTCGGATAACAGTAAGTTGAAACGGCTGAGGGATCATCGGCAGGTCCTCCAGCTTCCACGCCTTCAGCCTGTCGTCATATTCTTCCGGATCTGCCAGCTCTACCAGATGGCCCAGTCCCCAGGTCACTACATACTTTTCCCCTTCCAGCGCCCCATCCAGTTTTTTACTGCATCCCAGCACTCTGGCAATATCTCTGGCCACTGAAGGTTTTTCTGCTAAAACAAGAGCTTTCATTCTGTCCGACTCTCTCCTTTAAGTTTTTACAGTCTCTTAAATTTCTTCTAATTCTCTCAATTTTTCCTGAAGTTCCTCCCGGGCTTTGCTGATTTTTCCCCCATCCCGGGAATCCAGGGCATCTTCAAACCGGCGGAGAAGGTATTCCAGAGCCAACCGGTCTTCACCGGTACTCTCTTCATAGAATCGCTCTCCTCTCAAAAGCAGCAGCTTATTTTCTTCTTTCTCTTTGGGAGGAATTTTCAAATAAGACAGGGTTTCCATGCGCTCAGAAATCTCCTCATCTGTCAGGGTGCTGTCTTTTCCTTTCATGATCACCTTTTTCTTTTCACCGGTGGAAATCACCTTGATTTCCACCTCCAGAATAGAATTGATATCATAGGTATAGGTCACATCTACCGCCTCAGCCCCCGCTCGGTTCTTCGGCACATTAACCGTGATCTCGCCCAAAAGCAGATTATTTTCCGCAAACCGGCTCTCCCCCTGGAGAACAGAGATTGATAGTTTCGTCTGATCGTCATATACCGTATAGAACCGTTCTGTACGGCTGGCAGGAATCACTGTGTTCCGCTCAATAATAGGGCAAAAATGGCCCTTTTCAAAAACCCCTCTTCCACGTTCCACCACTACCTCTGTTCCCAGGGTAAAAGAACATACATCTGTCAAGATGACTTCTTTTACTTCCTCTCTTCTCTCTTTCATCGCAGCCTGGACCGCTGCCCCCAGCGCTACCGCCTCATCAGGATTGACAGAAGTATCCGGGAACTTCTTAAAGAGGCGAATGATAAAATCCCGAACAATCTGAAAATTCGTACCGCCTCCTACCAGAACGATCACATCAATATCGGAAAGTTTAAGGCGTGCATCGGAAAGACTTCTCTGAACCGGCCTGCGGATCCGTTCCAGAAGCGGCTCGCATTCTTTCTCATATTCGTGATAAGAAACGGCCATTTCTTTCTTTTCTCCATCGACCGTACAGGCCATCACTGCCTCCCTGCTGGATGACAGGGCGATTTTACATTTTTCCGCCTGATCCCGAATATGGGCCAGCAATTTTCTGTCCAGATTGTTAACGTCAAGTCCCATCTTATTCAAAAAGTCTTTTTCCAGGATTTCTGTAAAATCTTCTCCGCCCAGATAATTATCTCCGGCAACGGCTCTGACCTCCAGAATATTATCATAAAGCTCCAGAATAGAGACGTCGAATGTTCCGCCACCCAGATCAAAAACCAGGAAACGGGTGTCCCGGCTTTTCTCATACAGCCCATATGCGATGGCAGCCGCAGTCGGCTCGCTGATTATCCGTTCCACTTTCAGCCCGGCCAGCTCTCCGGCCCGCTTTGTCGCTTTTCTCCTCTTATCGTCAAAATAGGCAGGAACACTGATCACAGCTTCCTCTACAGGCTCTTTTAAGTACTCCTCCGCATCCTGCTTCAAAGCCCGCAGAACAAAAGAAGAAAGCTCTTCCGGCGTAAAGGTCCTGGAACCCAGCCGATACTTTTTCCCGGTCCCCATACTTCGCTTAAACACCTGGGCGACCGTATCCGGGTAGAGAAGGCTTCTCTCCATGGCAGTCTCTCCTACCCAGATCTCATCGTTCTCATCTACACTGACAACAGAAGGCGTCAGGTTCTTTCCCAGACGATTCGGTATAATCTTCGGGCCTTCTTCTGTGTAGTAAGCTACAAGGCTGTTCGTCGTTCCCAGATCAATTCCTACTATCATAGCTTCAGACTCCTTTAATTATCGTATCGATCAGGCAGGCGCTTTCAAGAAATCTCTCTTCCTGCCGGACCTGTTCTATCTCTTTGAGCGCTTCCCCTTTGTTGCCTTTCAGCAACGCAAAGTAAGCCTTGGCACATCCCTCTTCGATGCAATAGCGGCGGTTGCAGCGGTAACACCAGGCGCAGGAGCAAAGATCCTGCAGAAGTTCTTCGGCCCGTTCCTCCTCTCCCATGCCCAGAGCAATCAGAAAAAGGCGGTACAGCCTGCTCTTCTTATACGACTGTGCTTCCAGGTACGCTTTTTCTGTTCCATACCGTTTCTCCAGGGCCGCTCTGCACAGTCCTGCGTATCGCTTTGCCTTATCTTTTTTCCCCTTCAGCCAGTAGTACTGAATCGCCAGCAAGCAGACCGATTCATAGCTCCTCTCATCTTCCCCACAGACTTTTCGGGCTTTTTCCAGCGATCTGCCAAAAAAGGTCAGTTTCCCTTTCTGAACCTGGATCTCCAATTTTCGGTAAGCAGCTTCCCCTTTTCCTGTGTAAGAGGCAGCTTTTTCTGCCGCCTCCCCAGCGAGAGAAAATTGTCCCGTTTCCCCGTAGATCTGATAAACCTTGTCGTAAAATTCTCCCGGTTTGTCCGGAAGGAAAAATTTTTCCCAGACCCCAACTGCCTCTTTCCACTGCCCCATACGGCAGTATGTCTCCGCCGCATTCTCTGCTGCGGAAAGATTTTTGGGATAGCGGCGCAGGTTTTCCAGATAAGCTTCCAGCGCCTTTTCATAGTTGCCCATCCGCATATAAATATCGCCGAGGTTTTCATAAAAGTAACTGCTGGGTTCTGATTCCATTAAACGGATCGCTTTTTCTGTGTATTCTAGAGCTTTTTCATAATCACCCATCCGTTTGTACACGCATCCGGCATTAATCCAGGCGTACTGGTTATTTTCATCCAGTTCTTTCGCCTGCAGAAAGTCAGACAGCGCCTCATCCAAGCGGCCGGCCTGAAGATAGAACAGTCCACGATTGACGTAGTCGTAGGAAGAAGGAGCTTTCTCAATCCGGAGGATCGCATACTTGATCCCCTCATCAAAATCCTCCTGTCTTTCTTCTCTGTCAAACAACACCTGATAAACATCGGCCAGCCGCCTCAAGCAATCCTCATTCTCAGGCTCCAGCTCCAAAGCCTTTTTCAGATCCAGGATCGTTTCCCGGTGTCTCCCCATCCTTTCCCGGCATTCACTTGTATTGAGATAATAAGATGGAAAGTTTCCATAAGCACGCTCACACTCCTGATAGTTTTGGAGAGCCTCCTGGTATCTTCCCAAGCGGCGCTGGAGATTTCCCTCTATCCAGCAGTACCGAGCTTCTGTCCCATTCAATTTTTTCGCCCGGGCAATGGCTTCCAACGCCTCTTCCGTTCTGCCAAGAACACTGAGGGTAACGCAGATTTCCGCCTCTATCCGCGATTTTTCTTCATCTGTACTGTCCTCCGCCTCCTGTCTGGCCCTTATCAGGCCGTCCAGCGCGCGCTCTGTCTCCTTTCTGGTTTCTGCGCGCTCTCTCATCATCCGGTACTGGTAGACCCGTAGTGTCGGACTGACCGCCTGATTTGCCTCTGCCTCCCGCATAAGTTCTTCCATCTCCGGCCATCGTTCCAGATCAACATAAACCTCTGCCGCCGCCTCATAGATCACTGAAAAGCCAGCGTATATGTTCTTCGCCTGAAAAAAGTCTTCCAAAACTCCCCCCGCATCCCGCAGTGCGCTGTGACACTCCTGCCGCATGACGTAAGCTGGAAAATATCCAGGCTCCTCTTCCAGCAGTTCCGTCAACACCCTCACTGCCTTCTGGTAATCTTCCCTGGAGCCTGTCGTCGCCGCCCGGGACTTAAAAATATCTGCCTTTTCCATCCAGTAAGCAGGGTCGTGGCTGCCCAAAATCCGGGTTCGATTGATATAATCCAGCGCGATATCGAAATGTTCTGGTTCTCCCGCCTCTGCAAACCTCCTGTGAATTCTGGCCAACAGAGCGCAGGCTGTAATACGTCTGCGGAGATTTCTGTCTCCCTGATGATCTCCGGTCTGTTTGCCAGCACCTTTCTGCTTCTTTTCCTCCCGCTCCAGACAGGCTATCCATATCTCTATGTGCTCTTTTGCCCTCTCAAACTGTTCATTGGCAAAATAGAGCTTTCCCATCAAATTATGGTATTCTTCCTCAAACCCATCATCGGGAACCCGCCCTGCCAAAAGGGCAAGTCCATCAGTCAGACGGTCATTCTGCAGGTAACACCAGCCCAGTTCCAGCGCAGCTTTCATATCGCCCGGATCTGTCTCCAGAGACTTCCGATAAATTTTTATCAGCTCATCATTGATCTTCCTAAGCTGCTCTGTCGTCTCCGGATCCCGGTTTCCTGAAGCTGTTCCACCATCCAGCGCCTCTATCGTGTAGGTTTTTGCTTTTTCCAGATCTCCTTTTTCCTGCCAATACCTGCCCAGCATTTTATTGGCCATAAAATTATGGGGATTCTTGTCAAGCAAAGCTGCAAACAGCTTTGCTGCTTCCTCCTTCTCATTCAGTTCCCAATTGATCAATCCGCCAAAGTAGAATACCCGGCTGTCTTCAGGCATTTCCAGGGTTATCTGCTCTGCCAGTTCTTTTGCCTCTTTTTTCTTGCCTTCTGACAGGAAAATTCTTGCCCGCTCCAGCTCCGCATAAGGATGGCGGATTCCCAGACGATCCATCTGTTCCAGCAGTGCCCCAGCTCGCTCTATATTTTCCTCGGCGGCAGCCTGATCCATCTCGAAATACAGATTCATAAATAAATCATATTCTCCGTCGTCAGGTCCAGAAAAGGCTTCCATGGGAAACCAGCTTCCGTCGCGGCATACACTCATCAAAAAGTCCACAAAATTAGCCGGATATTTTTCATATAATTCCTGTTTCCTTCCGGTAAATCCCCAAACTCCGTCGAGATACTTCCACACCTGGGTAGGCAGACGAAAATGGTCCATCAGATACTGCAGAAGAAGGCTCTCACATTCCTGGGATGTATCTAAAGAAATACAGTATTCCTCTCCCATTAACGTTTTCCACTCATTTAGATCCAGGCGGGAGGACAAATGTCTGTAAAGCATATCCAGCCGCTGTTTCCACTGTTCTCCCGGCGTACTGTCGTTGTCCTGCTGTTCAGAATTCCGGGAGGCATACTTGAGCGCTGTTTCGTAGGCGCTCCGCAGCTCTTTAAACCCCTCCGGATCATCCTCGGGATTTACGCTCTTTAATTTGCTTCGGTATGCTTTCCGGATCGCCGACTCATCTTCCTCCGCAGAAATACCTAAAACTAAAAATGCTCTCTTTTCGTCCACTCATCCCACCATCCTCTCACTGCAGATTTTGGTTCAGAATTCTGATCGCTTCTATGCAACTTTCCTCATTTCCGTCTATATCGTACAATTTTCCTTCCGTGATATAAGTATAAGCCTGAATATTATCAAGGTATAGCCGGTCATCTGCGGTGATCGATAATTCGCCGGGCAGACCGCCGGCAAATTCCAGCTTGATCTCCTGTTGGCCTTTTACCGCAACAGTTTTCACAACGTCTCCCAGCCGGATCGTCAGATTGGCGCCGGCGGGACTGTCTGCATCCAGACGGACATATACCATATCGCTGCCCCCACTGCTCCCCTGGGGATTCAGCTCCTGAGAAATTCTCCCAAACTTTCCCAGTTCCATCTGATTTGACCCGTTCCGCTGGACAACACTGGTTCCCCCGGCCGTCGTCCAGCCGTCCTTCTCAAGGGCAAACTGAGGGTTATACAGCATATTGTTCCCATAATCCCGATAGGTCCAGATTCCGTATCCCATAGTCCGACCTCTCAGCACATCTGCCGCTCCGGCCAGATACAGAGGAATTTCTTCCTCTCTCAGGCGGGGATTTTCCTCAAACCCCGGCGTATTGTCTGTAAACAAAAACTGATCAATGTACAGGGGCTTTCCCCCATTGAGAGATCTCACCCAGTCGAGCACGGAGGCCGTCTGGGGCAGAACCTGATCGGCCGTCAGACCCGAATCATCTCCTGCAATTCCCATAGACACAGTGTACATCAATGCCGTGTAGCTGGCGTCCTGACATCCAAATGTAGCGCCGTGGGCGTACCCTGTCACTGTCCCCTCCCTCGTCTGTACCGAATCTACATCGGCCCGGACTTCCATAGAGAGATTTGGAAACACCGTCTGACTTGCCGCAAGAAGGCGGTTCAAAAACTCATCATAGAAAGCAAAAAATTCCCAATAGGCAGGCTGATCTCTTTCAGGAAGGTAAACCCGATCCCATGACGAAAAATCTTCGCCATAGATCTCCTCCACTTCCTGTAAACTGTATCTGTCCTTTAAATAGTCCGTATACCCTGTCTCTTGAGCCAGTCTGCGGCTTTCCTGCGTGTTTCCCATTGTCCCCGCAGACTGGGCAAAGTTCCAGAAGTCTTCCCAGGTCAAAAAACCACCGTAAAAATTGCTGTATTGGCTGCACTTCCGGTAAATCGTATCTACATAATCCAGCCATGCTTTCTGTACCGTCTCGTCGTAAAGCAATTTCTGGTACCGCTCCAGCACGCTGGATTTGCCTGCGTGATCCCAGGTGTATCCCACTCTCAAAATCACCTTCAGGCCGGCTTTCCCGGCTTCCTCCATGACTCTGTCCATTTTGTCCAGAGCATAGGTATTATACCTCAGAGTCGATGTATCAGACTGGAACTCTCTCCAGGGAACTGCCAGGATAATACTGTTAAAGCCGTCCTGTGCAATCTGGGCCAGCTCTTCTTCCATGTGATTGCTTTCCAGATTCCAAAAATTAATCACCCAGTCATCCGAGTAGTACGTGGCTGATTTCAGATAAGGTTCTTCCGCCAACACCGTCCCCGCCGGAAACAGGCTCATAGCTGTACAGAGAGACAAAATCGCCGCCGTTTTCTTTAGTTGTCGTCTTAACATAGTAGCTATTCTCCGTCCATTTCTATCATAATATCTTCATCATACCAGAAAATCCGACAAATTCAAAGAATTTTCCTGATTGTACTGTCACTCTGTACGATACGGCTGCCATCTATTTCTTTACAAAATCAACGCCAGGGTAATCGTGATCAGAACGACGCTGAGAATAACCGAAATAGAATTGATGACACTTGACAGCCCTGTATCCAGATTCAGATTTCCGGTAAAAGCCGGAGCCGCTGTCGCAATAGGCGCGAAGGCAAGAATCGCCAGCGCCTGACGTACCTCCAGAGAAAAAGGCGCAAACCGATACCAGAGAACTGAAAAAATAATCGCCATGGCGTATCGAAGCCCCAGTATCCGAAAGATTGCTGCCAGATTTTCTCTGTTGACCTTTAGCTGAAAGCCTACGCCTACCATCAGAAGAGCCATAAAAGCATTGGCTCCGGCAATGGTCTCTGCAAAAGAAACTGCAATCTGAGGCAGCCGGATATGAGCCAGCGTCAGGATCGTCATAATAATGTAGGCGTCAAAAGGCACTGACCGGATCAGAGGTTTTATCAGATCCTTAACGGATCGTTTTTCTCCTTCGCCTAACAGAAAGCCTGCCAGACTATAAGAGCCGCCAAGGCAGACAAAAGCGTTTCCGGTATCGAAGAGACTGGTAGCCGCAAATCCTGTCGGCCCCAGGAATCCCTGAATAAACGGCATTGTAAAATTTCCAATGTTATATCCTGGAAGATTGACTACGTCAAATGCCTTTCTTTTTGCCGACTTCCTTGCATTGACGAGCCAGGCCACTGCAATATAAAGGAGGCCTCCTCCTAATCCAAAGAGGCAGATAGCAAGCATCGACACATCGATCTCCATACTGCTGAAATTATAAACAATTGCTGCGGGGAGGGTGATTTTCAGCACGATCTTTGTGAGAAAATAAAAATCTTTTTCCTTAAAAAAGCCGCTCTGACGCAGCACATATCCAAAAGCGATAATGGCTACGAAAGAGGCGGCTTTTGTCAGGATTTCCGGCAGCGTCACACTCTACTCCACTTCCACGCTCCAACCTGCAGGACCTTCGATCTCCCCAAGCTGGATACCTGTAATCGTATCATAGATCTTCTGGGTCAGCTCCCCTATTCTTCCCCCATGAATCTCCATCTTTTCCTGTTCAAAACGCAGCTCTCCAACCGGAGAAACGACAGCAGCCGTACCAGTTCCAAAGCACTCCTCCATAGCTCCCGTCCGGGCCGCGTCAATGATCTCATCAACGGAGACCTTCCGTTCTTCTACCGGGACATTCCACTCTCTGCACAGAGCAAGAACAGAATCCCTGGTAACACCAGGCAGTATACTTCCGTTCAGAGCCGGTGTCACAACGGTTCCATTGATTTTAAAGAAAATGTTCATAGCTCCTACTTCTTCAATATATTTGCGGTATACGCCATCCAGCCAAAGCACCTGAGAATATCCTTCCTCGTGGGCTTTCACCTGGGAAGCCAAAGACGCTGCGTAATTTCCGCCTGTCTTTGCCTCTCCGATTCCGCCTCTTACAGCCCTTACATATTCATCTTCAATCCAGATCTTTACAGGATCCAGCCCAGATTCATAGTAAGCTCCTACAGGAGACAAAATAATCATGAATTTGTACGTGTTGGAAGGACGCACACCCAGAAACGGATCCGTCGCAATCACAAAGGGGCGGATATACAGAGAAGTCCCTGGTCTGGTGGGAATCCAACCCTCATCTGTCTTTACCAGCTTCTTTAATGCCTCCATAAAAATATCTTCCGGAATTTCCGGAATGCACAGACGGCGGTTGCTCCGGTTCGCTCTCTCAATATTTTTGTCCGGGCGGAACAGAAGGATCCTTCCGTCCTTAGCTTTATAAGCCTTCAATCCTTCGAACATCGTTTGTCCATAGTGGAACACCATAGCAGACGGGTCTAAACTCAAAGGATGATAGGGCACAATCCTGGGGTCATACCACCCCTTTCCCTCTTTGTAATCCATCTCAAACATATGATCAGTAAATATGGTTCCAAATACCAACGGATCATCCTGACCTGGTTTTTCCTTAGGATTCTTGGTCTTTTCGATTCTGATTGTCTCCATTTGTCTCCTCTTCCTTTCCCATCCGGCTAAATATCCGGAATCTTTCGTCAATTATCGTTCAAAATCCCGACTGTGTCAATAGATTTTCCCCCGCAGCGTCCCTGTTTTTAGAATTTTTCTGGCTTCTATAAACCTGTGTTATGAATTCTAAAAAATCGGGTTATAGTCCCGAATAATTTTCTTCGGAAATTCCATTCGCACCGTCATAGTGGGATTTACAGTCTGACAAATAATCAGGTCCCCCACCATAGTCATCAGCATAGCGGCATCCTCCCCGGTCATCCCCTTTTTTTCTGTCAGGAACGTATACATCTGCCGGGCCGCCGCCTGATAAGCCAGATCCACAGTCTCTCTGGAGGCAATGGTAATCCATCTGTCCCCCATGTCCACCATTGGCCAGGGGAGAGATAATTCCCGGTCCACCGTTACCCGCAGCGTAGCCCGCCCTTCAACTTCCAGACCGCAGTCTTCAATCTCTCCGTCTCCCATCACCCCGTGAAAGTCTCCCATGGACAGCAACGCCCCTTCTGTAAAGACCGGAAGATACAGAGTTGCCCCTTTTTTGATCTGCGTACAGTCCATGTTTCCTCCGTGGTCCAGAGGCGTGACCGTGGAGACGCCTTCTCCCGCCGGCGCCACTCCGATAACACCGATCATAGGAGAAACGGGAATCGAAATCTTATCATTGTATCTGGCAAATCCGTCTCGGATAGGAACTCTCTTCACGATCCGTCTTGGAAAAAATTCCTTTTCATTTCCATTATTGGGTCCCAGCATCACAATCCCCACCGGCCCCAGTTCGATGTCCAAAATATCAATTTTTAACATATCCCCGGGCTTGGCGCCCTCTACATACACTGGTCCGGTAGCCGGATTTCCCGGCAGTTTAGGCGTATTATAATAGTCTGTTCCTTCCGGAATAAAGCGATTGGTAAAGCAGTCGTATGTCTCAAACGCCACAATTTCCCCTGACTGGATAGTTTCGCAGGGAGGATTCTCCTTTGACAGCACATGGGTAATATGTTCTTTAGAAATCACTTTCATAGTGTCTGACCTTTCCTTTCTTTTTCTTTTTTTACCAGCATTGGCCACACCGTTAGCATCATTGTCCCAAAGCAGGCAACTCCCCCGATAAAATTAGAGATTGGCTCCGCCATAAAGATTCCATCTGTTCCGAGGCCGCCAACGGACGGAAGAATCAAGATCAGTGGGATCACAATAATCACTTTTCGGAAAATGGAGAAAAAAACTGCCTTTTTCGCCTCTCCCAGAGCAACAAAAACCGACTGACCGGCAAACTGAAGTGACATCATAAAAAATCCGAAATAATAGATCTGCATGGCCGGGACCCCCGCCTGGATCAGATCTATGTCACGATTGAAAATCCGAATAAAAAATTCCGGAAAAGTATGTACTGCTGCCCAGACAGCCACTGTATAGACAACCGATACAATTGAGGTGAAGGTAATCGCCTGTCGGACTCTCCTGTACTCACCTGCCCCGTAATTGTAGCCCATAACCGGCTGTGCGCTGTTCGTCACTCCGCTGACTGGCATACTGATTACTTCCCGGATCGAGTTAATGACAGTCATGATGCCCACATACAGATCACCGCCATAAGTCTGCAGACTGGCATTGTACATAATCTGCACCAGACTGTTTGTCACAGACATTGTAAAGCCTGACATACCCAGGCCGACAATAGACCAGACCCGCTTTGCTCTCAGCCGCATCTGGCTGAATTTCAGCTTCAAAATCGTTTTGGGGCCGGTAAGGAACCTAATGATCCACGCAGCGGAAAGGCCCTGAGAAATAATCGTCGCCAACGCTGCTCCCTGAACTCCCATTCCAAACACGAAAATAAAAATCGGATCCAAAATCATGTTGGCAATAGCCCCAAGAAGAACTGTCATCATTCCGGTTCCGCCAAATCCCTGAGAATTTATGAAGCTGTTCATACCCAGCCCAACCATAACAAAAATACTTCCCAAAAGATAGATTGTCACATATTGGTCTGCATAGAAGTAAGTCGAGTCACTGGCTCCAAACAGATACAACATAGGGCGTTTAAAAATCAATCCCAACACAGTCAGGGCCACGCCGAAAACCAGCATCAGAGTAAAAGAATTACCCATGATCGCTTCCGCTTCTTTTTCATTTCCTCTGCCCCGCTCAATCGAGCAAAGCGGAGCGCCTCCCATTCCGAACAGGTTGGCAAAGGCCATCACCATAGAAGCAATCGGAAGACAGAGCCCAATTCCCGTAAGAGATAAGGTGGAATTTTCCGGGATCATACCGATATAGATCCGGTCAACAATACTGTACAGGACATTGATCAGTTGCGCCAGCGTCATAGGCAGAGCCAATTTCAGGATATTTCCCACCAGACTGCCCTTGGAAAAATCATTTACCTTTTCGCTCACTTTCTGTCACCGTCCCTTGCCAGTTCTTGCATACATCCACCCAGTCTTTGCTTCCCGATAATCGCTCCAGCTCCTCAATGGTCAGTTCAATGGCGCTGTTGCTGCTCCCGCAGGCCGGAAATACGGTCTGAAAACGTTTTAATGACTCATCCAGATAGACCTTCACACCGGGATTAATTCCAAAAGGACACACTCCCCCCACACTGTGGCCGATTTTTTCCTCTACTTTATCGGCCGGCACCATTTTTGCTTTCGTGTGGAAAGTCTGTTTATACTTCCCGTTGTCGATCCTTGCATCTCCCGCCGCTACGATCAGAATGCAGCCGTCAGCCAGCTCAAAAGACATGGTCTTTGCAATTCGCTCCGGAGCGCATCCCACTGCTTTGGCAGCCAGTTCCACTGTGGCAGAAGAAACATCAAATTCCAATATTTTGTCTTCCATTCCAAATTTCTGAAAATACGTTCTCACCCGTTCTATTGCCATTTTTCTCTCTCCTTGCAATTTGTTATAATACCCCTGAGTAACTTGCTCTCCTGTACAGAGTTCTACCGCCAATGGAACAAAGAGTTCCGTTTGCGGAACTCTCGCGCCGAGCGCGGTCGCTTTAGCGGCAAATTTCCACTTCGCGCGAGCGCGCATCCCGCGGAGCGTTTTTGTTCCATTGGAAACGCAGTTTCCTATGGAACAAGAAAACGGACTCCGAGGAATCCGTTTTCCATGGCATTCTCAATTATCCACCAGTCATCAGCTTCTATAAAGTCAGAGACGGAGCCGTATACACCCGAGCGGCCAGCTCGCTGTTTAACATATAAAGGCTCTTGGGATCTCCGCCAAACAATTCGTATTTTTTAATCAGATCCTCTGCGTTCTTTTCCTCTTCCCCCTGCTCCTTTACAAACCAGTCTAAGAACTGGACTGTGCGGAAATCTTTCACTTCATGGGCCGCTCCGTAGATTGTATGAATCAGGCTGGTCACATACTGTTCATGCTTCAGTCCCTCTGTCAGCGGAGTCTTTAAGCTGTCAAGCACTGCTTCCGGTTTTGCAATGGCATCCAGTACAACCGGCTCCCCGTTATTCTGAAGATATTGGATAAAAAGCATCGCATGGTCCCGTTCTTCCTGAGCCTGGATTTTATACCAGTTGCCAAAACCGTCCAACCCTTCCTGATAATAGTAATTAGAAAAATCCAGATACAAGTAAGCGGAATAGAATTCTTTATTTACCTGTTCATTTAACAACTGTGCCACTTTTCTGTCCAGCATAGTCTCTCCTCCTGATCTTTTTCATCAAAACTGATCGTACTGAATTGCAGCTTTAATCTTTGCCGCCTTTTCTTCGCCCTGCAGCAGGCGCACCAACTCCAGTCCCAGATCCAGGGCATATCCAAGCCCTCTGGCCGTCGTAACATTTCCGTCTGTCACCACGCCGGTCCGGGTATAGGATGCGCCCTTAAGCTGGTCTTCAAAGCCAGGGTAGCAGGTGGCCTGTTTTCCCTCCAGCAGACCAAGCTGTCCCAGTACACTGGGGGCAGCACAGATAGCCGCCACTCTTCTGCCCGACTGAGCAGCCTCCTTCAAAGCAGCGCACAGACCCTCGTGGGCCATCATGTTGGTCGTCCCCGGAAGGCCGCCTGGAATAAACAGGACATCTGCCTCCCTGCAGTCCACTTCCTCAAAAACAGCATCCGTCACAATGTGGACATTATGGGAAGTCACCACCTCCCGGTCGCCTGTCACAGAAACTAATTTCACTTCGATCCCCGCTCTGACCAGCACATCCACAACTGCCAGATTCTCTACTTCTTCAGAGCCAGTAGCTAAAAATGCAAATACCTTTGCCATAATAACCTCCATTCTGCTGTCCTCAGCATCTTTTACATTTCCTGAAAATAACGGTATTACCCATTCCACCAGGAGCCATCACTGTTATATACTTCCGGTACGCCGTACCCTCTTAAATCTGACCGGCCGCAGCGGCTTCTGAAATAGCCGTACAGCTCTGCCTCAGTCGCATTAATATATGGAAAAAGAAACAGAATGGGAATCATAACCACGATCCCCAAAGAAAAACGGCATCAGGAATCCCAGAATGGCCCCCGCAATCACTGCCAGGATCTCCCACCCCAAAAAGGAGAGATCCAGCACAAAGGCCGCCCATTTGTTTCCGTTCATCATTTCCCGGCTCAGGGCAAATGCCTCCCTCGAATCCATGTCCGGATTTTCGGAAAGGATCAAAGGAATCATCCGGTATTCATACCCCTTAATAATCCCCGGCACGACCAGCAGAAGAGACCACAAAAGCGTCTTTACATCCCGCAGGAACATAATCTTCACCACATTGCCATACTTTCCTCCACTGAAAGCCCAGAAAACACGGCCAATGCCGGCTGATTCCTGTCTTGCCCGGCTCTCCATGAAAAATCTCCATCCGCCCACCTGCAGGGGATTGCCGATAAAAATCTGAACAACCGCGGCCACCGCTATGATGATCAGCAGCATGCTGACCAGCACCATCAAAATGCCTAAAAGCTCGGGAAGGCTCAGTTCAAAGCTGCCGCCTATGTATCCCTCCCCGGTGCCGCCGCCTGCGCTGCTGCCGCTGGTCCATCCTCCTGTGACCACAGCAAGGATCAGGGACACTGCAAAAGCCGGCCAGTAATAGATCCTCAGGCAGCCTTTTGCTCTGCTTTTTAATTCCGCTCTCGTCCAACCTGTCATAATTTTCCTCACTTTCTGTCATCACTGACGGGACTAGTATAGCACAAAATCCCCTCTTGTAAAAGGGGAGATTCTTTTTTATAATTGCTATGAAATGAACATGTCGCTTGCAGCGATACCACCATATATGAAGGCTGAAGAAAATCAAGACAGGAGACAGATGTCGTGGAAATAGAACGCAAATTTTTAGTAAAAGACCTTCCGGATCGCCTTGCGGAATATTCTTTCCGCGAAATAGAACAGGGCTACCTCAATACCGATCCCGTAGTCAGGGTCAGAAAAGACGGAGATTCCTATTATCTCACCTATAAAGGCAAGGGTCTGCTGGCAAGGGAGGAATATAATCTTCCTTTAGATCAGGCATCCTACGAACACCTGATTGCAAAAGCTGACGGAATCGTCCTGACGAAACGCCGCTACCAGATTCCCTTTTCTCAGGGTCGGGAATACACCATTGAACTGGATATCTTTCGCGGAATCTACGATGGGCTGATATTGGCAGAGGTAGAATTTGAATCAGAAGAAGAGGCCAGAAATTTCACCCCGCCCCAGTGGTTCGGGCGGGATGTGACGTTTTCCGGCGAGTTCCAGAACAGCCGGTTAAGTCAGGGCAAAACTCAGATCTGATAAATCAGCGCATTGCAGATGGCGGCAGCAACATTGCTCCCGCCTTTTCGCCCCCTGGCTACGATAAAAGGAATCTCCTCCAGGGTGAGAATCAGCTCTTTTGATGGAACCACATTGACAAAGCCAACAGGGACGCCAATGATCAGGGATGGACGAATTTTTCCCTCCCTGATCAGCTCATAGAGACGCACCAGGGCTGTGGGAGCATTTCCCACAGCAAAGATCACCGGCCATTCTTCTGATCCGAACAGGCGGGCTGCCTTATCCATGCTGGCCACAGCCCGTGTGACCCCATTTTTTCCAGCCTCATTTTTCACGTCCTCATCCGCCATAAAGCAGAACGCTTCCCCTCCCAGGGATTTCAGCTTCTCCTTATTGATCCCGGACCAGGCCATGCGGGTATCAGTCACAATGGCGGCCCCGGACCGAAGAGCCTGGGTTCCTTTTCTCACAGCTCCCGGAGAAAAAACCAGGTTATCCGCATAGTCAAAATCCGCGGTCGTGTGGATGGCCCGTTTAATCACCAGCTCATTTTCCGGATCTAACCGTTTTCCCGCTGCCGCCAGCTCTTCTTCAATGATCTCAAAGCTTCTTTTCTCAATCTCTGCCGGAAGCACCTGCTCCAGCTCAATCTTCTGCCTTACCATCTTGTGCTCCTTTTTCAAGAATTTTGTAAATTTCTTCCATATCAAGATTTTCTCTGAGTTTTTCAGCCAGCTTATCATACTGGCTTTCCCGATATGCCCGGTAGTCTAGCCTTTCAGCCGCCACGTCGGTCAATCCTTTTCTTTTCATCAAAGCCGCCGCCACGATCCCGGCAGCCTCCTCAGAATCAAAAATCCCGTGAACATAAGATCCATAAACATTTCCTCTGCTGTAACCGTCTGTTTTTACCCGTTTGGAATTCGATTGGCACTCCATCACATACACAGTAGGACGGCAAATTTCCGGGATCCCGTCCCTGATTCTGGCTGTATCGACGATGCCTTCCTCCCGATTGATCCAGGTTCTCCCCATATGGATCTCATAACCTTCCACATTTTTCCCGGTCAGTTCCGAAAAGATTCCATCCATCTCCCCAAACGCTCCCGTCACCCGGGTCCTAACTTTTTCTTGCTCAAAAACAGTGGCCAGAGGAAGAAGCCCTATTCCCCTGACACTCCCGTTGGGGGACTCTACAGTCTGGGGGTCCTCCAGCCGTTCTCCCAGCATCTGGTAGCCTCCACAGATCCCCCAGATGGGAACCTGCCTGTCTGCCAGCTTCAAAATTGCAGCCTCCAGCCCGTTTTGCCGCATCCATAAAAGATCCGCCACAGTGCTCTTTGTCCCTGGCAGGATCACCATATCTGGATTTCCCAGCTCTCCTGTACTGGTGATGAAACGAATCCTGACCCCCGGAATACAGGCAAATGCGCCAAAGTCGGTAAAGTTTGAAATCTTCGGAAAACGGATCACTGCAATATCCACCTTCGCCGTTTCCGGGCTGCCGGCCCCCTCTAAGAAGCTGCTGAGACTGTCTTCATCCTCAATCCTTACGTCCATGTAAGGCACCACTCCCACTGTGGGGATTTTGCACAGTTTCTCCAACATCTCGATTCCCGGATCCAATATGGTCTTGTCACCCCGGAATTTATTGAGAATCAGTCCTTTGACCCGCGCTCTTTCCTTCTCTTCCAACAGCAAAACGGTACCGTAAAGCTGGGCAAAAACGCCGCCCCGGTCAATATCTCCAACCAGAAGAACCGGGGCATCCGCCATCTCCGCCATTCCCATATTGACAATGTCGTCCTTTTTCAAATTGATCTCCGCAGGACTTCCTGCTCCTTCTATTACAATAATATCATAACTGGAAGACAGCCTTTCATAGGCCGCCTTAATCTCAGGAATCAGATTCTTTTTATAAGAGAAATACGCCTTTGCCTCCATATTTCCTATCGGAGTTCCGCACACGATCACCTGAGAACCGGTATCGCTGGACGGTTTTAACAAAATAGGATTCATATCTGCTGACGGCTCAATTCCCGCCGCTTCTGCCTGGACAGCCTGGGCTCTTCCCATCTCAAGGCCTTCCTTCGTAATGCAGGAATTCAGCGCCATATTCTGCGCTTTAAAAGGCGCCACCCGATAACCGTCCTGCTTGAAAATCCGGCACAGCCCGGCAGCCAGCAGACTCTTGCCGGCATTGGACATCGTGCCCTGTATCATGATTGCTTTTGCCATTTACAATACCTCCTTCGACGCCAGGCAAAGTTTCATGGCATTCAGAAGCTCCTGGTTCTCTTCTCTGGATTTTACGCCGATTCTGTAGTATCTGCCCGAAAGCCCGGAATAGTTGGCGCAGGAGCGAATCAGGATTCCTTTTTCTAAGAGCGCCTGGAACAGTTCTCGTTCCGGCACTCTGCGTACATCCTTAAAAAACAGGTAATTGGCCTGAGAGTCCCAGACCCTAAATCCCAGGGATTCCAGGCCTTCCCTTAAAAAGCGGCGTTCCTCTTCTATCAGCATTTTGGCATCAGCCACATATGCTTCTTCTTTCAGCGCCACTATTCCGGCCGCCTGGGCCACAGAAGATACGGGCCAAGGCTGGCGCACCTGCTTCATCCGCTCCAGCAGAGCTTCATTTCTGCAGATTCCATAGCCAAGCCGAAGGCCTGCCATGGCATAAGTCTTTGTAAAAGCTTTTAAAATAAATAAGTTTCTGTACCGCGGAATGAGGGGAACCGCAGAGATCTCGCTGGAATCGTCCAAGAATTCGCAGAAACACTCATCTACAACCAGGAGGATCCCCCTGTCTTCACAGATCTGCATGATTCTTTCTATCCCTGTCCTGGGAACCGTCAATCCTGTAGGATTATTGGGATTGCACAGAAAAGCCATTTGAAGAGAGTCGCCGTTTTTTTCTAAGAACCGGCAAAATTTATCCGTGTCCAGAGCAAATCCCGCCTTTTCTTCCATAACAAATTCTTCAATCCGACATCCCACACTCCGAAGTGCCTGGGCGTATTCGGAAAAAGTCGGAATAGGGATTACCGCCTGTCCAGGTTTTAAGGCCAAAACCAGATTAAAAATCAGATCCGCCGCCCCATTTCCGCAGATAACCGTATCCTGAGGAATGCACCAGAACTCTGCCAGAGCCTTGGTGAGGCTCCGCGATTCGCTGTCCGGGTAACAGGAACAGTTTTCAGCAGCCTCCTTTACCGCATTTTTTACCCCTTCCGGCAGCCCCAGAGGATTTAGGCTCACCGAATAGTCCATAGAAATCTTTTGACTGTAGATATCGCCGCCATGCTGATATTCCATAAATGCCTCCTTTTCTTTCAGATCCATACTGCCGCTGCCAGTTCAATGGCCAGCAAAATCACTGCCGCTATTCCCTCTGCTCCGAACATGAGTCTCCCTGTCCTCCGGATGTCCTGTGGCTCGATCTCCCGATCCGGATCGCCGATACTTGGCTTCTCATAAAGTTTTCCAAAATACCACGCATTCCCCGCCAACCTCAGATGAAGGGCTCCGGCGCAGACAGCCTCACCGTGAGCAGAATTGGGGCTGGCATGACAGTACCGGTCCCGTTTATAGATCTTCCAGGCGTTTTTCCCGTCATATCTCAGCAGAAATGCTGCCCCGGTCATGAATAGAGCCGTAAGGCGCGCTGGAATAAAGTTACAGAGATCATCCAGTTTTGCAGCCGCCCGGCCAAAGTAGAGATATCTCTCATTTTTGTATCCTACCATAGAATCCATGGTATTCACTGCTTTATAGAAAAAACCTCCAACAGGGCCGAAAATAGCCATATAGACAAAAGGGGCAATTACTCCGTCTGACGTATTTTCCGCCACCGTTTCCACTGCCGCCCTTGCAATTCCATCCCGATCCAGCCGGTCAGTATCCCTTCCAACGATCATAGCCACTGCCTGTCTGGCCTTTTCAATATCCCCCTGTTCCAAAGCTTTTTCTACTTTCCTGCTCTCCGCATACAGACTCTTTGCAGCCAAAAGCTGGTAACAAAATACAGTCTTGAGAAGCAGAGACAGTTTCGGGTCCACATAGGAAGCCCCTTCCAGGATCAACCAGGGCACGGATACCGATACAGCCGTTACGATTATCACCAGAAAAACTCCGGCAGTAAGTTCTCTTTTTTGGAAATTTTCTCCGTTTTTGCCGGCCTCCGCAGAGCACTTCATAACCCTTCTCAGCAAATCTTCCGTTTTTTGAATCAGCCATCCTATCGCCCTGACCGGATGGTATATAAAATGAGGATCTCCTAAAAGCAGATCCAATGCCATTCCAAGCAGCAATGCCAGCGCCGTCTCTCTCATCAGTCTTTACAATCCTTCTATCACATTCTATTTGATCCGCTGCCCAATGCCGCCTACAACCCGCCATACTTCGCCGGCCTGAGATGCCAAACTGCACTGGATCCTCCCTGTCTCTTCTCTCCAGGCCCGCAAAAAAGCGTCCATCGGAACGATCCCGGATCCAATTTCCTCTGAAACAATAACCTGGACATCGGCTTTCCCGCACAAGTCCAAAACGAATTTTTCAGCAGAAAAATGGTCGCCTTCGGTCTCCATTCTGCGTTTTATCATACAGGGAAGTCCCATCTTCCACTCTGCCTCACAGTACTCTTCCCAGGCAGCCGTTTGTCCGTCGCTCCATACAGGCTTCCCTACTCCCAACTGTGCCATACGCTGTTCCGCAAATTTCCGTTTTCCCTGGAAAGCGCCTCCGATAACCAAAATCATCCTATCACCTTCATTCCTATTACCAATATCCACAAACTGACCATCTCACAGACCTGCAAATAAAAGCCTGCCACATCTCCTGTAATCCCGCCAAACTTCTTTTGGGAAAACCAGTAATACCACACAAAAACCAGTACCTGACCGGCTGCGGTAAACAGCCCTGCCGCGCCTCCAAAAAACCACAAAGCGGCAGTTCCTCCGACCAGCCACACAACCAGTACTCTGCTGACCATCCTTTTCTCTGCACTGTCTGCGAAAGCGGCCGCCAGACCAGTATCTTTAGCACAGGGGAACAAGGCCACCGACAAACCGGAAAACGCCCTCTCCATAAAGCAAACCGCGGCCAGGACAGCGCCCATCTTATAATCCAGAACCGCCGTCTGAGAGATCTCCGCCAGAAGCCCCGCATAGCAGATGAGATATCCCGCACAGCTTATGACTGCAAAAGCGCCTGTGTGTGGGTCCTTCATAATCTCCAGCTTTTTTTCTCTGCTGCCATAGGATCCCAGCGCGTCCATGGTGTCTAAAAATCCGTCCAGATGAATTCCTCCGGTAACAATCAGAGGAACGGCAGCACCGATCAGTCCGGCAGCGCCGGAGCTAAATTCCAATCCATTGGATATCAGCAGCCACAGGTACAGGAATAATCCTTCCGCCAACCCGACAAACGGAAAGAAGCACATCACGTAGCGCATTCTCTCTTTCGTCCACTCTACTGTAGGCACGGGAATCCTGGAATACATAGCAAAAGCAATTAAAAACGAATACCAGACATTCATGTTTCGTCTCCTTTTAATACTACCGGAATCCCGCAGACCACTTCCACTACCCTGTCAGCCATGGCAAAAAGCTTCTGGTTCATTCTCCCCAGCATTCTCATATATTCTGTCGTTTCAGCCGAGTACTCTTCTCCGTCAGAAAACACCTCATTGGTCACAATGACAAGAAACTTTGCCTGGGAAGCCAGCACGCCTATACCGTGGACGATCTTCGCTTCCAAAAGCATTTCTTCCTCTCTGGTAGCTGCCCGGCCCTGGGCAAAAAACTCATTGGCCGTCAGGTTGCCGATACACTCTACCAGCACGGCGGTCTCCTCCCAGGGACTCTGAAAATCCACGCCGGCCAGATCTCTCGGCCGTTCTATGGCAGCAAATCCCTTGCCTTCCCTGAGTTTTTTATGGCGTTCTACTTTTTTCTGGTCTTCTTCCCCAAAAACTTCCATGGTGGCCAGATAATACTGATAAGCAACTTTTGTGGCAAGCAAAACGGACTCCGCATATTCAGATTTTCCGCTGCCGCTCCCCCCTGTAATGACAGTAATCATAGAAAATGCTGATACTCCTTTATTTCAATCTCTTGAAACGTGCTCATATTCCGATAAACCGTCTCCGCCATTGACAGCAGAGGCAGCAAGGCCACTGCTCCTGTCCCCTCTCCCAGGCACATGCGGCCGTGGATCACAGGTTCCAGTCCCAGCCTTTCCAGTACCATGGCTCCGGCCGGCTCCGCAGAGACGTGGGATGCCAGAATAAACTCTCTAACCGCAGGACAGATTGCCACTGCCGCCAAAGCTGCCGCGCCGGTGATAAATCCGTCCAAAATGACAGGAATTCTGTAAACCGCCCCTCCGATCATAAGACCTGCCAAACCTGCCAGATCAAAGCCTCCTACCTTGGAAAGAACGTCGATGGCATCCTGTCTGTCCGGCCGGTTTTTTTCGATTCCTTCCCGGATGACGGCAATTTTTCTCTCCAATCCTTCCCGGCTCAGGCCTGCCCCCCGACCGGTGACCTCCCTGGGATCCATTCCCAGCAATACGGCGCTCACTGCACTGCTGGTAGTCGTATTGCCAATGCCCATCTCACCTGCCGCAATAATCCGAAAGCCCCTTTCTTTTAGAAGCCTTGCTGTCTCCATTCCGCACTCCACTGCCTTTATCGTAAGCTTCCTTGTCATAGCAGGTCCTTCCAGGAAATTTTTCGTTCCCAAAGCCAGCTTGCGGTCCCAGATCGGATACAGAACATGCCTTTTTTCTTCCGGTATGGACAGAGGAAACTCACAAACCGCCCCCTTCAGCCGTCCGGCCACTCCCAGGTCCACAGGCAGCACATAGGCTCCGGCCTCCTTTGCCATCAGACATACGCAGCTTTCTCCTCTTGAAAAATTTTCAGTCACCACCGCAGTCACTTCCTGCCCTGTCTGAGTCACACCCTCAGAGACGATTCCGTTATCTCCGCAGAAAATCGCCACAGCTTTTTTGGAGAGATCTATCTCCGGCGTTCCCCCAATCCCGGCGATTCGGATGATCGCCTTCTCCAAAAGTCCCAGGCTGTCCAAAGGTTTTGCAATGCTGTCCCAGTTTCGTTTTGCCCTTTCCATGGCCTCTTCATCCAGACGGATATCCATAGAAACCGCTTCCTTTAATGTCATTTCCTTCCTCCTATATCCTTCCCATCCGGTAATCCCGGCAGCAGCGGGCAAATTCGGCTATAAACTCCGGACAGGACCGGTAATACAGGTGCGGAAAGCCTGCCAGAGTATTTTTATAGTTTCTCATGCAGAGCCACTCCTTGTTTCCTGCCGGTTTTCTGGCACAGGCTCCTGCCCCCTGATCGTTTGTCTGCCAGTAGTGGAATTCATGGCCTTTCATGCTCATTCCCTTTTTTAGAAATGGCAGGTCCTCCTCAGCAGTCAGAGTCAGATAGCCGAAATTTCCAAGCCTCTGCCCTTTCCCGGATTCCCCGGAAAAAACTCCTGCCATGGGAAATATGTGTCCATCCTCAGTCTTTAAATTTTCTAATAAATACAAAAAGCCGCCGCATTCCCCCAGGATAGGCATTCCGGATTCTGCTGCTTTCCGGATGCTCATTCTCATGGTTTCGTTCTCCGCCAGCTTATCCGCATAAAGCTCCGGATAGCCTCCGCCCAAAAGCAGGCCATCCAAACCATCAGGCAGTTCTTTATCGTGAAGCGGGGAGAACTCTGTCAGAATTCCCCCAGCCTTTTCCATCGCCTGCAGGTTTTCTCTATAGTAAAAACAGAAGGCTTCATCCTTTGCGATTCCCAGATGGAAAGCAGTCCCCGGTTTATGTATCGCTTCGTTTCTTAAAATTCGTCCATTTTCAAATTGAGAGGTATACCGTTGAGAAATCTCCAAAAGAAGGCCAATATCCAAAGTCTCTTCCAAAATCCCGGCCAGCCGGCGGATCTGGAACTGGATATCTGCGATCTCATCCGGAAGAATAAGCCCCAGATGGCGGCTTTCAATTTTCAGGAAATCCAGGGGCGGTATGTAGCCTGCTACAGGAACTCCCAGTTCTCTCTCCAGGGTTTCTTTTAATCCAGTGTATATCATAGGCGATACCCGGTTTAAAATAATCCCCGCAATCCCAGGGCCTCTCCTGTCGTATCCTGCCGGCTGGTAGTCCAAAAAGCCCTTGATCAGAGGAATCAGGGACAGGCTGGCGCCCTTTGCATCCACTACCAGAATGACCGGACAATCCAGAATCCCGGCGACATCCCAGGCACTTGCCTGAGGACTGGTTCCGCCCAGTCCGTCAAAATACCCCATAACTCCCTCTATCAGGGCCAGCCCTTCTTCTTTTCCCTCTGTCCCTTGCAAAAATACTTCCCGGAGTCCATCCGGATCCTCAAAAAAGCTGTCCAGGTTCCGGCTTTCCTGGCCCAGAATTTTTTTGTGAAACAGCGGATCAATATAGTCCGGACCACATTTAAAAGAAGCCACCGGCACAAATTTTTTCTTAAACACTTCCAGCAGGCCGCAGGTCAGGATTGTCTTTCCGGATCCGCTTTTAGGAGCCGCAATCATCAGTTTTCTCATAGCGCCCCTCCCTCTGGGTGATTTGCCAGTGTGATCAGATAGATTGGATTCTGAGCCTTCTGCATATGGTACCGCCCGATCTTCTCCGCCTGCGAAATCCCCGCCTGGATGATCTGGCTCTCTTCAAACTGCCATCTCCTGGATGCTTCCACGGCCAAAGCCAGAGTCTCAAGGGTAATGGCGCTGATGACAATCCGGACATTGGGATTTTTTCTCAAAAGACTCTCTATGATCTCTGTCAGATTCCCTCCGGAGCCTCCGATAAACGCGCAGCTTGGAGCCGGAAGGCCCTCCAGACATTCCGGAGCCGCTCCCTCCACAACGTGAAAATCTGAGTCTTCCGGAAGGAATTTTCTCTGGTTGGCCCGAATTAATGCGATGGCCTCCGGATTTTTCTCTACTGCCCAGACCTGGCCGCCTATCCCCTGCAACGCCAGCTTTGCCGCAATGGATACCGAACCTGTCCCGGCTCCGATGTCGTATACCACATCGCCCGGCTCCAGAGCCAGCTTTGCCAGGCAAAGGGTTCGGATCTCCGCCTTTGTCATGGGAACTTTCCCCCGGATAAAGTCCTCGTCCCTCAGGGAAAACGCCCGGATCCCGGACATCGGATTCGCCTTGCGGGCATCTCCAAACACCAGGGCGCAGCAAAGGGCCGAAAACTCCTCCAGTTGAACATTCTTTTCATTCAAAAGGAACTCCGCTGTCCCCTCCAGTATGTTCTCCTGAGGATAGGACAGATAAGAGCCAAATACGATTCTTCGGTTGCCCAGCCCTGCGTCTCTCAGCTCCCTGCATACAGAGAAAGGTGTTGTCTTTCCGCCCAGCAAGAAAAAGCATACGGGATTGTTCCGAATTTTTTCCAGGTAGTTTTCTTCTCTTCCGTGAAGACTTACGATCTCTGCATCCTGCCAGGGAATTCCCGCCCTGGCGGCCAGATAAGAGAGAGAAGAAATCCCCGGAATCAGCCGGACCTCCCACCCCTCATGCTCCAGAGCTGCTTTTACCTTCGCCGCCCCGCTGTAGAACCCTGTATCTCCAGAGAATACCACCGCCGCTGTGTCTACTTGGGAAAAGCCGGAAAGCCACCGGGCAATCTCCTCGCCCTGATAAGAAACCAGAACCTCTTTTCCCTCCAGAAACTCACGGACGCTTTCCAGCGGGCGCTTGGCCCCTGCCACAGCCTGCGCCTGCCAAATGCAGGTTTCACCTTGGCGGGTAAGCTGATCCCTGGCTCCCATTCCGATTCCAATCAGATAAGCCTTCCTTTTCTTCGCCAGTCTGCTTCCACATTTGTCTTCCATACCAGTCCATCACCTCATCTACTGTCAATCCGCTTTCACTGAAAGGCCTGTCAATTACCACTGTTGTAATCCCCGCTCTGGCGGCAGCCTCCAGCTTCTCGGACATTCCACCCTCCGGCCCGCCGTCTTTGGTCACCAGAAAACGGCAGCCGTATTCTTCTATCATTGCCTGGTTCAGTTTCACAGAAAACGGTCCCTGAACCGCAATAATATGCTTCCCGGACAGGCCCAGACCGCGGCAGGTTTCCACCGCCTGGGCGGTGGGAAGGACCCTGGCAAAGACCCGTTCCTGAAACTGTGACAGAGCGGCGTATTCCTCCAGCTCTTTGCTCCCTGTCACTGCCAGAATATTTCCTTTCTGCTCTTCCAGCCAGGAAATCCCTGCTTTCAAATTCGGGAACCGTCTGACGTTGCTGCCATTGAAAAGGGATCCCTGCTTCAATCCCTGGTTCCTCAGACAGCGAATTACCGGAATCCCGGCCTCATGACAGGCGCCTCGGATCTGCCGGGTGACTTCTGACGCGTAGGGATGAGTCGCATCAATAACCGCCAGAATCCCCTCTTCCCGGATCAGAGATAGCATCTCCCTCTGATCCAGTCGTCCCCGGCGCACCCTCACAAAAGCAAAATCCGGAAGGATTTCCTCCCCGTACTCCGTAGCCACAGATACCAGAGCGTCTTCTTCTAAAGCGTCCATCCGTTCTGCCAGCAATCTCCCCTCTGTAGTCCCGGCAAAAATCAAGATTCTACTCATACCGGTATCCCCTGGGAGTTACCATGCGTCCCTCCAAGGCCCTGGTCTGGGAATTTCCGATAAAGACAGTGGTAAACATGTCTGTTTCTCTTTCAGCCAGCTCTTTCAGCGTCAGAACCTCCACAGACTGTCCCTCCCGTCCGACATTCCTGGCCAGGCCGCAGACGGTTTCCGGCCGTCGGCTTTCCAAAATCCATCCGCAGGCCCGCTTTAAGTAATCTGCTCTCTTTTTGCTGGAAGGATTATAAATGCACAGGACGAAATCGGCTGCGGCCGCAGCCCGTACCCGCTTTTCGATCGTTTCCATTGGCGTCAGCAGATCGCTGAGGCTGATCACTGCAAAATCATGAATCAAAGGCGCCCCCAGATAAGCGCCCCCCGTACAGGCAGCCGTAACCCCCGGAACGATCTCAATCTCCACCTGCGGATAATCCCCGGCCAACTCCAGCACAAGGCCTGCCATCCCATAGATTCCGGGATCCCCGCTGCAGACCATTGCCACCTGCTTCCCTTCAGCCGCTTTCGCAAGAGCTGCCCTGCACCGGTCCACCTCCTGTTTCATGGGAGTAGCCAGAAACTCTTTGTCCCCCAATTGTTCCCTGATCAGATCCACGTACACCGTATATCCGGCGATCACCTGGCTCTCCTGCAAAATCTTGGCGGCCCGAATGGTCATATCCTCATAGGATCCAGGGCCAATTCCTACCACATACAATTTTCCAGCCATCACAGCTCTCCTTTCTCATCCATTCTCCCCTTGCGGTACTCTGTAGAAAAATTCGGATGGTACAGCAGAGAACGGTCATATCCGGTCTGAGCCGCCGCCGGGCCTACAATAATCAAGGCCGTCTTTTTTATTCCGGCGCTTGCGGCCGCCTCCTCCAGTTCCTCCACTGTACACCGCACAACCTTTTCTTCTGGCCAGGTCGCCTTATATACAATAGCCGCAGGGTCCGTCTTCTCATATCCTCCGGCAATCAGTTCCCTGCTCAGTTCTCCCAAAAGACCTGCACTCAGAAAGATTACCATAGTAGATCTGTGAGCCGCCCAGGCCCGTATACTCTCTCTCTCCGGAACCGGCGTCTTTCCAGCCATCCTGGTGATCACTGTACTCTGTGTGATCCCAGGAAGGGTGTATTCCATTTTCAGAGCTGCCGCTGCTCCGCAGAATGAGGATACCCCGGGGCAGACCTCATACGGTATCCCCAGGCTTTCAAACGCATCCATCTGTTCCCGGACAGCCCCGTAAAGGCAGGGATCCCCTGTGTGAAGGCGAACCGTCATCAATCCGTTTTTCTCTGCATTTTTGACCGTTTCCACCACTTCCTCCAACGTCATAACGGCGCTGTTGTAGATCCTGCATCCGGACTTTGTTTCTTTCAGCAGACCCGGATTTACCAGAGAGCCTGCGTAGATCACCACATCTGCCTCCTTCAAAAGCCTGGCCCCTCTCACCGTAATCAGATCCTCAGCCCCCGGTCCTGCTCCTACAATATAAACCATATATCTATCCTCATCTCTTATCAAATAAAACTGGGAAATGCTTTTGCGTCATATGGGGCGTCCGTCTATGAAACGATAAACAGGGAATAGTACCCTGCATCTTCATCAATCTCCTCCGCTGATCGGTAAATCTTCTCCCCCGGCATTCCACAGCACTTTACACCCTGAACATTTCTCCCTTCTTCCGTCAGCAGAGCTTTGACTTTTGCCACTTTCTTTCCGGCTTTCATCAGAACCTTCACCCCATCCAGCTCCATTCCTTTCTCAATCTGATAGGTAGCCGGAAGGATATGCAGTTCCTCCGCCCCGCTCACCAGGGCTGTATCTAGCCTGGCTGCTGCAGCGCAGAAGGAGGGAACGCCGCTGACAATCTCAGTCTTTTCTCCTGCTGCTTTTACTTTCTCGTAAACGTAAAGGCAGGTAGAGTAGATCGTAGCGTCTCCCAGAGTGAGAAAGGCAACGTTCTTTCCCTCCTCTAACCTTTCCCGGATCCGGTTCGCCGCTTCCCTGTGGCACTGCTCCAGAACCTTCTGGTCTTTTGTCATCGGCATAGGCAGACACAGAATCTCCTTTTCCCTGATCTCGGGAACCGCCTGAACTGCAATCTGATACGCCACACAGTCCTTCAAAGATTCGTTTGGGAGAGCGATCACCTGGCTCTCCCTGATCACCCGGCATGCCTTCAGGGTCATCAGCTCCGGATCGCCCGGTCCCACACTGACTCCGTACAGAATCCCTCTTCCATTGTTTTTATCCTTTAAATTCTCACTCATGTCTTCTCGCTGTTCGCCTGGAACTCTCCCAGCAGCTTTCCTGCTCCAGGTGTCATTCCAAGCACTCCTTTCTCGTTGGTAAACAGCAGCGCTTCGGCCTGAAGACTGCCGCCTGCCCGCTTCTTGATATAGAAATCAATTCTCTCCATAATCCTCTCCATTACCGGCTCACGCAGGTTTTCTTCCTCCAGAAAATCCAGCCCCTGGTCCACCGTAGCCGCCTGGAGAATTTCTTCTGTTATCCGGCGGGAAGCTCCGCAGGCCGCCCCGTACGCCGCCAGAATTTCCCTTCTCCCGTCAGCCTGAGAAGAATGAGTGTTCATAATTCCCGCCGCCAGTTTCACCAGCTTTCCTCCGTGGCCAACCAGAAGAAGCCTTTGAAATCCCAGCTCAACAGCCATATCCAGAGTTTCCCCGATATAATTGGAACACTTCACGCCCTGATTTAAATCGAGACCAAGGACTTTCTCTAAAAATCTCTCCCCGTAATTGCCCGGAACCACGATCAGATCCCGCTTGCCCAGCGCTGCTGTCTGCTTCAGTGACAGACGAATCGTTTCAATCAGAGCCGCTTCGCTCATTGGCTCCACAATCCCGGTCGTCCCCAGAACAGAAAGTCCTCCCACAATTCCCAGATGAGGGTTAAAGGTCTTCTCTGCCTGTTTTTCTCCGCCTGGTATCGAGATCACGATCCGCAGCTTTCCGGTAAAACCGGCTTTGCGGCACGCCTCCTCCGCCTGAGAGAAAATCATAGAGCGGGGAACAGGATTGATGGCCGCCATTCCCACCGGGCAGGCCAGACCAGGTTTCGTCACAGTCCCCACCCCCGGACCGCCCTTCAGTTTTAACTCCGGCTTATCCCCGTAAGTATACCAGCCCGCATCTTTTTCTCCATCATCTCCGATTTCAACCCTGGCAAACACCAGCATTCCGTGGGTAACATCCGGATCGTCGCCTCCGTCCTTCCGGACAGCGCAGGAGACCCATCCAGGCCCTGAAGTAATTTCTTCTACTTCCAGGGAAAGCCGGATCCCCTTAGGCGTCTGGATGGAAACGATACTGATTTTTTGGCCGGAAAACAGCATCGACGCCGCGGCCCCTGATGCTGCAGCCGCGCAGGTCCCGGTGGTATAACCCCGGCGCATTTTTTTTTGATGCCGATAGACAAAAGCCTCTTCCATTTTCTTCTCCTCGCCGTCTCTCTGCTTTTTATACTATACTATAATCCACAGAAATTTGCATCTTTTTGCCTTCCCTAGTTCCCTTTCAACGCATCCGCTATGTGATCTAAAAACAATTCCTGAATCCCCCGGTACTCTCCCAGTCCCTTCATCCTGCATCTGATCTCATAACCTTCCTCTTCCAACTGGCACTTCCAGGAATCCTCTTCCCCGCTGGCCATATCATGTCTGGCATGGTCCCCCGCCACGATCATAAACGGGCACAAGAGCACGCTTCGGTAGCCTCCTTCTCTCAGCCTTCGTTTTAAGGCAGGCAGAGACGGGTAAGCTTCCACAGTTCCCAAAAAGAAATTTGGGTATCCCATATCCTTCATGCGGTAATCCAGAGCCGCATACACAGTGTTGGCATAGTGAGTTGTCCCGTGTCCCATAAAGACAACCGCCTCCCCCTGCGAAAGAGGCCCTGTCTCCTCCGCCAGGGTTCGGATTACCCGGACTGAATCTTCATCACTGGTCAGCAAAGGCGCGCCAATGACGATTTTTTCAAACCTTTCTTCAAAGGCCAGCGCGTCCCGGATCATCTGCTCATTTTCAATCCCATTGATCACATGGGTCGGCTGAACTACCACCTGCCGGATCCCGTCTTTTGCCATTCTCTCCATAGCCTCTGTCACAGTATCGATGTGCAGGCCATCCCGGTTCCGGATCTTTTTTATAATCATTCTGCTTGTCCACGCCCGGTACACGGTCCATTCCGGGTATGCCCGGGCTATCCGTTCCTCGATTGCATCTATCGTCTTTTTTCTGGTATCCTCGTAGCTGGTACCAAAACTGACCACCAAAATTGCGTTCCTCTTCTTCGTTTCTGCTGGCATCCTATTTTCCTCCCTGGCTCCATATGCGAATCAAAACGAGACAAAAAAATTCCGGCCCAATTTCCTGGACCGGTAATCTGTCGTTTCTACGCACAAAGTTGGTTCCCTCCTGTGCAGAGTATAACGCAATAAGTCTCTGAAACAACTATCCAGAGACCCAACCGGACCTGGCCATCACTCGCAGCCGTTCTATGTCCCGGGCAAAGGCAGGTCTTCTGGCTTGAGCATCTTGGCCTCAACACTCCGCCTTCCCGGCATGTCAAAAGCCAGTGGCTTGGAACCTGTTTTTTCAGGACCGGAATGAGACTCCGCTCTTACAGCGGCGGGACCGCCAGGGATTCTCACCCTGTTCCCTATTATCCTGCCCCGAAGGCAGGCACCTTTTCCCAAATCAGTTTTTCTCATGTTCATTTATTGTAAGCAAAAGGGGACTCATTGTCAAATTCTTTTTCTCCATATCCCGGCAGAAGCCGCAAAACTTATTTCTCCCATCTCAAGTATTTCTTCTTAATGATACGGCCACGGTGATTCCCGGAAATACCATTCTCCCGCCTATCAGCTCTCCGCCAGCCAGGACAGCCGCCCGCTGGCAGACGTTCCCGGTTCCCACTGTTTTTCTGACAAAAGGCGACTCTGTAAAGTCTCCCTCTGCCCTTTCCAGCTCTTCCGCCGTATAGCAAACAATCGGCCAGCCGTGCTCCACGGCCATCTCTCTCAGTCCCGGCTCATCCTTTTTCCGATCGATGGTCGCCACAGTTCCTACAGCCAGAGGACTGATCCGATATTTGTTTAATGCTGCTGCTACAGCCTGCTCCAGAGCCTCCTTCGACGTTCCCCTCCGGCATCCGATTCCCAGAACCGCTGCCCTGGGAATCAGCTTCAGACAATTTTGCTGGTCAAGATCCGACAGAGTGATCCATACCGTCAGCTTCTCACCGTTCCCCGGGCGGAACCCCTTTGGCGCCGGAAAATCCCCCCAGTCACAGATCCACCCTGGCCGTTCTCCTTCCAGCAATGATGCTGAGACCTGTTTTGCCAGTTCCCTGTCAGAGAGAACCATGCCGTGCTCTGCAGCAAACACATCTACTGCAAACAGCCCGTTTACATCTGTGGCCGTCGTGATAGCTGCCTGCCCTCCTGTAATCGCGGCAATTTCCAATGCCAGCCGGTTTCCGCCCCCTACGTGACCGGAGAGCAGTGGTATTACAAAACGGCCTTTTTCGTCCACAGCCATGACTGCAGGATCTTCCATCTTATCTTTCAAAAACGGCGCCGAAGCCCGAACCGCAATTCCGGCCGCTCCGATAAAAATCAAGGCTTCCTGCTGGGAAAACTGCATCTTTGTCCATTCAGACAGGCTCATTCCCTTCTCCCAGGCCGTTGCCTGACAGTAATGGCCGTTTTCCGTCAGCTTCTTTGCCATCCGGCCGGCTAACTCTTTCCCGGCCCCGGTAAAGCTGATCACCGCTATCTTCATTGCCTCTCCCTCCTGCACTGTTACCGTATGCCTCCCAGTGTACCACAAAAAGGCGGCAGACCCAAGAAAAATTTTCCTGAGGCCGCCGCCCTGCTCGTCACAGCTCCTGGCTGTTTCTCTTTTCTTCTCTTTTTTTCTTCGTAATCAGGCCTCCAATCCGGCCGCTTTCCTTAGCGGTTAGGCTTCTCCAGCCCCCCTGGATGACCTTGTCTCCCAGTCCCAATTCCTCCGCAATCTCAAATTTCATTTTTTCTTCCGGGCTCAAATCTTTCGGATCAAAGGGAACCTGCTTTTTACTTTTTGCCATATTGGGCGCCTCCTTTTCTGCCTATGCATCCAAATAGTTCCCCTTTTTTTAGAAAATATACAGATTTCACCAAAATTACAGGACTGTTTTTATTTTTATCGGTATTATCAAAATTCCTGCTGGGGAATAATGATCGCCGCGATAATGTAAACAATGATTCCGGTCGTCGTGCAGGCCAGCAACACCCAAAGCAGGCGAATGATTGTGGGATCAATTCCCAAATATTCCCCCAGGCCTCCGCATACTCCGCACAGCCAGCGATTCGTGTTGGAACGATATAATTTCTTAGATTCCATATTCCTTACCTCTCTTCCTTTCCTAAATTTTGCGTCAATGTACAGGGGCAACATGGCCTACTCGGTAAAATTTACCACCGCATTTCCCATTCCCACTTCAAGATTCATCTTTTTCGCAGCCCCATTGTCCCGTCTCAGTTCTACACCCATTCCACTGTCAGATTTCCCGTTGATTTCAACGCTTCCCATACCGACTTCAATCTGGTAATTAAAGTCCTCTTCTGCGCCGTCCAGAAGAAGTTCCACCGTACCCAAACCGCTTTCAATGTCTGCCATCTCGCTGACAGCCCCCTGATAGTATGCCGTCCCGGCATCCACACTGATATCCAGCTTTCCCGCCGAAGCCTGCAGAACTTCCATATTCCCGGCGTCTGTGTGAATCTCCATATCTGCCGTCTGGATTCCATCCAACCGGCAGTTTCCTGCATCATTCTCGCAATCTATCTCATCAAACACCATTCCTGCCGGTACCGTAATTTGTACAAGTCCCTGCTCTTCCCAAAAATCTTGAGCCTTACTCTGGAGAACGATCAGCCGGGACCCTTCCTGAGAGACTTTAACTCCCATATTTTCCGCCTGCTCATCCATACTGACAGAAACCAGGGAACTTTCCGATGCACTTACATCCAGATCCACTTCATTCAGCTTCACTTCTATGGACCGAATGTCCTCAAAATTTCCTCCGGCAACCCAAGTCGCCTCTCCCCAGTCGTCTGCCCTATGGCGATGGCGGTAAGCGTCTTCTTCGGTATCATCGATCCAGTCAAAAATCTCTTCCTTCAGTTCATTCTGAATCTCACGCCGGCCTACATAGCGAACTCCATCTTCCGTAAAAACGGCTGCTCCGGGAACCGCTCCCATTCCGAGGGCAGCAATCGCCACGATACTTCCGACACCAATCAGTACAACTCCGGTAATGAGAGTCACTTTAAAAAATTTTTTCATGCCCTCTCCTCCCTTCTCTTTTTCCTGTGCACCAAACGGCTGACAGCATTCACCAATAAGCGAATAAGCCAGGGGAGAAATTTACCATAGAACAGGATACAGACCGCCAGCGAAAGGATCCCCACACCGATACAGGCCACGCCCGTTCCGACGCACCAAATTCCGTTTGCCAGGTCGCCAGGAGCAAATATAACCACAAAGCCGACTATCACAGCAAGCAGGCCGCCTATAAGCCACGCTCCTGTCCAGACAGCCAGACACAGCAGGAAAACCGCCAGAACTGCCAAAAGTCCCAATAGGAGTCCGGCGCCGCCGCCTATCACTCCAAGGGCAACCCCCATCAGGGCGATCCAAAGTGGGCATGTAATCAGAATCAGCAGCACCAGGCAGGCAATCTTCCATCCATTCGTCTTCTTCTTTTGCTTTTGCTCAACCGGCTGTTCCCTTTCCCCGGACTGATAACCTGCCGCTTTTGAATCCGCTTCCCGGCTTTCCTCTTTCGGCCTTTCTCTCTGCTCCGGAAGATCCATTCTGGGCGCCACGCTGTAATTGGGATCCCGAAAACGTTCGTCTTCATACCCCCGGTCGGTAAAGCCCCCTCCATCTTCCAGATTTCCGGACAGATCCGCCCGGATAATCGCTGCAATCCGTTCCGGGCTGCCGAATTCTCTCAATACCTGCTCTTCATTCTCTTCTCCAGCCTCGTCCAGATAATCTGCATAATATGCCAGCGCATCTGCCTTCTCTTCCTCTGGAATATCCTGCAGAAGATATTCCAGCTCTTTCATAAATCTCTCTCGGTTCATACTCGGGCCTCCTCAAAAATATGGGATATCTTTTTAGAATAGCTGCTCCATTCCCCCTTATAGAGATTAAGCTGTGCCCGTCCCCTCTCCGTAATCCTGTAATATCGCCGGTTTCTGCCATCTATGGCCAGATCGTAAGTCTCCAGACAGTCTTCCTTCTGCAGCCTTCGCAGAACCGGATACAGGGTGGATTCTGAAATCTCAATAGCCTGCCGGACATCCTGAGTGATCCGGTAGCCGTAAGTCCCCTCTCCGTCCTTGGAAACCACAGCCAGAACAATCGCGTCCAGCAGAGCGGAGCCTGTATTGAATACCATAGCAACGCTCCTTTCTTATCCTTGATACAATATTGCAAAATTTTATAATATTATATATGATATAATATTATGTATAACATTATTATATACTGTATAATATTGGTTGTCAACAAATATTTACAAAATCCGAGGTCTTCTCCTTTCCCAGCGCCTTAAAGTCAATAAATCCTGACTCGGCTTCCCACTGCAACTACCGGCCACAGACAGTCCATAACCGGATTGCCGACAGCCACACAGCCATCGGTAAGCCCGCCCTTCTCCCCGTGGATCTCAATGGCGCCGCCAAGAGCCGTAGACCAGTCCGGCTGAACCCCCTGGTCAATCGCCCGTACAATCTGCGCTTTCTCCTCTTCTGAAATTACCCCGGCTTCCCATCCTCTCTCCGCGTCTTCTTTATCCGGATAAGAAAGTCCCAAAGCCTTATAATACTGACTGTTTTCATTTTTCAGGCATACATAGAAATCACCCCGCGGTGTTCTCATATCTCCGGACCATTCTTTGTCACCTTCCCACGAAGCAGCTCCCACCTGAGCAATAAAACTGTCAATCACCTGATTTCCGCAGCACAAAAACAGTGTCCTGGTTTTCAGAGAAACAATCACATGAATTTCATCAGATTCTCTCTCTCTGCAGATTCTCTCCACCATGATCTCATCGTACGGCGTTACCATGGCTATATGAATCGGAGTCGGCCGCTCCCACGCCTGCTCTCCAATGTGTCCCAAACCGTATTTCAAACCTTTTTCCCACCCTCCCGAAAGGGAAAAAGCCTGAACCTGTTGGCATCCTCCCCATACTGTCAGGGCCGTAAAAAGCACGGTCAAATATCTCTTTGCAGTTTTTTTCATTTCCATCCCCCTCGCCACACGCATCCCTGCGCGGAGCATTTTGTCTCACAGAGAACCCAAAGACAAAAGGCACCCCTGCGCCTTCTCGGCTCAGGGATGCCCTCTTATCTAATTGATTTTATTCTTCTGCATTGGCAACTGCATCAATGTCCACATCGGCAATATCTTCATCCTGTGCGGGAGCTTCCTTGTGCTCCGGAACGATGAGAGCCTTTATGCTCAGGCTGATCTTTCTGTCAGCTTCGTTAAAGTCCACAACCTTTGCCTCGATCTCCTGGCCGATCTTTAATACATCAGCCGGTTTATCGATATGCTCCTTTGCGATCTGAGAAACATGAAGCAGAGCGTCCACGCCAGGCTCCAGTTCCACAAACGCGCCAAAGTCTGTCATGCGTGCCACACGGCCGGTCACGATATTGCCAACCGCATACTTTTCTGCCGCATTCACCCACGGATTGGTCTCCGGGAACTTCAGGCTGAGAGCGATCTTCTCGCCCTGGATATCTTTGATCAGAACCTTTACCTTATCTCCGGCCTTAAATACCTTTTTCGGATTCTCAACACGGCCCCAGCTCATCTCAGAAATGTGCAGCAGACCGTCTGCTCCGCCAAGGTCAATGAATGCTCCGAAATCTGTCACATTCTTAACGGTTCCCTCAACAGTATCTCCCACATGGATTCTCTCAAACAGCTCCTTCTGCATGGCTGCCTTCTTTGCCACCATAAGCTGCTTTCTGTCACCGATGATCCGTCTTCTCTTGGGATTGAACTCTGTAATAACGAACTCAATCTCCTGTCCTGCATACTTGGACAGATCTTTTTCGTAAGTATCAGATACCAGGCTTGCCGGGATAAAGACTCTGGCTTCGTCCACAACCACACTTAATCCGCCGTCTAAAACCTGAGTAACCTTTGCTGTCAGGACTTCCTTGTTGTTAAATGCTTCCTCCAGCCGCTTATTTCCTCTGTCGGCTGCCAGCCTCTTGTAGGAAAGAGCTACCTGACCCTCTCCATCGTTTACTTTGATAACTTTTGCTTCCATCTCGTCTCCGACATGTACCAGGGTGGTCAGATCCACATTCGGTTCATTGGTGTACTCGTTTCTAGGAATAATGCCATCTGACTTGTAACCTATATTTAAAACCACTTCATCTTCTTTGACATCAATGACCTTACCGGTGACTACCTCTCCTGTACGTATTGTCTTAAATGATTCCTCCAACATTTGTTCAAAACTTAATTCTGACATTTAGTATGAACCTCCTCAATAATGTTTTTAGGGGTGGACGCCCCTGCTGTAATACCTACGCTTCGCACAGAACTTACACTTTCAGGATCCAAATCGTCAAATGTCTGGATATAATACGTGTGTTCACACTCCCTCCGGCAAATATCATACAATTTTTGTGTATTGGAACTGCTCTTGCCGCCGATGACAATCATAGCCTCAACCTTTGATGCAATCTCCCGAGCCTCCGACTGCCTCTCTTGTGTCGCATTGCAAATCGTATTTAAAACACTACTATCATAACCCTTTTTTAAAAATTTTTCAACTAAATCTTGAAATTTCTTGTAATTAAATGTCGTCTGAGATACAATACTTATTTTCTCACCTGATAACAGAGATAATTCGTCAATTTGTGCCTCTGATTCCACTATAATTGTCCTGTCGTCGCCCCAGCTTTTAATTCCTTCTACCTCCGGATGGTGCTCATTTCCGATGATAATGACCCGCCGCCCTTTTGCATTTTCTTCCTGGACAATCCGGTGAATTTTCTTTACAAATGGGCAGGTGGCGTCTACAACGGTAACTCCCTGTTTTTCCAGAATATCATAAATGTGTTTTCCCACACCGTGAGAGCGAATGATAACCACGCCCTCCTTCAGAGACGAAAGCTCCTCCTCCGTGTTCAGCACCCGGACTCCTTTGTTTTCCAGGTCTTTTACTACTTCTTCATTATGAATAATAGGGCCATAGGTGTAAATTGGCTGACCTTCGTTCTTTTCAATCTGACTGTATACACTCTCTACAGCACGTTTTACACCAAAGCAGAAGCCGGCGGTCTTGGCTACAATTACTTCCATCAGGCCTTTAACCCCCTTTTTCTTGCAGCGCTGATGATGGCCTCCACTACTTGTTCAGGCGTCATGTCCGAGCTGTCCACCAGCTCTGCGTCCTCCGCCTGTTTTAATGGCGAATGCTCTCTGTGGGTGTCACGGTAATCCCTCTCTATGATATCTTGCTCAATTTCTTCTAAATTACACGCGATTCCTTTTTCTTTCAGCTCTTCATAGCGTCTTTTTGCCCTCACCTGGGGGCTGGCAGTCAGATAAACCTTACACTGGGCGCCGGGCAGCACACAGGTTCCGATATCCCGTCCGTCCATGATTACATCTGCCGTCTCCGCCAACCGCTGCTGCAGCTCCACCAGCTTCTCCCGAACCGGAAGATAAATGCTGGTAGCAGATGCCATATTTCCGACCTCCTCCGTCCGGATCAGCCCGGAAACATCTTCCCCGTTCAGGATAACCCTCTGGCTTCCCTCCTGATAGCAGATCGTAATCACAACGTCTGAACAGGCTGCCTTGATCCCCTCTTCATCCTCCGGCGGGATTCCCCGGCGCAAAAAGTACAGAGCCATTGCACGGTACATCGCACCCGTGTCCACATAGACGAAGCCCAGCTTTTTTGCTATCGCCTTGGCTATCGTACTCTTTCCGGCCCCTGCCGGGCCGTCAACTGCAATGTTGAAATATGCCATTTCCTTCTCCTCTGTCTCTCATTTTAGCCGCTGTTTCATCCCTGTGCGCCAACCGCACAGACTGTGGCATATTTATTATATCCGAATTGTATTAGAATCGCAATTATAAGTTTTACTTTTATTTAATTCCAGCCGTAAATCTTCATCAGTCTCTGGCACGGATTCGGATATGCCCCCACGGGGAAATTCTTCACATCTGATGTATTAGAATTGATCAGATAGTCGATGGTGTTTCCCTGCTCATCCCGGACGACATAGGAGATTATGACTACGTGATTCCAATCCTCCGGGGAACCCATGCGGATCAGGTCGCCTTCTTCCCCCTCGTAGTAAGAAACGTCTGCCGACGCCGCCAGCCCCTCTCCCTGATTGGCGTCAGCATAATAATAAAAGGGATCCACTCCTACCCAGGACGCAGAATAAGTTCCATCGTTACGCCACATCCACTGTTCATCCCCCTGGAAATCCATGGGAATTCCGCCGGCGTAAAGGCACTGGGAGACAAAATTCTGGCAGTTTCCGCCGCTTCCGCTGAAGTCGTCCCACTCTTCATTTCTTTTGCCTACCCATTGACTGCTGTAGGCCACCGCCGCCTCTCTGTCATAGGGGTGGGTGCAGGTCTTTGGTTCCCACGGAGTCTCCTCATTTCTCAGCTCTGCCTCCCGTCCGGCTTCCTCCAGCAAATCTGCCACCCGATGGGACAGAAAGGTCTCTCCCTCCGGGAAATTGACCGTCTGGCTGTCCCAATCCCAGTACTCCCCAACCAGGTTCCAGTAAATGGAATCCCACTGGATATGGCCTGTGATCTCCCAGCCGTCCCGGCCCTCCCGAAGCTGGAAATAATGCATAATATTGTACAATTCTGTATCAATATCCGGATGCTGACTGAAATTCTGGGTGCTCGTCTCCTCCAGAAAAACCCTGGTCAATCCGTTATCACCCTCCTCTACAGACATTACCTCCATCTCGTACCGGTAATCTGCCAGGGTCAGATCTGACTGCTGCATAGACCGCAGCCCCACGGCATATTCCAGGGCGCACTCATTCAGAAGAAGCTGATCCTCCGCTTCCTCAGCAAAAAAAGCCGACATATCCTGCGGCGTCAGGGACGCAAGTCCGGAATAATACGTCTCCATGTAATCGGTAATCAGTTGGGTCTGCTGCGGCAGCAGCTCCTGAATCTGATCCCCAAAAATCATCCCCCGGCTCTGCTCCGCTTTGGTTCCGGCTTCTTCTGTCTCTTCTGAATTTTCGTCCTGATTCTCTTTGGCCGTCTCCGCTTCTGTGCGGTCTGCTCCGCTGCCATTCCATGTCTCTGCCGCTCTGCAGCCCGTCAGCCCTGAAAGCAAAAGGGCGACGGCAAAACAGGCGGCACCGGCTCTTTGTCTCATAGTAATCACTGGTATCTCCTTTTTGGTATCACTGCCTTTTCTTTCCAGACCTTTTTCTGAGAAACGCGGCCGCATAATAGGCGATAAAAATGAAAGTCCCCATCATTGCCAGATAGTCCAGATAAAACAAAAGCGGCAGTTCCCCAAAATCCAAAAATACAAATTCTGTCTGCAAAAACATATAAGTAGGAAAATTCCGGCGGAAAAAGACTGTAAGGCCATACACTGCGATGACAGCTCCAAGGACAGACATAGCTATTCTGCCAACGGCAGAGGGCCGCTGCCGTTTCAGCGCCTTTCTTGCCATTCCGAGAAACATTCCCCAGTGAAGCCCCAGGTGGAAAGCCATCAGCACAAATCCCCAGTGGGAAGCCGCCATATGAAGGAGCCTGGCAAAACCAGCGCCTCCCCGGATAGGCAGAAATGCAAACACATGGTTGGAGAGCATAATGCCGCTGACCATCAGGCCTGCCATAGACAGAAATAACAGCAGATCCGATACGGTCTGGAGGATGCGAACCGGAGTGTATTTTCCCTTAAATAGAGCCTGATACCACCCCCGGTTCAGAATATGGTGAATAATGAATAATAGAAACATCCCGGCTCCTACCCATTCATGAGCTGTATCTCCCCAGAATTGATATCCCATCAAGAACAGAAGTGCTCCCGTCATCAAAACATCTACTGCAATCTTAAGCACTGCTTTCAGCTTCACCTGCTTTCTCCTTTCTTTCCTTGCTGCTTCAGTCTGGTTTCCGACTCACATCCCTTGTCGCCGTCAATACCCAAGCTCTGCTACCCAGTTCTGAATTGCTCCCTGTGAGGAAGGAGCATCCTCTTCATAACAGTCGAAAATCTGGTCTGAGATATCTGCGCCCGGCGCCGCCTCTGTGATGATCTCCACACTGTTGGCCAGGCCTCCGGTTCCATGGGAGCAAAACAGGTACACCTGCTTTCCGGAAAGATCGTTCTCCTCCAGGAAGGTGAGGAGAGCCATGGGTACTCCGTACCACCAGTTGGGGTATCCCAGAAAGACCGTATCGTACTGATCGATACTTTCCAAATGTTCCGCCAGCTCCGGCCGGGCGTCATCTCCCCTCTCCTCATTGGCCCGTGACAGGCACTCATCCCAATCACTGGGATACGGATCCGTTACACGAATGGAGAACAGGTCTCCTCCTGTCGCTTCCTGTACCCATCCAGCTAATTGCTGCACATTCCCAGGAGGATTAACACTGGGGGAGGCCACGGCGTCCACCTCGCCTTCCAGAACAGCATTTTCGGCCCAGGAGAAATAGGCAATCAGGACATCCTCACCGCTCTGCTCGCTGCCGCCTTCTCCTCCAGCCGGCTCCGCCTCCACCGCTGAAATCTCGATCTCACCTGAAATCGCCTCGATGAATTCGCTTCCTGATACCGCGTTTCCCAATTCATACAGGGAGGCGTTTGGCTGATAGCTTCCATAAAACATCACCACGTCCCCCCAGGGTTCATAATATGCCAGAGTCCCCATACCTCCGTCTGCCATAGGCGCATCGCTCACATCCAGCGCCTCCGGCGGATAGAAGGTTTTCTCATTATTGCTGAAGTCTTCGTTTTCCAGCGTGAGCGGGAGCTGATCGTATAAACCCCTTGCCGCTGCGCTGTCATTCAGCTCAAATATAATTTCATTTCCATTGGCCCGAACTCTGATTCTCATTGCTTCCGTTCCTTCCTCCGCTGTCACTATCTCCGACGGTTCCTCCGCCTCTGCCTCCACCTCAGACTGAGTCACTTCCTCTGTCTGAGACGTCTCCTCAGCATTTTCCGATTGAACAGCACCCGATCCTCCTTCAGAGGTTCCCTGACATGCCGTTAAAAAACAAAAACAAAAAGCTCCGGCAACAATTAGACGATTCCATTTTTTCACGGTTAAGCACCTCCTGATTTTATGTTCTGTCTGTTATAACTACATTTTAAACCAGCGGTTTGTGTCCTGTCTAATACCTGTGTCAAATATCGTCTGATGCTTTTCCGGCATAGATCGCGGCAAACGGATATTGCCCGGAGGATCATACAAAAAGGAGCCGTGAAGCTGCTGCAGCAACCCCACGGCTCCATATTCCTCCCTGGATCTCATCCGGAAGATTGTAAATACTCCGGTCCAACTGCCGCAGCATGACTCGCCCTATTTTACCTCAACCAGCTCAATGCGGAAGTTCAGCTCCTTGCCTGCCATCTCATGATTGGCATCAAAGGTAATCGTGGCCTCATCCTTGGCCACCACCTTCACCGGGAAGGGCTGTCCATACTCATTAGACAGATATGCCTGCTGGCCTGCCTCCAGATTCTCGGATCCTGGAAGCTGGGCAATCTCTATGGTGAAAATAGCATTCGGGTCCGGCATGCCGTAGGCATCCTCGGGCATCAGATGCACATCCATCACCTGTCCCACTTCCATATTCGCCACAGCCGCGTCAAAGCCCCGGATCATCTGGCCTACACCGCAGATGAACTCCAGCGGCTCTCCCCGGTCATAAGAAGAGTCAAACTGCGTTCCGTCGTTAAAGGTACCTCTGTAGTGAGTGCGGCAGGTCTTTCCCACATTGCGCCCCGTGATCGCAGGCCGGGAGCCACATCCGCCGCCGCAGCCCCCTCCGCAGCTTTCCTGACAGGAATGGCCTTCCTCATGGCCTCCGCAACTGTGTCCTTCCTCGTGGTGATGATGGTCACAGTTTGCTCCGGAGGATACCAGTTCTCCTCTCAGGTAGGCCATCACAGCCTGGTCTGCATCTCCCGCCGCTCCGGCACAAAGCTCCACACCGGCTTCTTCCAGAGCTGCCTGAGCTCCACCGCCAATTCCGCCGCAGATAAGCACATCCACTTTCTGTTCTGCCAGAACTCCTGCCAGCGCTCCGTGTCCAACGCCGCCTGAGCCAATCACTTGGCTGGAAACCACCTTTCCGTCTTCTACTTCATATACCTTGAACGTTTCTGTTCTGCCAAAATGCTGGAAAATATTTCCGTTATCATAAGTTACTGCTATCTTCATCTTAAAATCCTCCATTTTTCTGCAGTGTTTTATACCGCGCTGTAAACAACAGTATACCCTGTTCTGCCCACAATAGCAACGTTTTATTATATCTGCCAATCGCTTATCCTGACAGCTCAAAAATCACGATTCTTTCCCTGGAATCATTTCCCGGAAACAGATCTTTGCAGTCAATTTCGTCCAGAAAAGCCAGCTCCTCCACCGTCATCAGCCATGACATGTAGTCATCTGACGGATAATAAAAGAACAGCCGAACCTCTCTGGGAGCCTCATACCAGGATTTCAAAATCCGGACAAGAACCTTCTGAAGAATCTCTACAGAAAAGGGATTGAAGAAATAAATTCGATCCACGCTCTCCGGCACCGGATAAGTTTCCGCATTGGCCATCTGAAACTCTGTCCGGCCTGCCGAAACCGCGCTTTTTTGATTTTCTTCTGCTTTTTCAAAAATCCGGCTGTCGTACTCGACTCCGATGGTACGGCATCTGGTCTGCCAGGCCAGAAAAAAGTCCACCCGACCTTTGCCGCAGCCATAGTCCAGTAGAGTATTTCCTTTTCGGATATAGCCGGCATTGGCCAGGCGCTCCAGCACAGAATAGGGCGTGGGTTCGTAGGGAAAACGGTACTGATCGGAATGGGAATCGTCCCGGCCTGTGGTCCTGATATGGAGAAGCCTGTCATACTTTTCTTCCGTCATCTGCATACCTTACAGCTCCCGATATACGGTTTTGCCATTGCGGAACTCCGACTTCATAAGCGAAACCTTTGTGACCGTCATATCCGTTTTCGGAAGATGGACCTGATAAGACTTCTTTGCGGAGACCTTCCGAATCAGGGTAATATGGGGGATAAATTTATCATTTTCAAAAGGAATCCCCTCTTCTTTCAGGGCTGCCCGCAGGTCTTTCACATAGGCGCTCAGCTTCTGGTTTCCTTTTACACCGGCCCAGAGAAGATTCCCAAAATTCCCCTTCTCCGAAAGAGTCAGCCGAAACCTGGGAAGAGGAACCCGTTCCAGCACTTGTTTCACTTTCTTCGGATCGTCATATTCCCCGATGAAAGCCAGGGTCATATGCAAATTTTCCGCCGGAACATAGTTGCCCTCCACACCCTGTTTTTTCAGATCGTGCATACAGGCGACCAGCGCCTTCTGCATTTCCGGCGAAAGGAGAATCGCGACAAACAGTCTCATTGTCTGCACCTTCCTCTGCTCTATTTCTACTTTTTCTCATACTATAATAGCAGATAATACGTCAAAGGGGAATCATTATTCTTATCTGAAAATACCACAAAGGGCCACAGGAAACTCTCGTATCCCTGTGACCCTTTATGTAACGATGAAAAATTAGTGGATCCCTTTGGTCAGCGGGATCAGCATCAGCAGAACGACGATTCCGACCAGGCCAATCACAATACCCAGAATCATTCTGCCAAATACCATAGACAGGCACATACCAACACCAAACAAAAGTGCACCCAACACGCCGACAACGATGCTGCCCACAGTCTTCCCACTGATCCTGATGGGTTCCTTTCCTTCCATTTTCCGCCATACCATAGCGGTAATCAGCAGGACGACAAGGCCAACAACACCGCAGACAATACCCTGATTGAACATTCCCCACTCCGGAAGCAGCGCCATACACATGCCCAGTGCAAAGAATACCACACCAATGGTTCCCAGAATCAATGCTATAAAGTTACTTTTTTTCATCTCGATTTCCTCCTAATCAACTTTTGTTTTTAATGGGCGCTTCCCATCAACTGAGAATACTATATCCCTCCTTTGTTGCTTTCATATTTAACTTTTGTTTCTGGAATATTAAAATCAGCGTTAAAACGGACCATAAAAAATGGGAGCCGGTCTCAGTAGAAATAAGACCAGCCCCCGTTATATAAGGTGATGTGTGATTATAACAATGCTTTTCCTTTTTCGTAATAGGTTTTCATCTCAGCCTCCGGCACCATGCTGCCTCCGGTAACCCAGATCAGATGAGTCCCTTTACTCTCTGCTGCCGCCAGGCCCGTCGCTTCCAGATAGTTCTGGAAATCCGGAAAATGACTCTTCAGCAGCGGGCCGTACATGCCGGCCAGAGCGCTGGGTTCCAGGTAAATCCCCTCAGAGTCTGCCATCAGCGCCAGCATCTGGTACATGCGTCCATCATCCAGAGAATAGCAGCCATCCATAAACGGCCGCATCAGCGCGCCGACGAAACCGGACGCCCGGCCTACTGCCAGACCATCTGCAATAGTGAGATTGTCTACACCAAAGTCCTGTACGCTCACTTCACTGTTTTTCCCGGTCGCCATTCCCAGCATCATGCAGCAAGAATGTGTGGGTTCGGCAAAAAAGCAGTGAACATGATCACCAAACATAAGCTTCAATCCAAAGGCAACTCCTCCCGGTCCTCCGCCTACTCCACAGGGCAGATAGACAAATAGCGGGTGATCCTTATCGACGACAATCTCTTCCTCCTCAAACTGCTTTTTCAGTCTGAGAGCAGCTACGGAATATCCCAAAAACAGTGTCTGAGAATTTTCATCGTCAACAAAATAGCAGTAAGGATCGTTTTCAGCCTGACGCCTTCCCTCTTTTACAGCAACACTGTAATCGGACTCATATTCTTTCACAATCACACCTTTGCTCCGCAGCATATCTTTCTTCCACTGGCGGGCATCGGCAGACATGTGGACGGTTACCTTGAACCCTAGTTTTGCGCTCATAATCCCAATGGAAAGGCCCAGATTACCTGTGGAACCGACCCCAATAGAGTATTGGGAGAACAGCTTCCGAAATTCTTCGGTGTCAAAAACCTCATAGCTGTCGCCTTCGTGAAGCATCCCATTTTCGATAGCAATATCTTCTGCGTGCTTCAGAACCTCATATATGCCGCCTCTGGCCTTAATTGAGCCGGAAACTGCCAAATGGCTGTCCAGCTTAGCCCACAGTTCCCCGGAAATCTCATTTTTATCCCAGGCTTCCAGAGCTTCTTTCATCTTCGGAATCCTCTTCAGCGGGGATTCGATGATACCATGGGCCGGAGCAGTCTCCGGAAACGCTTTCGCAAAGTATGGCGCAAACCGCTCCAGACGGCGACTGGCGTCCAGCACATCCTCCATTGTCAGTTGGCAGTTCTTTACCGCCTCCTCGCAGGGAATCTTATCCGGATTGATCCAGACTGTTTCTTTCAGACTGCGAATATCCTTCACCACAGGATATTCCCTCTCCCACTCTTCCCATGTTTTTCCTAAAACCAACTGTTGTTTATTTTCCATAATTGCCTCTTTTCATGCAATTTTTTAATTTAGAACATTCCAGGCAGTACCCCGGAGAACATATTCAATATAATTACTACCACAAAACCTACCAAGCTGGCAAGTGTTGTCGGCCACGTCGTCGCTACAAACGCTTCATTTACAGAGATATTGCTGTATCTGGTCGGAATCCAGAAAGCTGCGTCTGTCGGAAGGGTAAGACCTACAGTACCCACGCAGATAGCCAGACCTACCGTTACAGGAGAGATGCCTGTCGTCAACGCCATGGGACCTACGATTGATACCGTAGTCAGCATTGCCACTGTCGCAGAACCAACCGCCGCACGGATGATCATCGCCAGTACAAAAGCCAGAAGGATAACCGGAATATTCATTCTGGAAAGCAGCTCTACCAGAGCGTCCCCCAGACCACTTGCCTGCAGCACGGTACCGAAGCAGTTGCCGCATCCGATAACCATCAGAATATTACCCATAGAATCTGATACTTTATCGATATAGTTCCACAGTGTCGGACTTGATGCCGGAACCAGATACTTCCGCAGCACAACGCCGGTTACCATCATTGCGATAAACAGTGCGACGTTGTTGTCTCCAAGGAAGGTAAATGCGATATTCAGCATATTCTCTGCCGGAAGAATAATGCTGCACACAGACTTAATAATAATCAGGACAATGGGAAGGGCAATCAGGCCCAGGGTCAATCCTGCTGAGGGCTTCGTCGGGTCTGCTTTCAGAAGTTCATCATTGTTCAGCAGTTCTTCCACTTCAGCCTTCTGCTTCTCACGATCCGCCGAACTCATCCTGCGATTTAAAAAGTTCGCATACTGCCATCCGCAGATAAGGCTGGCCGGAAGAGATACGATAATTCCATAAATAATAAACCAGCCAACATCTGCTCCGATCTGTCCGGCTACCGCCAATGGTCCCGGTGTAGGAGCTACAACGCAGTGGGTCAGTAAAAGTCCGGTAAACAGAGCCGCTACATAAGCAGGGGTTTTCTTTCTCGTCAGTTTCTGCAAACTGGTGACAAGGGGATTCAAAGTGATGTACGCAGAGCCGAAATAAACCGGGATAGAAACGATAAAACCGGCAAGATTCAGGGCCAGCATATCATTTTTCTTTCCAAACGTTCTCAAAAGACCTTTTGCCATCTCCTCCATTCCGCCTGAGTCGCCCAGCATCATACCGAAGATGCCACCAAACAGAATTAGCAGACCAATACTGGTCATAATGCTTCCGAAACCACTGGTCAGAAGGCTGGTTGTTTCAGACAGCGGGATTCCACACAAAATTCCCATCAAAATCGCGCATACAAACAGGGAGACACCAGGGCTTACCTTAAACACGATCAAGGATATCAAAAGTCTTCCTAATTAGAACCGCCGTTACGCGACAAGTCCATTTTTCAAACCATTATGCATTGTGGCGAATCATCTTTCCAGGCATTGCTCCCGTAAACTTCTTATCGTGATATACAAGCTCGCCGTTCACGAACACGTAATCGATGCCTTCTGTAATGCTGTTAGAATTGCTGTAGGTTGCTGTATCCTGAAGACGGTCATAATCAAAGATCACAAGGTCTGCATCGTAACCTTCCCGCACAAAACCTTTATTCTTTACCAGCAGGTATTCAGCCGTCTGCCCTGTCATCTTGTGAATGATCTCCTCCAGGCTCATGATTCCTTTTTCTTTCACGAAGTAGGTAATCGCGTGGGGGAAGGTTCCGCTTGCTCTCGGATGGCCTTTTTCCTTCCAGCTTCTGGTCAGTCCATCGCTTCCCACAACACAGTAGGGATCCTGAATGATCTCGCACACATCCTCATCACACATGCTGCTGTATACGCCACCGGTCTCACAATTATTGGCTACGCACAGATCAAAGAATGCCTCCCATGGATCCTTACCGATCTCAGCCGCATACTCTGTGATGAATTTTCCTTCCGCCTCCGGGGTCTTGGGAGATGAGTAGACGTAGACGCCACCCCAGCCGCCTGCATTCAGATAATAATTGTCGTAAGGCGTCTCCGGATCTTCCATCTCTGCTTTCAGTTTCTTTCTAAACTCCGGGTCTTTCAGTTTTTCTGTCATAGACTTGAAGCCATTCTCAAAATACCACGGCGGCATGCACGCGTTCAAGGTTGTCATATTGCAAGTATAGGGATACTGATCGCAAATGACCTCGATTCCCTCTTCTCTTGCCTCGTGAATCAGGCGGAGAGTCTCCTTCTGCTTACCCCAGTTTGGCTTACCCAACATTTTGTGGTGAGAAATATCCACCCGAACTCCTGCCTGACGTCCTACGTTGATTGTTTCTTTCACAGCATCAACAATCTCGTTAGATTCGTTTCTCATATGGCTCGCATAAATTCCATTGTAGGGAGCAATCACTTTCGCCAGCTCGATGATCTCCTTTTCCTCTGCATAACAGCTAGGTGTATAAATCAGTCCGGTGGAAAAGCCTGCAGCTCCGGCTTCCATAGCTTCCTTTAAAATAGATTTCATCTTCTCCAGTTCTTCCTCTGTGGCCGGACGGTTTGCCATGCCCATAGCGGCAATTCTCAAGCTGCTGTGGCCTACATACATTTTAACATTTGCTGTCAAAGGCTGCTTATCTGCCCACTCAAGCCAGCGGCTGTAACTGGACCAGTTGACCATATCGTCCGGGAAGGAAGTGGTTCCCATGGAGAGCAGGCTCTGGATATCTGCCAGATTATCTTTGGATACCGGTGTCATAGACAGACCGCACTGGCCGACAATTTCTGTCGTTACTCCCTGAGTGGTCTTAAACAGATGGGCATCCTCTGTCCCCAGTATCAAATCGCCATGGGAATGAGCGTCAATAAATCCAGGGCATACAACTCGTCCGTCTGCATCAATTACGCTCTTTGCTTCCTCATCGCCCTGAGCCATGATAATCTTGCCGTCCTGAATGCCTACACTTCCCGGATAAGCCGGTGCTCCGCTGCCGTCAATTATCTTTGCATTCTTAATCAACACATCCAACATTTGTATTCTCCTTCCTTTCCTCGTGATCCTTCACCTTTTCCAGGCGGTCTCCATCCTTGTACCTTTGTTTCGAAACAACTGTTAAGTATAGTTTAACACTTGTTTCTGGAAATGTCAACTAACTTTAAGTCTATATCTTGCTTTTTATGAGCGTTTTTGCCAAACTGATTCTGTTTTTATTGAAATATAGCAGATTTTTTCAGATTTTTTTATTCATTTAGTTAATTTTATCTTTTACAAAATTATATATACTTAACACTTTTTAATGACTGCAGCAAATCTTTCCCCAAAACGCTAAAAATATGGTACAATGAGCCTTGCAGAGCTTCGTGCTTGCACAAGAAGCTCTATAAGGCGAATGCTTCATCGAGCCGACAGGCGAGATGATACAAGGAATTGAATCCGAAGAAATAAGAGAAAGGAGTTTTCCCCTGTGGAAGATTTAAATATTGGAAAAAAAGTTCAGAAATTAAGAATCCAGAATGGAATTTCTGTCAGAAAACTGTCGTCTATTGCAGGAATTACCCCTTCTATGCTCAGTCAGATTGAAAATGAGCAGGTAAATCCATCTATCAATACGCTGAGAGCCATTGCCTCCGCCCTCAACGCTCCTCTGTATCATTTTTTCAAAGAAGACTCTGAGGATCACCCTGTGGTGACCCCCGATTCCCGGAAAACCATCGGCAGAAAAGACGAGCCTGATGTGCTCTATGAACTGCTCACCCCTGACACCCGGGGGAGCATCGAATTTTGTATGATGGTCATTCCGGCAAACAGCAGTTCCAACTTAACCCCCAAAAGTCACACTGGAGAAGAAGTTGCTTTCCTGTATTCCGGAGAATCTGTAGATCTGGAGATTAATTCCCGGATCTATACTCTGCGGCAGGGAGACAGTGTCAGGATCCCCCCGCAGAGTCTTCACATCTGGCATAACAGAAGAAACACACCTGTACAGGTTATTTTTGCTATTACACCGCCTTCTTTCTAAATCTGCAGTCCCTGTCTGCACACCAAAGGCGGCGAAGCACCGCCTATGATCCCAGTTCCGCTGACGGCCAAAGCCGTCTGGTCATCTGAGCGTAATGCTGATAAAGCATTCCAAATCTGTAGATGTATCCCGGTTTCCACGGCTTTGCTTTCCCACAGAAATGCAGAATAACAGTGTGTTCCATGACCCAGCGCAGATCACAGGTTCCGGCACTGTGCAGCAGATAATTATTGTAGTTGCGGGCATCATAATTCCAGAGCGCATCATCCAGCGGAAGAATCCGTTCCCCATACATCGCATTCAGCAGATCCTGATCCGGCAAAAACAGCTCTTTCCCGTGCTCCTTCACAAATTGGAAGATTTCTTCAGGACGGATCTCCCTTCTTCCGGCTGCCAGATCCATCAAAAGCACACCAGAATTGTAATAATCGCTGTTACTGCCCAGCCGCACCCGGTTGACCCGGTTTGCCAGCTCCGTTTTTCCTGTATGGGCAGCCGCAGCGAACAGCTTTCCCTCCATCTCCAGTTCCCAGAGCGGGCGCAGGGGATTGATAACCAGAATATCCGGATCCAGGTAGATGACCCGCTCCACCGTATCGGGCAGAAGCCTGGAAGCCAGCAGTCGGTAATACATTTCGCGTGGATATTGTTTTGTGACAGGTACTCCCAAAAACAGGTCCCCGTCTACCAGGATCGGATAAAAGGCGTATTCAATAGAATCGCACTGTTTTTTCACAGCAGCCAGCTTCTGTTCGGGAATGGAGCTGTAAAGCAGATACAGACGCACCCTCTCTCCCGGATTATTCATATACAGCGAAGTGATCATCACCTGTAGCTGCGGCAGATAATTTTCGTCCAGTGCAGCTAAAATAGAGATCGTATCCATGCTTTCCTCCTTTCATAAATACCCGTCCATTTAAATGGGGAATACTGGACGGGACCCTTACCATGTGTTAAAATAAATATCAGCTAAAATTTCAGACAATGGAGAAACGATATCGTGACTGTAAATATGAAACAAATGATTGCTGAAACACTGGCCAGACTTCTGGAGCACAAATCCGTAGACAAGATCACCGTGAAAGAACTGGTGGACGCCTGCGGTATCAGCCGTCAGGCTTTTTACTACCATTTCCAGGATATTATGGAAGTGATCGAGTGGGTCACAGCTCAGGCTCTTGATCGCACGGTAGAGGACAGCCTGGCCGCTCCCACTCCCCAGGAAGCGATAAAATCCGTAATCCTTTCCATACGGGAAAATAGCGTCCTGATCCGGCATTTGATGGCATCCCAGCGCCGACAGGAAATCGAGCGTCTCCTGGTTCAGACTTCCCGGCTCTATCTGGAAAAAATGTTCCGCACAAAGGCAGCCGGCCTGACGATCAAATCCGACGACCTGGAAACTGCCATCAACTTCTATTCCTATGGCCTTGTAGGCGTACTGATGGAAAATCTGGATAACCACAAAAACGCCGACACGCTGGCCTGTCAGTTTTGCGGTCTTCTCACCGGCGAGATATGGAACGGCGCTCAGATACCGTAGTATTTCAAATGCATATCTGTTTCCTGTCCTTACCATATCAAAACGGATGTAATCTGAACATTTATAATCTAAATCAGGTGTATAGACAAACCCCCGGATATGTCAAAAAAATTGACATATCCGGGGGTTTGTCTATACATAAGAGAAAAACTGAATATGGCGTTAATTCCCGGTTCCTGCTATAAAGAAAACAGGTGATCTCAAAACAAAAAAATCTATGTTAAAGGAGGTCAAATCTATGGGATTGCAGCAGGGCCTTTTCGCCGTAAAACTCTGCGAACTGGAACAAGAATACGGACGGCTTCAAAGCCGGATTCACCTTTTTCAGGAAAAAGATGAAAAACAGACCCTTAAAGAGCTGGAAAAAATCCGGGACGAATACCGGGAACGAGAGCTGCTGCTGAAAGAGCGAATTCAGTCCAGCCGTTCTCTCTCGGCCGCATCTCTGGCCAAAGCGCAGATGGAATATGGAAAGCAGATGGAGCAGATCTTACGCGACAAGCTTCCTAATGAAATGCAAGGGAGGAATCAGACCTGTGCCGATGATCAGGCCGAGGTTATGTCCCTCTACGCAGAATATGCCATTGACTTTGCCACCCAATCCATGCGCCATGCACTTTTCGCCGCCCTGTCTGCCCTGCTTTTGCAGCAGCGGGCAGATAATCAGTCAAAAACGAAAGGAGATTTCAAATGAACGAAGTCAAAACGCCAAAAAAGCCTTTGATCTACTACTACTGCATTGTAGTTCTTGTGCTGATGCTGTTCAACCTGCTGGCCATGCCCTGGCTGGCTCAGAGACGGATTGTAGAGGTCGATTACGGAACCTTCATCTCCATGGTAGAGAACGGACAGGTAGGTCGGGCTGAAATCCAGGAGCAGGAAAACCGTATCCTGTTTACAGAAGAAAATGGAACCATAATTTATAAGACTGCCATGGTAGGGGACGACGACCTGCCCCAGCGGCTTTTGGACGCCGGTGTCTCCTTCAACGGTGTGGAGATCGAACAGGCATCCCCCCTGCTGACCTTCCTCTTCTCCTGGGTGCTCCCCATCATCGTCTTCGTCGCTATAGGGCAGTACATGTCGCGAAGGATGATGAAAAATGCCGGAGGCCCCAACGCTATGATGTTCGGCAAATCCAATGCCAAAAGGGATCCTGCTGGTGGGCCCTCCCGGAACCGGTAAAACAATGCTGGCAAAGGCCGTGGCCGGCGAAGCCAATGTGCCGTTCTTCTCCATGTCCGGATCGGAATTCGTTGAAATGTTCGTGGGCATGGGAGCCAGCAAGGTTCGCGACCTGTTTAAGCAGGCGAAAGAGAAAGCACCCTGTATTGTATTCATCGATGAAATTGATGCTATCGGCAAAAAGCGTGACGGCCAGGTAGGCGGAAATGACGAGCGGGAACAGACCCTGAACCAGCTTCTTACTGAGATGGACGGTTTTGAAGGAAATACCGGCGTCATTATATTGGCAGCTACCAACCGCCCCGAGTCTCTGGATCCGGCCCTGACCCGGCCCGGCCGTTTTGACCGTCGGGTTCCCGTAGAGCTTCCGGACTTAAAGGGCCGTGAAGAAATCCTGAAAGTTCACGCCAGAAAAATCAAAGTGTCAGACGATGTAGATTTCAACAAAGTCGCCCGGATGGTTTCCGGCGCCTCCGGCGCAGAGCTGGCCAACATTGTCAACGAGGCAGCTCTGAGGGCCGTGCGGGATGGCCGGAGCTTTGCTACCCAGGCGGATTTGGAGGAAAGCATTGAGGTGGTCATCGCAGGATATCAGAAAAAGAACGCCATTCTCACCGATCAGGAAAAATGGATTGTATCCTACCATGAAATCGGCCATGCTTTGGTGGCAGCTATGCAGAACCATTCTGCACCGGTACAGAAGATCACCATCATCCCCAGAACCTCCGGCGCATTAGGCTACACCATGCAGGTGGAGGAGGGCAATCATTACCTGCTGAGCCAGGAAGAGCTGGAAAACAAAATTGCCACCCTCACCGGAGGCCGCGCCGCTGAAGAGCTGATCTTCCACTCTGCCTCCACCGGCGCGTCCAATGACATTGAACAGGCCACCAAACTGGCTCGTTCCATGATTACCCGTTACGGCATGAGCGACAGCTTTGACATGGTAGCGTTGGAGACGGTGACCAACCAGTATCTGGGCAGCGATGCCTCTCTGGCCTGCTCCGCGGAAACCGCCGCTGAAATCGACCGGCAGGTGGTGGACGTAGTAAAACGTCAGCATGAGAAGGCCTCAAAGATCCTGAAAGACAATCTGGGCAAGCTCCATGAACTGTCCAAGTTCCTCTATGAAAAAGAAACCATCACCGGCGATGAATTTATGGAAATCCTGAACCGGTAGCGTCAACAAAAAAGGCCCTTCCCTGAGAGAACCAAGCTTCAAAAGCTTTCTTTCCAGGGGAGAGCCTTCTTGTTTTATTTTACTGTTCCTGCACAACGCCGCCTACCGTCCACTCTCCCGCTTCATTTACATCATAGCCATCCGGTATGGTCATATTCTCTACATAAGCTATTTCCACGCTCCTGAAATTATGGTATAAATAAAAAAAGAAGAAAGTAGGCTAGACTGATGGATATCATTAAAATGTCAAAAGAACATATTGAAGAATGTGCAGATTTATTTATTGATGTATTCACAAAACCTCCCTGGAATGATACATATAATTCCAGAGAACAAGTAATCACTTTTTTTCAAAATTACATAGACAACAACTATTTTGTGGGTTATGTTTTGAAAGAGCAAACCATCATTATTGCTCTGAGCATAGGAATGAAAAAGCCGTGGATTAACGGAATGGAATATTATATCGATCAGTTTTGTGTGAAATCAGACTTCCAGGGAAAAGGGATCGGAAGTTACTTTTTGAGACTGATTGAGCACGAAATCCAAATCGAAAAAATGAATGCGATTATGTTGAATACCGAAAGCTGTTTTCCATCTGAAAACTTCTATCGAAAAAATGGTTTTCAATTAGTTGATGGGCTTATTACTCTTGTAAAATAGAGATAGGAGGCTGTCAGTGGAAGAAAGTAAGAGCCGGACTGACTTGATATATTTTTCAGTAATTCCATGGGTGGATTATCAGGCAATGACCTTGCCGGTTCTTACCAATCCCCACGGCACAAGTGACCAGACATACAACACGGTTCCATGTGTTGGCTGGGGAAAATATGTAGAGGAAAATGATCGCTTCAAAATGTCTATGCACATAAAAGTAAGTCATGCTTTTGTAGATGGGAAACCGTTAGCTGACGCATTTAATAATATCCAGACTGCTATTAATGAACTAAATTTTGAAAAATAGTTTCCTTGGGGATACGCCCAAATTTTCGTATCCCCCTTTTCCCGAGAGAGGGCTTCTTCTCATTTCTTTTTCTTTAGAATCCGAGCAAACTGAAACCGCCTATCCAGCCACTTTCCCATAATTCCTATCATTTTCCCCATAGTAAAGGCTGCCAAAACAGTTCCTATACCCAAACCTTTTATCTGTCCCAGGAAAAATCCTGTCATTGCGGCAGTTATGGTCAAGCAGATCGTATCAAACAATATTTTAATCTTGGGATATCCGATACCGCTTATTTGAGCCAGTTCCCGCGGGAACAAATCGGTGGGGACAATTGGAAGCCCACAACGGTTCGACAGTGCGATACCGAAACTGATCAGAAGATA
>CAJFOF010000033.1 GCA_904395885.1 uncultured Lachnospiraceae bacterium
AGAAAGAGGGATTTGAACCCTCGCGCCGGTTGCCCGACCTACACCCTTAGCAGGGGCGCCTCTTCGGCCTCTTGAGTATTTCTCCGCAGTTCATATTTTCCATATGATTTGTTTCAAAACGCAAATCCGTTTCAAACGCATGTGTAATTATACTAGACAACCAAGAGATTGTCAAGCACTTTATAATTTATTTTTTGCATCCAATGCCCTGTCGATTGCTGCCTGGATCCTCTCCTGGACAATCTTGGCTATCTCCACTGTTTTCATATCCTTATATTCTTCCGGATAAATTGGTTTCAAATAATGGACTTCTACCGTTACCTTTCTTATGGAATCGACATCAAATGGCAGAAAGCAATCTACCATGGCCACAGGTACAATGGGACAGTTGGCATTTACTGCGCTTTTAAATGTGCCTCCCTTAAAAGGAAGTACTCTATTTCCATCTTTGCTCCTGGTTCCCTCTGAAAAAATCACATAATTTCTTCCTTCTTTTACTTCCTTGGTAACCTGCTGAATTACTTTGAGGGAAGCTCTAACATCTTCCCTGTCGATGGATAATCCTTTGATCACAGCCAATACCTGTTTAATCAGAATAATATTGGCTGCTTCTTTTTTTATCACCACCGAGAGCGGATGAGGGCAGCTATCCATCAATGCCAGCATATCGAAAAGCCCCTGGTGATTCGGGAACAGAATAAATCCCTCTTCTTCCGGCAGATTCTCCTGCCCATACCCCTTGACGGTAACACGGCCCTTTTTATTGATCTTCTTTACAAATGCTCTCAGATAGTCATATTTCTGCTGTTCTGTGTGAGGGTCGTCAGGTCTTCCATACTTACAGATGTGATAGAACCAGGTGGGAATCCAGGGAATACTTCTAAGTATCATTAATATGATTCGTTTCATGATATTTTCTCCTTAAAACAGGCTGCCTCAATCATGACGGCAGCCTGCTCTCTGCGAACGTTATTGTCCATCCTCGTCTGTTTCGTCAGAAAAATCCTCTTCATCATCCTGTGAAGAAGTCTCCCTTACCTTGGCAATGCCAGCGACACGGGTGTCTGACTCTGTATCGATATCCATAAGTTTCACTCCGGATGTATTTCGTCCAATAATAGAAATATTTCCTACGCTCATTCTTATGATAATCCCTTCATTGGTAATCAGCATGATCTCCCGGTTGTCATCTACCAGTTTTGCTCCTACCAGATATCCTGTTTTATCGATAATCTTATAGCAGCGAACGCCCTTTCCGCCTCTGTACTGCGGAGAAAATTCACTGATCAGCGTGCGCTTTCCATATCCGTATTCAGAAGCAACCAACAGGCATTCTCCCTGGCTTTCAAGCTGCATTCCAATGACCTCATCATCGGAATCAAACTTCATTCCGATGACTCCCATGGAAACTCTTCCGGTAATCCTTACATCTGTTTCATGGAACCGGATACACATTCCTTTTCTGGTCACCAGGAAGATATCTTCTGTATTATCTGTTGCCTTTACCTCTATCAGCTCATCCCCTTCTTTTAAGATGATAGCCTGGAGACCATTTTTTCGTACATGTTCATATTCCCTCATAGGGGTTTTCTTTACCATTCCACCCTTAGTAGCCATGAACAGATACTTGTCCTCATCGTACTCTTTCATCGGAACTACAGCCGTGATCTTTTCTCCGGGCTGGAGCTGGATGAGATTTACGATGGCCGTTCCTCTGGAAGTCCGGCCGGCCTCCGGAATCTCATAGGCCTTCAGCCTGTACACCCGCCCTGTGTTGGTAAAGAACATAACATAATGGTGGTTGGTAGTCATAAGGAGATCTTCTATATAATCCTCGTCAATGGTCTGCATTCCTTTGATTCCTTTGCCGCCTCTGTTCTGAAGACGGAAGTTATCTGCATCCATACGCTTGATATATCCAAGATTCGTCATGGCAATGACGGTATCCTCGTCGGGAATCAGATCTTCCATGGAGACGTCATCATCGTAGCCGATAGCTGTCCGTCTCTCATCCCCGTATTTCTCGGCAATGACTGTGATCTCATCCTTAATGACGCCCAGAAGTTTATTTTCATCTGCCAAAATTTCTTTCAACTCCGCGATCCGCTTTTGAAGCTCCTTGTACTCATTCTCAATCTTCTCTCTTTCCAGACCGGTCAGAGCTCTCAGACGCATATCCACGATTGCCTGAGACTGAGCATCGCTCAATCCAAAGCGCTCCATCAACTGGGCCTTGGCAATCTGCACATTTGCCGAGCTGCGAATAATATGGATCACTTCATCAATGTGATCCAGAGCAATCAGCAATCCCTCCAGGATATGGGCCCGCTCTTCAGCTTTGTTCAGATCGTACTTCGTTCTTCTTGTGACTACATCTTCCTGATGCTTAAGGTAATATTCCAGCATCTGCTGCAGATTCAATACCTTAGGTTCCTGGTTTACCAGAGCCAGCATGATCACGCCGAAGGTATCCTGAAGCTGAGTATGTTTTAAGAGCTGATTCAGCACTACATTGGCATTGACGTCCCGGCGAAGCTCAATATTGATTCTCATTCCCTCGCGGCTGGATTCATCTCCGATGTAGGTAATCCCGTCAATCTTTTTCTCTTTTACCAGATCAGCAATTTTTTCGATCAGACGGGCTTTATTCACTAGATAGGGAAGCTCGGTAACAATGATCCTGGATTTTCCATTGGCCATGGTCTCAATATTTGTCACAGCGCGAACCTTGATTTTGGCCCGGCCTGTCCTGTAAGCTTCCTCAATCCCTCTGCGCCCTAAAATCGTCGCTCCTGTGGGGAAATCAGGACCTTTGACAATCTCCATGATCTCTTCCAGGGTAGTTGCTCTTCCTTCCTGGACCCGGTTGTCAATGATCTTTACCACTGCCTGGATCACCTCTCTCAGATTATGAGGGGGGATATTGGTAGCCATTCCCACCGCGATACCTGTCGTTCCGTTGACCAGCAGATTGGGGTAGCGTGAGGGAAGAACCACAGGCTCTTTCTCTGTTTCGTCAAAGTTGGGAGTAAAATCAACAGTATCTTTATTGATATCCGCAAGCATTTCCATGGAGATTTTGCTTAGTCTCGCTTCCGTATAACGCATGGCGGCTGCACCGTCTCCGTCCACAGAACCAAAATTTCCGTGGCCGTCTACCAGCGGATAGCGGGTAGACCACTCCTGAGCCATGTTAACCAAGGCTCCATAAATAGAACTGTCACCATGCGGATGGTATTTACCCATAGTATCTCCGACGATACGGGCACATTTCCGGTGAGGCTTGTCCGGACCATTGTTCAGCTCTATCATTGCGTACAGAATACGCCTCTGAACCGGTTTCAATCCATCTCTTACGTCTGGCAGGGCGCGGGATGCTATTACGCTCATGGCATAGTCAATGTAGGACTTCTCCATTGTTTTTTTCAGATCTATGTCGTGAACTTTATCAAAAATATTTGGCTCCATTCTTTTTCCTCAACTTTCCTTAGATGTCCAGTGTGCCGTACTTGGCGTTCGCTTCGATAAATTCCCGTCTCGGCTCTACCTGGTCTCCCATCAGAGTGGTAAAAGTAAGATCCACTTCCGACGCCGTATCTTCATCCATCGTCACTCTCAGCAGGACTCTTCTCTCCGGATCCATAGTAGTCTCCCAGAGCTGTTCCGGATCCATCTCTCCAAGTCCTTTATAACGCTGGATCTTATTATTGGTATCCCGCCCTATTTCTTCCAGTATCTTATTCAGCTCTGCATCACTGTAAGCATACCAGACTCTCTTATTTTTCTCGATCTTGTACAGAGGGGGCTGAGCTAAATATACGTAGCCCTGTTTGATCAGTTCCGGCATGAACCTGTATAAAAATGTCAGCAGCAAAGTGCTGATGTGAGCTCCGTCAACATCGGCATCTGTCATGATAATAATCTTGTGATAGCGGAGTTTTGAAATGTCAAATTCATCATGAATTCCTGTTCCGAAAGCCGTAATCATGGCTTTGATTTCTGCATTTCCGTAGATCCTGTCCAGTCTGGCTTTCTCTACATTTAAGATCTTACCCCGCAGCGGCAAAATCGCCTGGGTTGCCCTGGAACGTGCAGTCTTTGCAGAACCGCCTGCCGAGTCCCCCTCAACGATATAAATCTCACAGTTTTCTGGATTTTTGTCAGAACAATCCGCCAGTTTTCCCGGAAGCGCCATCCCCTCTAAAGCTGTCTTTCTCCGGGTCAGCTCCCTGGCCTTTCTGGCAGCAGCCCTGGCCCTCTGAGCCAAAATTGATTTTTCACACATTGCCTTGGCCACAGCAGGATTCTGTTCCAGAAAATAGGTAAGCTGCTCACTTACAATATTATCTACAGCCCCCCGAGCTTCGCTGTTGCCTAATTTCTGTTTTGTCTGCCCCTCAAACTGAGGTTCCTCAATCTTTACACTGATGATCGCCGTCAGACCTTCCCGAATATCTTCCCCGGAAAGAGCTTCTTCATTTTCTTTTAACAGCTTATTTTTCCGGGCATAATCGTTAAACGTCTTCGTCAGCGCATTCTTAAAGCCTGTCAGATGAGTTCCGCCTTCCGGGGTATTGATATTATTCACAAAACTGTAAATATTTTCATTGTAGGCATCATTGTGCTGCATAGACACTTCTACGTAGACGCCATCCCTCGTGCCTTCACAGTAAATGACCTGTTCATACAGAGGAACCTTCCCCTTATTCAAATACGTAACGAATTCTCTGATACCGCCCTCGTAATGAAAGGTTTCTTCCCGCTTTTCTTCCCGGTCATCTTTGAGAATGATACGAAGATTTTTTGTCAGAAAAGCTGTTTCCCGTAACCGGATTCTGAGAGTATTGTAATCAAATACCGTTTCTTCAAAAATTGTTTTGTCAGGCATGAAAGTGACCTTTGTTCCATGCTCATCCTGCGAACATTCTCCAACCACTTTGACAGGATAAATTACTTTTCCTCTCTCATACCTTTGCTTGTAGATCTTGCCATCTTTCTTGATCTCTACCTCCAGCCAATCAGAAAGTGCATTTACGACGGATGCGCCCACACCGTGCAAACCGCCTGAGACCTTATATCCTCCGCCTCCAAATTTACCGCCTGCATGAAGGATCGTAAATACTACTTCCACTGCAGGGATCCCTGCTTTTTTCTGAATATCAACCGGAATTCCTCTTCCATCATCTGTGACAGTAACAGAATTATCATTGTTTACAGTAACTTCAATGACGTCGCAGAAGCCCGCCAGCGCCTCATCTACCGCGTTGTCAACTATCTCATAAACCAGATGGTGCAGTCCTCTGGCCGATGTGCTTCCGATATACATTCCCGGCCTTTTTCTTACCGCTTCCAGACCCTCTAAAATCTGGATTTGATCTGCTCCATATTCAGCGCTCATATTGTTCCTCCTAACGGTCAATTTTCGTTTATAACAGTTCCATCCGACACTTTGAAGATTTTATCAATTGGAAAACGGTTATTGACAAAATCATCCAGGCCGGTACAGGTAATCACAGTCTGTATGTGATGAATGCTGGAAAGCAGTTGATTCTGCCTGCTGCTGTCCAGCTCAGATAATACATCGTCAAGCAAAAGGATCGGATAATCTTTTACGATCATTTTTACTAATTCTATTTCTGACAATTTCAAAGATAACGCGGCTGTTCTCTGCTGGCCCTGGGAGCCAAAACGGCGAATATCAATTCCATTGACAATGAAACTGATATCATCCCTGTGAGGACCGCACAGTGTCGTTTTCTGCCGGATATCCTGCTCTCTGCTCCGCTTAAGGGCCGACTCAAATTCCTCCGGCAGGACATTGGGATCATAGCAGATATTCAGGTTCTCCTTTTCTCCGGACAATCGCAAATGAATATCGCGAATGATTTCATTTAGCTGCCCCATAAAATCCTTTCGATATTCCATAACCTGTTTTCCATAGGTTACAAGCTGCTGATCCCACACATCCAGAGTAGGTTCATACTCAGGCCGAAATGCCAGCTCTTTTAAAAGCTTATTTCTTTGAACTAATGTCTTATTATAATGGATCAGAGAATGAACATATAATTTATTAAGCTGGCATAATTCCAGATCAACAAACCGTCTTCTCTCAGCAGGACCATTTTTAATGATATTCAGATCTTCCGGAGAAAAAAATACCACATTGGCGATACCGAACAGTTCACTGGCCTTATGGACCGGAATTCCATTGACAGCAATCCCTTTTGTTTTATTCTTTTTTAGATGCATGTCAATGCGGCAGGGTACTCCGTCTCTCTCAATTCCTAACTTAATGTGGGATTCTTCTTCATGGAAACGAATGATTTCTTTGTCCTTCGCGCCTCTGTGGGATTTCGTCGTACAGCACACATAGATCGCTTCTAAAATATTCGTTTTTCCCTGTGCGTTATCTCCGTAAAGAATATTGGTTCCCTTATCCAGCCTGATATGGAGTTCTGGATAATTTCTGTAATTCTGAAGTTCAATGGATGTAATGATCATCTCGTAACTTTAAATGTGTGTCCGTCATAGGATACTACATCTCCATCTACCAGTTTTTTTCCTCTCTGGTATTCCACAGCTCCATTCACCTGAACTTTTCCGTCCTGAACCGCAAATTTCGCCTCCACGCCAGAGTCTGTCAAGCCAGCCAGCTTCAATGCCTGGCCCAGTTTGATATATTCATCCCGTATTTTAATGGTATCCATGCAGTTTTAAGCCTCCTATTCCAAAGAATATATTGTTACTTAATTAACAATAATGTCCGTCTCTCTCAGACAGATGCTGCATTAAAATTCACAGGAAGGATTAAATAAATATAGTTTTCTTCATCATCCCTGATAAAGCACGGCGATTTGGGATTCATCATATATAAATTGATTTCTTCATCGTCGATCACTCTGAGAGCGTCAATTAAAAATCTTGGATTGAAGCCAATCATGATATCTTTACCATTTTTGTGGATCATCACCTGGGCATTCATGGAACCAAAACTGGAATTTAATTTCAGAGACATTTCATTATCTGTCACAGTCAGAATCAAAGGTTTCTTATCATTCTCACGGATCAGGATGGTAGCTCTTTCAATGCAATCCAAAAATTCTTTTTTGTTAACTGTAACTTTCGTCTCATAATCACTGGAAAGCATCTGGCTGATACGGAAATACTCGCCTTCGATCAGTCTGGAAACCACGATGGTATCGTCAAATTCAAACATAATGTGATTCTGGCTGAAGAAAATAAGAACTTCTTTTTCATTATCCCCGCTTAAAATTTTGCTGATTTCACTCAGGGTCTTTCCGGGAACAATCACTTTGATATTTTCATAGTGGTCTTTCAAAGCAACCTTCCGGATTGAAATACGGTGCCCGTCCAGAGAGACAACTTTTAATTCGTTTTCATTGATCTCAAACAGTTCACCTGTCATCATTTTATTGCTGTCATTAGGTGAAATTGAGAAAATAGTCTGACGAATTATTTCTTTTAATGTAAATTGAGAAAGGCAGATGTAGCGGTCTCTCTCAATATAAGGAATATAAGAGAATTCGTCTCCATCTCTTCCCTGAATTGTAAAGACAGAGTTTTCACAGGAAATCACCGTCGTCAGTTTTTCATCGCTTTCAATGGTGATATTGGAATCTTCTCCTGAAATTTTACGTATGATTTCAGAGAAAAGCTTAGCGTCCAACGCAATCTTTCCTCTTTCTAAAATCACTCCGTCAACTTTTGTCTCAATACCCAGTTCCATATCATTTCCGGTTAATTTAATATCTGTTCCTGATGCATCGATAAGGATGCACTCTAAAATGGACATAGTTGTTTTGGAGGGCACTGCTTTCAGTACAATGTTAATACCGTTTAATAAGGCATCTTTTTGGAAGGTCAGTTTCATAGTTGTTGATAACTCCTTTTCTTGAGAAGATGAAATAAATAAAAGATATATATAGTTTATTTCCGTAGTAATCGTCGTAGGGGCTGTGAATTTGTGTAAAAGCCTAAAATCTCAGGTTAATAACAGATTTTAGGGTGTTTATAAGTATGTTAATAACAGGAAATTCAGAATTGGAAAAACCAGGCGTTATCCACATGAAAAAATCAAGTGAAGCTGATTGTGGATCTATCCACATGGTATACACAGAAGTTTTCACAGATTATTGTGGATTAATTTTCTTCTTCAAGATATCAATGGTATTCTGAAGAGCCAGGTCTTTTGGAATATCCTTTGTAATTTTTTCAATTCCGTGAATGACAGTGGTGTGATCCCGTCCCCCTAAAAATTTTCCAATCTGCTGGAGGGGGGTACTTGTCATAGTGCGGCATAAGTACATAACGATCTGCCGGGCTGTAGCGATCTCCTTATTCCGTTTTTGTCCGAGAATATCTATGGACTGAATATTTAAATGGTCGGAAACGATCTGAAGAATCAGATCAGGAGTAATCTCTCTGGCAGCGTTAGGCGAGATAAGGTCTTTCAGCGCTTCCTCAGCCAGACTGGTGGTGATCTCCAGATTGTTCAGTTTGGAGAGAGCTACGATCTTGGTCAGAGCGCCTTCCAACTCCCGGATGTTGGATTTGATATTGGTTGCAATATATTTGATTACTTCATTATCGATATTGTAGCCTTCCATTTCTTCTTTCTTGCGAAGAATGGCCATTCGGGTTTCATAATCAGGGGACTGGATATCCACTGTAAGGCCCCATTCAAAGCGGGAACGGAGACGTTCTTCCAGAGTTTCGATCTCCTTTGGAGGTTTATCTGAGGAGATGATAATCTGTTTTTTTGCTTCATAGAGAGCATTAAAAGTATGGAAAAATTCTTCCTGAGTACTTTCTTTGCCTATGATAAACTGAATATCGTCAATCAAAAGAACATCATTGTTCCGGTATTTTTCTCTGAATTCGGTAGTCGTAATATTGTTTTTATTTCGGATGGCGTCAATCAGTTCATTGGTGAATTTTTCTGATGTGACGTACAAAACCTTGGCATTCGGGTTGTTTTTTAATATAAAATGGGCAATGGAATGCATAAGGTGAGTTTTCCCAAGTCCTACACCTCCGTAAATAAATAGAGGGTTATAGATTTCGCCTGGGGATTCAGCCACCGCCAGAGACGCAGCATGGGCCAGATTATTATTGGCGCCCACCACAAAGGTATCAAAGGTATATTTGGGATTTAAATTTGCGTTCTGAATAATCTCCGGACTGACTTCTTTTAAATTCTTTTTAATAAGAAGATTCTCTGCAGGAGGAGCGATGGAATCAGCTTCATCTTGGGAAATAAAGACGAGCTGACATTCAAAGCCCATTTTTTCTGCAATGGAAACTTCCAGAGGGAGGCCGTATTTTTTTCGGATGTAGCCGATCATATTGCTGTCAGGGACGACAATGGTTACCTTATTGCCGTCAACTGAATGGACTTTCAGCGGAAGAAGCCATGTCTTAAAGGATATATCCATAATTTCATGCTCTTCCTTCATATAAAGCAGGATATCATCCCAGTTCTGCTGTAATTTTTCAATCATTTCCAGTCTCCTAAATCTATAAAAATCGATAATGCATAATAGCCCAATCTAAATAACATTTTATACTAAATGGAATAATATTTCAATGAGAATACAAAAACTTTAAGAATTTTTGTGGATAACTTATGGATAAATATAGGGAAAAGTTGTGAAAAGGATGTGGAAAGAAAAAAAGAAAACAGGTTATCCACAACCTGTTGAAAAGAATAAGTACAAGTTTTAAACAGTTGAAATTGGCTGTAAATTTCATAAAAAAGGGACAGGCATGTGGAAATAATAAACTTATCCTGATACTTATCCACAATTTATCCACACTTTGGGGATAACATTATGTAAATTAACAATCAGGCCGTTTCAGAGGGAAAGTTTTTATGAAAATATGCTTGACGAAGCCTTGTTCCTTCGATATAATCAAGAAGATGTTTAACTAAAATAGTCGGAATATGGGTATTCATATTTGAAGATATTGGTAAGAGGAGGTGTCTCGCATTATGAAAATGACATTTCAGCCTAAGAAAAGGCAGAGATCAAAGGTTCATGGCTTCAGAGCTAGAATGAGCAGTGCAGGCGGTAGAAAAGTCTTAGCTGCCAGAAGAGCAAAAGGAAGAGCTAAGTTATCCGCTTAAATGACAGAGGCCGCAAGTAATTGTGGCCTTTTTTGTCTTAAATAAGGAAATTAAAGAAGATTGAATGAAAAGGTTTAGTTCGATTAAAAAAAACAGGGATTTTCAGAAAGTATACGAGAATGGAAAGTCCTATGCGAATAAGAGATTGGTCATGTATGTGGCGGAGAATGGGCTGAATGAGACAAGGATTGGAATTTCAGTCAGCAAAAAAGTTGGAAACAGTGTGGTTCGCCATCGCATGACGAGATTGATCAGAGAAATATTCCGTTTAAATAAGAAAAATATTCGTAATGGGTTAGACATCATAACGGTTGTCCGGGTGGCAGCAAAAGAATCAGATTATAAACAATTAGAGGGTGCGTTTCTGCATCTGTGCGGACTGCATAACATTAAATCAGAATCGAAGTGATCTTGTTTTGATAGCAAAAATTTTCATTTTGTTGATTCGGGGGTATCAGATCTTTTTGTCTCCTCTGAAGGTAAGGACTCACTGTATTTACACACCTACGTGTTCTCAATACGCCATTGAGGCACTCCAGAAGTATGGTGCGTTAAAGGGTACACTGTTAGCATGCTGGCGAATTCTTCGCTGCAATCCATTTGCTAAAGGCGGTTATGATCCAGTTCCGTAAAATCAAGGAGGTAATCCATTGGAAACGTTATTATTGACAAAAGCAAATAACTTTTTTTCGTTTGGTCCGGTAGCGGATGTTCTGGGCTGGATCATGGATCTCTTGTTCCGTTTTACCAATCTGTTTGGTATTATGAACATAGGTCTCTGTATTATCCTGTTTACAGCAGTTATTAAGCTGTTGCTTCTCCCTCTGACGATCAAGCAGCAGAAATCTTCCAAGCTGATGGCTGTCATGCAGCCTGAGATGAAGATGATTCAGGAAAAATACAAAGGGAAGACTGATCAGCAGTCTATGATGATGCAAAATCAGGAGATGAAGGCTTTATACGAAAAGTATGGTACTTCTATGACCGGCGGATGTCTCCAGCTTATCATTCAGATGCCGATCCTGTTTGCATTGTATCAGGTTATTTTGAATATTCCCGCTTACGTTCCCTCTGTACGGGCGGTATTTGATACAGTCGTTAATGCTATTGGAGGCATGAATGCGGCTGAGGTGTTAACACAGTTTGCTACAGACAACAACATTTCTATGGCCACGATTCAGGCGATTACAGATAATAATAAGATTGTTGACCTGCTGTATAAGCTGACTCCAAGTCAGTGGACAAGTCTGGAAGCGCTGTTTCCTCAGGTGCAGGAAACGATCCATGAGTGTGCCCTTCAGATCGAACAGATGAACAGTTTCTTAGGGCTGAATCTGACAGAGGCTCCGTGGCAGGGTTTTATGCCTAACTGGGCGTGGCTGATTCCTATCGCTTCTGGTCTGGCTCAGTGGTACAGCACAAAACTGATGACAGCCAACCAGTCTACGCCAACTGATGAAAATACTCCGGGAGCATCTATGATGAAGTCTATGAACATCTATATGCCCCTGATGTCTGTATTCTTCTGTTTTACATTTGCATCCGGTGTCGGCCTGTACTGGGTTTCCAGTAGTGTGTTCATGATTATTCAGCAGATAATCATCAATGCTTATTTAAAGAAAATTGATGTCGATGAGATGGTGAAGAAGAACATAGAGAAGGCAAATAAGAAGAGAGCAAAACAGGGATTGCCTCCGGTGAAACAGAATCAGAATGCAAGTCTGGATTGGAAACATATAAAAGAGGAAAACGAAAAACGGGAAGCAGCCCGTATGGAGAAGATTGCGAAGAGTCAGGCTCAGGCCAAGGAGTCCACTGAATATTATAATCAGAATGCAAAGCCGGGCAGCCTTGCAGCAAAAGCGGGTATGGTACAGAAGTATAATGAGAAGCATGAAAAGCGCAAATAATTAGGAGGGGTTTTGCGATGGAAATGATTACGATTTCTGCAAAGACAGTGGACGAAGCAGTTACAAAGGCATTGATTCAATTGGAAACTACTAGCGATAAGCTGATCTACGAAGTAGTAGAAAAAGGAAGTGCCGGTTTTCTGGGAATTGGAGCAAAGCCTGCAGTTATCCGTGCTGGAAAAAAGGTGACTTTGGAAGACAGGGCCGTTGATTTTCTCAGTCAGGTATTTGATGCCATGAATCTCAACGTCACAATAGAAATCGCCTATAATGAGGAAGAAAATGAAATGTCCATCAATCTGATAGGCGATGATATGGGAATTCTGATCGGTAAGAGGGGGCAGACTCTGGATTCTCTTCAGTACTTAGTCAGCATGGTCCTGAATAAAGAGAGCGATGGGTATCTGAGAGTAAAGCTGGATACAGAAAATTATCGGTCAAGAAGGAAAGAGACTCTGGAGACCTTGGCTAAGAACATCGCTTATAAAGTAAAGAGAACCAAAAGAAGTGTTTCGTTGGAACCTATGAATCCCTACGAGAGAAGAATCATTCATGCAGCACTTCAAAATGATAAATATGTGACGACGAGAAGCGAGGGAGAAGAACCTTTCCGCCATGTAGTGATCTTTTTGAAAAAGGAAACAGGAAGAAAGGATCGCTTTGCAGCTAGAGATAAAAAAGAAGCGTAATTAAATAAAGAAAAAAGGGATGCTGCCAGGCATGCCAGGTTGGTAGAGATACCGCTGGCAGTCAGGCAGCTTTCTTGATTATGAATGCTCAGGCAGTCATTGTTTCTGTATGGGAAAGAAGGAGAATGGTTTGAGAAAAGAAACGATAGCAGCGATTGCGACGGCAATGAGCGATTCGGGAATTGGAATTATCCGTATCAGTGGGCCAGAAGCATTTTTAATAGCAGACCGTGTTTTTAAAAGGAAAAAACAAAAGCCTTTATCTGAAGAAAAAGCAAATACCGTTCATTACGGATTTATCTGTGACGGCGAGGAGAGATTAGACGAGGTTCTGGTGATAATCATGAAGGCGCCTCACAGTTATACAGCAGAGGACACTGTGGAGATAGACTGTCACGGCGGTGTTCTGATGATGAAAAAAATATTGGAAGTAGTCATAAAAAACGGAGCCAGAGCCGCCGAACCGGGAGAATTTACAAAGAGGGCGTTTTTAAATGGAAGGATCGATCTTTCTCAGGCGGAAGCGGTTATGGATGTGATTCAGGCGAAGAATGAATATGCTTTGAAAAGCTCTGTCAGCCAGCTCAGAGGATCGATTTCAAAAAAAATGAAGGAACTGAGGGCTGAGATATTATATGAGATGGCTTATATTGAGTCAGCTCTGGATGATCCGGAACATATTTCCCTTGACGGTTATGGAGAAAGACTTTCTGTTTTGACAGAAAACTGGATAGAAAGAGTGAACCATCTGTTATCTACAGCAGACAAAGGAAAAGTCATGAAAGAAGGAATCCGCACTGTGATTTTAGGAAAGCCCAATGCTGGAAAATCGTCTTTGATGAATGTGCTGGTGGGAGAGGAGAGGGCAATCGTGACAGAGATTGCCGGAACGACCAGAGATACTTTGGAAGAGCATATTTATTTGAATGGGATCAGTTTAAATGTAGTGGACACTGCAGGAATTCGCGAGACAGAAGATGTGGTCGAACAGATCGGTGTGTCCAGGGCCAGAGATGCGGCCAAGGATGCAGACTTGATTATTTATGTGGTGGACGGATCACGCCCACTGGATGAGAATGATTCTGAAATTATGGATTTTATTCGGGATAAAAAGGCAGTTGTTTTGTTAAATAAATCGGATCTGTCTATGGTTGTCTCAGCAGAAGAGTTGAGAGCGCGTTCAGGACATAAGGTAATTCCCATTTCGGCAAAGGAAGAGCTTGGGATTGAATTGCTTGAAGACGAAATAAAAAATATGTTCTATCAGGGAGAAATTTCCTTCAATGATGAGATATACCTTACCAATGTCCGTCATAAAGAAGCCCTGGAGCAGGCGCGCGAAAGTCTGAAAATGGTAAGGGAAAGCATTGAAAATGGAATGCCTGAAGATTTTTATTCTATTGATTTGATGGACGCCTACACTCAACTGGGAGTGATTATTGGCGAGGAGGTTGGCGAAGATCTGGTAAATGAGATTTTCAGCAGATTTTGCATGGGCAAATAGAGTGAAAGCAGAGGGCCAAATATTTCGGAGGAATAAAGATGCCATATTTAGAGGAATCGTATGATATTGTGGTAGTAGGAGCCGGACATGCAGGGTGTGAGGCAGCTTTGGCCTGTGCGAGACTTGGGTTGGAAACGATCATGTTTACTGTCAGTGTGGACAGCATTGCTCTGATGCCCTGCAATCCCAACATTGGTGGAAGTTCAAAAGGCCATCTGGTTCGTGAGCTTGATGCTTTGGGCGGCGAGATGGGAAAAAATATTGATAAAACGTTTATACAGTCAAAAATGCTGAATGAGTCTAAGGGGCCTGCAGTCCATTCTCTTCGCGCCCAGGCGGATAAACAGGATTACACCAGGCATATGAGACAGACTTTGGAAAATACAGATCATTTGACAATCCGGCAGGCAGAGGTGTCGGAGCTAATTGTAGAAGATAGTGAGATAAGAGGAGTAAAGACTTTTTCAGGAGCTCTTTACCATGCAAAAGCTGTAGTTTTAGCTACGGGAACCTATTTGAAGGCCAGATGTATTTATGGAGATGTAAACAATCCTACAGGACCAAATGGCCTTCAGGCTGCAAATCATTTGACGGATTCATTGAAAGCAAATGGAATTGAAATGTTCCGGTTTAAAACAGGGACTCCTGCTCGTGTGGATAAAAGAAGTATTGACTTTACAAAAATGGAGGAGCAGAGAGGAGACGAGAGAATCGTTCCTTTTTCTTTTTCTACAGATCCGGATACCATTCAGAAAGACCAGGTGTCCTGCTGGCTGACTTATACCAATGAGGAGACTCACAGGATAATTCGTGAAAATTTGGACCGATCGCCCCTGTTTTCCGGAGCGATCGAAGGAACCGGCCCCAGATATTGCCCGTCGATCGAGGATAAGGTGGTAAAATTTCCGGACAAAAACCGACACCAGGTTTTTGTGGAGCCAGAGGGACTGTATACAAATGAGATGTATCTGGGAGGAATGTCCAGTTCCCTTCCTGAGGATGTCCAGTATGCCATGTACCGGACAGTGCCTGGTTTGGAGCATGTGAAAATTGTCAGGAATGCATACGCTATAGAGTATGACTGCATCAATTCATTGGAATTGAAGCCGACTCTGGAGTTTAAAAAGATTTCCGGCTGTTTTAGCGGCGGGCAGTTTAACGGGAGTTCCGGATATGAGGAAGCTGCCGTCCAGGGATTTATGGCCGGGGTCAATGCAGCAATGAAGGTTCTCGGGAGAGAGCAGATTGTTCTGGATCGCTCTCAGGCATATATCGGTGTGCTGATCGATGATCTGGTGACGAAAGAAAACCATGAACCCTACAGGATGATGACCTCCAGGGCGGAGTATCGCCTTCTTCTCCGTCAGGACAATGCGGATTTAAGGCTCAGAAAAATCGGATATGAGATTGGTCTGGTCACAGAGGAGGAGTATCAGAAAACTGTAAAAAAAGAACAGCAGATCAGTGAAGAGATCGAGAGATTAAATAAAACGAATATCGGGGCAAATGAACAGGTACAAAGATTTTTGGAAGACCACGGGAGTACACCTTTGAAGACCGGAGCTACTTTGGCAGAGCTGGTGAGACGGCCAGAGCTTGATTATTTTATGTTAACTGAAATAGACAGTAAGAGACCAGAACTTCAGTTCGATGTCCAAGAGCAGGTTAACATAAATATAAAGTATGAAGGATATATTCGGCGGCAGATGCAGCAGGTAGCTCAGTTTAAAAAGATGGAGGGAAAAAAGCTGCCGGAGCATTTTGATTATGGCACGGTGAAAAGTCTGAGAAGAGAGGCTGTGCAAAAGCTGAATCAGCTTCAGCCTGTTTCTGTAGGCCAGGCGTCCAGAATCTCCGGTGTATCTCCGGCTGATATTTCTGTCCTTTTGGTACATTTAGAACAGATGAGACAGCAGCGCCGAAGTGAGAAAGAATCTTAGAATGGGCAAAACTAGCTGCAGAATTTTGAGGAATAAGAGATGGATAAACAATTTGAAAAGTTAATGCGCCAGGGGAGCGAAAGAATGGGAGTTTCTCTGACTGATGTGCAGTTGGAACAGTTCTACCGATATTTTGTGATGTTGGTAGAAACCAATAAAGTAATGAATTTGACGGCAATTACGGAGATGGAAGATGTGGTTGCCAAACATTTTCTTGATAGTCTGGCATTGATTAAAGTTGGAGAAAATTTGAACAGAGAGATCTCTCTGATAGATGTAGGTACAGGTGCCGGATTTCCTGGAATACCGTTAAAGATAGCTTTCCCGGATTTACAGGTTACTCTACTGGATTCTTTGAATAAGCGAGTCAAATTTTTAAATGAAGTAATTGAACAGTTAGAGCTTAGAAAAATTTCGGCAATTCATGGAAGAGCAGAGGATTTTGGAAGTAACTGTGACTATCGAGAAAAGTATGATTACTGTGTATCGAGAGCAGTAGCAAATCTATCAACTTTGTCTGAGTATTGTCTTCCATTTGTAAAGGTAGGCGGTAGATTTTTTGCTTATAAATCCGGAGAAGTGGAAGAAGAGGTGAACTTTGCTACATCTGCCGTACAAAAGTTGGGCGGTCTCATTACGGATATAGTAAAGTTTTCGTTGATAGAAGCTGAGGCAGAACGTTCTTTTGTAGTTATTGAGAAGAGAAGTATAACAGCAAAGAGATATCCAAGAAAAGCAGGAATGCCATCAAAAGAACCGTTAAAATAACCAGATATACTGTATATATATTAGGGATGTTTCACGTGAAACATCCCTAATTATATAGATTAAAAAAATGTATAGATTGCATTTAATACTTCCTGCGGAGCTTCCAACTGAGGAAGATGTTTAGTATTTGGAATAATGGCGTATTCGATAGCAGGATTGTATAGCTTATACTCTGAAAGAATAACTTCGATATCATCTACAGAAGAACCTCCAAGAAGATAGATACTATTGTCAATTCTCTTCAAAGCAGTTAAAATATTACATTTGGTATAGTTGCATTGAACACTAGCAAAAACTGATTTTGGAGAATTTCCTAAATGAGCAGATTCGTAATACGCATCAATGCAGCTTGACCTAACAGAAAATGGATTATAAAAATATTCTTTTGTAAATCGTTCCTCAATCGACTTTTTGCTGACAGCAAAATTGTATAAAAGAGTTCCAAGAACTGGTAAGTCCAAGATGAATTTATAAAATTTAGCATTCTTGCCAGGTATCTGACTGCTGGAAAGAATACTTTCCGGATTAATAAACAGAAGACGATCAAACAACTCTGGATTCAAACTGCATGCCATAATAGAGATTGAAGAAGAAGCTCCCGTAGCAATCACATCGGTTCTATGACCGATTTCTGATCGAATAAAATCAGACAGCAGTTGAACATATAAATAATTTGTATATGTGATATTCGGCTTCTCGGATCGGCCACACCCCAACAAATCAATCGAATAGACATTATAATGTTCGCTGAGAGAGTGGAGTATATAATTCCACTCATAGCTATTGGACTCAGGAGCTAAATCGTGAATCAATAAAAGAGGCTTACCACTTCCCGATACAGTATAATGAATCGTTCCTAAACGCCATTTATAACAGTGTGCTTCTGGTTTTACAAGGATTTTTCGCGATGATGCGGAAATCTTGATTACTTTATTAATAATAGCGGTGGCCGCAACAGCGCTGACGGACAGTAATAAGGGGGTAATCAATTTATTTTTTGTCTGCATAAATTTCCTCCTAAAAATTGAAACTATAACTATTATAATACAAGGAATGATCTAATACAAGGCATAAGAAAATGCAAAAATAATCTAAAAAATAAGTTCTTAAAATCTAATAATATTCTGTTGATTAGTCAGAACAAAAATCCATTTAAACACAGAAAAAATTAATGAATCAATGTTTCACGTGAAACATCAGTTTCGGATTTTTAAATAATATGCAAGATTACCATAGGAATCGAGAAAAAAATATGCTATAATGTGGTAACAGTTCAAAAGTTGATTGAATATGATTTACAGTTAGAATTCGTAGTAAAGAAGGGACTAAGACCAAAATTATGGGAAGAATTATAGCAATAGCAAACCAGAAAGGCGGGGTCGGAAAAACGACAACGGCGATAAATTTGTCGGCTTGTTTAGCGGAAGCGGGGCAAAAGGTCTTGGTAGTTGACTTTGATCCGCAAGGGAATGCTACCAGCGGCTTTGGATTAGAAAAAGGACATATTGATAAGACAGTATACCAAATGCTGATTGGAGAAAACCAAATTGAAGAATGTGTCAGAGAAGAAGTTCAAAAAAATCTGGATATTCTTCCCTCCGATGTTAACCTGGCAGGAGCAGAAATTGAGCTGCTGGAAATGGATAATAAAGAATCCCTGCTGCGAAACGGCTTGAAAAAGATAGAGAAAAAGTATGATTTTATTATCATAGACTGTCCTCCATCTTTAAATTTATTGACAATCAATGCATTGACAGCGGCGGATACTGTAATCGTACCGATCCAATGCGAGTATTATGCGTTGGAAGGTCTGAGCCAGATCTTAAAAACAGTAAATCTGGTAAAGAGAAAGCTAAATCGAAAATTGGAATTGGAAGGCGTAGTATTTACTATGTATGATGCCAGAACCAACCTTTCATTGGAAGTGGTAGAAAGTGTAAAAAATACTTTAAACCAAAATATCTATAAAACGATTATTCCGAGAAATGTAAGGTTGGCAGAAGCACCTAGTCATGGAATGTCTATTAATCTGTATGATTCCAGATCAAGCGGAGCAGAAAGTTACAGATTACTGGCAGCAGAAGTGATAAGCAGAGGAGAAGATATTTGATATGACAAAAACATCAAAAAAGGGATTGGGGAAAGGGTTAGGCGCTCTTCTCGGAGACGATTTTACGGATGAAGAGGAATTAAAACCTGAAAAAGAAAAGAAAGAAGAATTAAAAGTAGTAGAGATACCGAAAGAAATTTACATAAAAATTTCTTTAATTGAACCCAATCGGGAGCAGCCCAGAAAAGAGTTCGACAAAGAACAGTTGGAAGAACTGGCTGAGTCAATTCGTCAATACGGGGTACTTCAGCCTATTATGGTTCAAAAAAAAGGCGATATGTATGAAATTATTGCCGGAGAGAGAAGATGGAGAGCTGCAAAAATGGCAGGATTGAAAGAAATTCCTGCAATTATCAGAGAATACGATAAACAGAAAAAAATGGAAATCAGTCTGATCGAAAATGTTCAAAGGGCAGATTTAAATCCAATCGAAGAAGCAGCAGCATACCGTCAGCTTATAGAAGAGTTTGGATTAAAGCAGGAAGAAATAGCGGAGAGAGTGGCTAAAAACAGAGCTACTATTACCAACAGTCTCCGGCTTCTGAAATTAGACCAAAGAGTTCAGGAACTGCTGATTCAAGGAAAAATATCCAGCGGTCACGCCAGAGCTTTGCTGGGAATTGAAGATGGACAACAGCAATATGCAACAGCAGAACTGATTGTGAAAAATGAGTTGAGCGTAAGAGAAGTTGAGAAATTAGTAAAAGCACTGCTGAAACCTGCGAAAGAAAAGTCTCAGAAAGAAGAGAAAGATATAAGCTTTATTTTCCGAGATTTGGAAGAACGAATGAAAAGCATAATGGGAACAAAAGTGCTGATTCACAGAAAAGATAAGAATAAAGGTCGAATCGAAATAGAGTATTACTCAGAATCAGAGCTGGAAAGAATAGTAGAGCTAATTGAATCCATACAGAGTAATTGAGATACAATGGAAGCATTAATGACGGGAGTGAAAATCGATAAATGGAAAATAGCGCTGTTCAGAATAACTTATTCAGTCAATTAGGGATAGATATCAGTTATATTCTCATTGGATTAGCTGCGTTGACCCTGATACTGTTAATGATAGTGATCGTTTGCATTGTAAAAATTAATAAATTATACCGCAGATACGATTATTTCATGAGAGGGAGAGACGCAGAATCCCTGGAAGGATTTATCGTTAAGATGGCAGAAGATATTCGCAAACTTCAGAGCGAGGATAAGAGTTACAAGGATACGATCCGTACGATTAACAGGAATCTCAGAGCATCCTACCAAAAATTCGGGCTGGTACGTTACAATGCATTCAAAGGAATGGGTGGAAATTTAAGTTTCGCGATGGCAATGTTAGACTATACGAACAGCGGCTTCGTCCTGAATTCGGTACACAGCAGGGAAGGATGTTATCTGTATTTAAAAAGAGTGGATATGGGCCAGACCGATGTTCTTCTTGGAAATGAAGAAAAAGAAGCTCTCGAACAGGCTTTGGGATATATAGAGCCAAAAGACAATTAGAAACTCAAAAGAAGAAATGATTGACAAGTTTAGTATATGCTGTTATACTATAAACCAATAGTGTAAAAGAAGGCGATGGGGCCCCTTTCTGGATAGGAGAGGGGCTTTTTCTGTCTAAATAAGGAGGAAAAGCTAATGTCATACGTTGATGAAGTGTACGAGAAAGTAGTTGCTAAAAATCCTGGTGAAACTGAATTTCATCAGGCAGTAAAGGAAGTTCTGGATTCCTTAAAGCTGGTTATTGAGGCAAACGAAGAAAAATATCGTAAGGAAGCAATTCTGGAACGTCTGGTTGAACCAGAAAGAATTATTTCCTTCCGCGTACCGTGGGTAGATGATAAAGGGCAGGTTCAGGTAAATAAGGGCTTCCGCGTTCAGTTCAACAGCGCCATTGGTCCTTATAAGGGAGGACTTCGTCTGCATCCTTCAGTAAATCAGAGCATTTTAAAATTCCTCGGATTTGAACAGGTATTTAAAAACTCTCTTACAGGTCTTCCCATCGGAGGAGGAAAGGGCGGATCTGATTTTGATCCCAAAGGAAAATCCGACAGAGAAGTTATGGCTTTCTGCCAGAGCTTTATGACAGAGCTTTATAAGTATATTGGAGCTGACCAGGACGTACCGGCAGGTGATATCGGAGTAGGAGCAAGAGAAATCGGATATTTGTATGGGCAGTATAAAAAGATTACTGGTCAGTACGAAGGCGTCCTTACAGGCAAAGGCCTGACCTATGGCGGTTCTCTGGCACGTACTCAGGCAACGGGATACGGTTTAGTATATATGGTAGTTGAGATGTTAAAGCATGAGGGACAGGAGTTAGCTGGAAAGACAGTTGTGATCTCTGGTTCTGGAAATGTTGCCATCTATGCTACAGAAAAAGCACAGCAGTACGGAGCAAAGGTAGTAGCTCTCAGCGATTCCAACGGATACATTTACGATAAAGACGGAATCAAGCTGGATGTGGTTAAGGAAATTAAAGAAGTGCGCCGTGGCCGCATTAAAGAGTATGTAGAGGCAGTTCCTACGGCTGTTTACACAGAGGGAAAAGGCATCTGGACAGTTCCATGTGATATCGCGCTTCCTTGTGCCACCCAGAATGAGTTAAATCTGGAGGATGCAAAGACGCTGAAAGCAAACGGCTGTATGCTGGTTGCCGAGGGAGCTAACATGCCTTCCACCAGAGAGGCGACAGACTTCTATCTGGAAAATGGTATCCTGTTTATGCCGGGTAAGGCAGCAAATGCCGGCGGCGTTGCAACCTCTGCACTGGAAATGACTCAGAATAGCGAGCGCTTATCCTGGAGCTTTGAAGAGGTAGACGAAAAACTTCACGGTATTATGGTAAATATTTTTGCAAAAGCAGCAGATGCAGCAGAGCGTTACGGTGTACCTGGAAACTATGTAGCTGGAGCAAATATTGCAGGTTTCGAGAAAGTTGTCGATGCAATGATGGCTCAGGGTATTGTATAATAAGAAAAAATGTTATATAATAAAGACCGGTTAAAGAAAGTTTAACGCGGAATCAGAATAAGGCGAAGTCGATTCTTCGCCTTATTTTCTTAAGATGGCAGACTTGATGTCTATATGAAGAGTCATTAAACCGTAATGAGTGACAATGGAGGTGATGAAGAAGTGCATAAATTTTTGCGGTCAGCGGGATTTTCAGAATTTCAAACGAAGCAGGAAATTCAGGAGCTGTTAAATCGGTTGATAAAAGAGTCAGGAGAGACATTACAGTTTCAGATAAACTCAGAAAAACTATGTCAGGTTAAGATCGAAGCAGCGCCTGAACTGGGAATCTGTATTGTAGGTGAAAAAAAAGAAAATGAAGAACTAGATGTGGAGTATTACTTCCCCTATCTGACCGGAGAAGAAATCACCTCCACGGCTGAATGTTCTATCCAGAGGCATACGGAAAGGGAAACTTATGCGGGCCTCTTAGATGAATATCGGGTGGGAATCTCATTGATATTTTATATATGTAATTCGATTGAGTACCGCATCCGACGTCAGAAGCGCGAAAGTTATCAGGTGAAGGCAGCGCATCTGAGCGGCTTTAGTGTGAAAGGAAAGATTCTTCTTCCTATTCAGAAAACGGCTGTTCAGATTGAGCAATCCAAAATCGCATCCAGAACGCGGAGCAGTTTACTGGAAGCGGCAAAAAATGGGGACGCGGATGCCATTGATACATTAACGATAGAAGATATAGATCTGTATTCTCAAGTAACCAGAAGAGCACAAAAAGAAGATTTATACTCTATAATTGATTCTTGCTTTATGCCCTGTGGAATTGAGTGTGATCAATACTCTGTGATTGGAGAAATTAAACATATTGAGTATAAAGAAAATCGCTTTACCGGAGAAAAGGTGTACGATCTGACCCTGGAAAGCTGTGATCTGATTTTCCATGTGGGAATCAATGAAAAAGATCTGACAGGAGAGCCTAAAATAGGGCGAAGATTTAAAGGACAGATTTGGATGCAGGGAATTGTGGATTTCAAAGAATAGAAATAGAGGATTTTTCACTTGATTTTTTCATGAAAATAAGGTATTATATAACGTGGACTTAGTTCAAAAATAATTTCCTAAATGTCTACGTAGCTCAGTTGGATAGAGCACACGCCTCCTAAGCGTGGGGTCGGAGGTTCAAATCCTCTCGTGGACGCCAGTAAACAATGCTGCAAGCCCGTTTCGGGATTGCAGCTTTTTTTTCTTTTCCATCTATATATTGTAATCAGAGAAACTGGTTTTTCTGAATATATCAATCGCATGGCTGGTAATGCCCAATAGATCCTGGCGCTCACAAGTGGAAAAATGATATTTCAAATATAGCTGTAATGTGTTGTCATCCATTTTGTCGATTGCTTCACGCATAAATAAGGCGCATCCATCTGCTGCAACATAGTGCAGCCGGGCTGTGGAGAATACAGACATCAGATCGTCAATATCCTCTTTACGAACAAGTTCAAATAAGTCTTTTGGCGCAGATTTTGCGGAAAATGTCTCAGAATCAATCAGACCATTTTTGATATATTCGGAAACATTGATATTGTTGCGGTGGAACCCTTCATCAATCAGGCAGCCATCTGATATCACATACGCGGCGAAAATGACGCCGCCTTGTTTTGTAACACGGATTGCCTCGCTTAATGCCTGTCTCTTGTCAGTTTTATTATAGAGGTGATATAAAGGGCCTAGCAATAATGTAATATCATATTGATTATCAGGAAAAGCAGATAAATCTAAAGAATTTCCCTGAGTAATGGTTATTTTTTCTGTTGGAAGAGTATTTTTGCGGAAAATCTCTATATTATGTTCGACTAATTCTACTGCATCAACATCATATCCCCGACGCGCCAGCGAATGAGAATATCGTCCAGTGCCAGCGCCGATCTCCAGCACACGGGAGCCTGGCCTTATATATTTTTCCACATAGTGCATGGTAGTAAGAAATTCAATAGTTCCATGTTTTGATACCAGACGGCTATCTTCGTCGTAGCTGTTATAAAAATCAATGATATACCTATCAGATTCCATATTTTTACCTCTCTATTTTTATTATCGTGAATGAGTAAAATCCCAATCCGGTTTTTTTTGCCTTATGAGAGCCCCAAGCATATTTGCGATCAATGTTTCGGTATCAGCTCTGCTCAGGGAGATTTTTTGTGTAGCCGTTAAAACCGCTATTCCGTGAGAGTAGAGGAACAAATCTAAAAAAATTATTTTTGAGTGTTCCAGATCTACTCCAATCATTTCCGAAAAAGCTTTTGCCTTCTTTTCATTTCCACTCTCCTTATAAAAATCTTTTATCTCCACCATGTCCAAGTCCATATCATTTATAAATAGTAGTTTGAATAAATTAGTTTCTTCTTTAGCAAATTCAATGTAAGAGATCGGCAGAGTCAAATAGGGGTTCCTATTGATAGAATTGCTGTAATTAGCAACGTATTGGTTATAAAACTCAAATGCAAATACAAGAAATTCATTTTTTAGTTCATCCATATTTCTATAACAAGTGAAAATAGGGCGTGTAGAGCATTTCAATTTGCTGGCAATACTTCGAGCGTTTACAGTTTCAAATCCGGTTTCTCTTGTAATGTCCAAGACGGTATTCAAAATCATCTCTTTTGTTATTTTGGCTTTTGGCGGCATAGCGTACCTCTCTCTTTAATAAAACATTTGTTATACAACTATTGTTACATAACAGATGCGTTCTGTCAAGAGAAAAGGAAAGTGTTATAGTGAAGGGTTCCATTATATCCGAAGATTTATTATAATAGACTGTATGAGATGAAGATATGTTGGAAATTTTAGTGAACAACTGTATGATTGAGGAGGAAATTCAAGAGCTTTGCAGAGAGAACAAAATTTATTGCTGGATTTTTCACACATATATCCGCAAGGCATAGAGGATCAGATCAAGGGGATAAAACGGATTGAGTTAAGTGATATCAGAGGGACAGATATGTACTGCACCGGAGAAGCAGCGAATGAGATCAGAGAAAGGCTGAAAGATTACGGCCCTCAGGGAATTCACTTCCTGGACAGTGGCAATTACCATTACGTTACTCTGTTTTTCACAGAAAAGATCCGTATTCCTTTTTCGCTGGTTCTTTTCGATCACCACACAGATATGCAGGAGCCCCTTTTTCCACAATTACTTAGTTGTGGAAGTTGGGCTGGTGAGATCCTTCGGAAGAATACCTATCTTGAGCAGTTGATCCTGATCGGGCCGGAACAGAACGGTTTAGAGGGAATAGAACAGGCTGTCAGGGAAAAAATAGTCTGGTTGAAAGATAAGGATCAGGATAAAACAGATACGGAGATCAAAAAAATTAAAATGTCCCTGCCGATTTACATATCGATTGATAAAGATGTTCTCAGTTCCTATTATGCCAGAACTAATTGGAATCAGGGAAATATGTCAGTTAAGATTTTAGAGAAAATTCTTCTGGAAGTATTCAGACATCAGAAAGTGATTGGCGTAGATATCTGCGGGGAATGCAGCTTGCTGGAACCTCTGCAACAGTTGTTAGAGGATGAGAAGATAAACTTAAATACAGACCGCTCTTTATATCAGTTTCTCACCAGGCTTCTGGGATGAAAACAAGGTGGAATCCAGTAACGCAGAAGTAAGTATATTACCATAAAGTCAGTACTTGAAGTTTTTTCCAGGTTGATTATAATGTAAGAAAAGCAGCCATTTCCGGCTGCCGGACAGTTTTATATATGAGGAGGTAGCATAAAATGTTAAAAGACCTTGGCGTAAAGCCGTATCTGTTTCCAATGCCTGTTCTGATGATAACAACCTACGGAGATGACGATAAAGTAGATGTAATGAACATGGCCTGGGGAGGTATCTGTGCCCAGAATATGGTGGCGCTGAATATTGATGAGGATCATAAGACAAGCGAGAATATTAAAAAAAGAGGAGCATTTACCCTCAGCATTGCCGATGTTGACCATATAGAAGAGGCAGATTTTTTTGGAATCGCAACGGGAAATAAGATGGAAGACAAGTTTGAGAGAACCGGACTTCATGCAGTCAAAAGTACCCGCGTTGACGCGCCGATTGTTCAGGAATTTCCAGTCACTTTGGAGTGTAAGGTGGTTGAATGTCAGAATACTGCCTATGGATTCCGCGTTTTAGGAGAAATTGTAAATGTTCTGGCGGATGAAAAAGTACTGAATGAGAAGGGAAATGTTGATCCTGAGAAACTGAACGCATTTGTATTTGACCAATTCCAGAGCGGCTACTACGCGATTGGGGAAAAGGTCGGCCAGGCATGGAAGAGCGGAGCTGGATTGATGAAAAAATAAAAAATTTGTCCTATATGCAAGAGGGGCTGCACTGAGACTCAGTGCAGCCCTCTTTTCAGTTGTTTATTTGAGACAATCCTCTAAAACCTGCTGAAGCTGTCTGAAATCAATAGGCTTTGAAATGTGGGCATTCATACCGGCTTCTGTGGTTTTGGCGATATCTTCTGCAAACACATTGGCAGTAACAGCAATGATAGGAACTGTCTGAGCATCTGTCCGTCGAAGGCTGCGGATAGCCTTGGCAGCACTGCAGCCGTCCATAACAGGCATCTGCATATCCATTAAAATGGCATCAATTTCTCCGTTCTCTTTTGAGGAGAATAATTCGACTGCTTCCTGCCCGTTCCAGGCCTGAAGGACATTGGCGCCAATCATAGAGAGACATTCGCTGGCCACTTCCATATTGATTTCGTTGTCCTCGGCCAAAAGAATTGTTTTTCCCTCCAGGGAGAAAGAGGACTGATTTTGAACAGCAACGTTTTTCGGGGGAATTTCTTCGTCTGCTATCTGTAGGGGGATCGTGACAGTAAAGGTACTTCCCTTTCCAAGAGTGCTGCGTACAGTAATTTCACCGCTCATCTGCTGCACGAGAGTTTTTACAATGGGCATCCCCAAACCGGTTCCCGTAACTTTCTGGGAGGTAAAGGTTGCTTCTCTGGAAAATGGCTCAAAAAGGTGGGATTGAAATTCTTCTGTCATTCCGATTCCTGTGTCGCTGACGGAAATCTGATACTTGCTGTGGCCAGGTTGGTGATTCAGTTCCTGAAGAGATACATGGATAGAATCGCCGGGTTCGCTGTATTTCAAAGCATTGGATATCAGATTATTTAAGATCTGATTAAGGCGCGTAAAATCGCATAAAACATTGGAATAGTTTACCTGGCAGTCTTCTGTCAGCAGTTTGTGTTCCTGCTCAGCCTGTTCCCGGAATGTATCTACATTATCCTGTACGCATTGAAGAATGTTCATTGGAGCATAATTTAAGGCGCCGCCTTTGCCGTGTTCCAGACGGGATAGATCCAGGACATCATTTACCAGAGCAAGGAGCTGTTCTCCTGACTGCTGGATTTTTTTCATGTAGGTGTCGACCGTTTCTCGGGGTGCATCAGGTTTTTGAGCCAATTTTGACAGGCCGATAATAGCGTTCAGAGGAGTTCTCATATCGTGGGAGGCACTACTGAAAAAAATATTTTTTTGTTGAACTGTCTGTTTAGCGGCAGCCAAAGCACTTTCTAACAGTGCGTGCTGCTGGAGTTCCCGGCGTTTGGCCACGTCTATTTCCCGAAAAGCCAGGATAACTTCGTCCAGATGGAGAGCTTTATTGTACAAAATTTGGATATTTACCCACTTAAAAACTCCGTTAAAATTTCGTTGATAGTCCCCTCCGAAATCGTAGATTCCTTCGCTGATCAGTTTGCGAATATTCTGAGCGGAGAAATTTTCTTCTAATCGTTCATGGGTGGTCTCATTCACCACTACCTTTACAACATCCAAAAGATGTTGGTAGGAACCGGTATTTCCTACTAATTCCCGGATATCCGGGGAAGTTTTTACTGTAAAATAGGTGTCGTCATTGTAATTAACACGGTAGATTGCGTAATAAGAGTCCCCCAGAATCTGAATGGTTTCTGAGATTTGCCTCATTTTTTTGTCATTAAAGTAGCCGCGAATGAGAATGATTCCGGTGGTAACGGTTAAAATCAGACAGAAAAAGGTAATCAAAAGAATGGTATTATCCCAGCCGTCCTGCAGGATGATACTGATTGGTATAGTGATAACAGAAAGCCAGCCGTTGCTCATTTCCGAATAGTAGACGCACTGACGGGTACCGTCAATCCCGGTGATAGTAGTACTGCTTTCGGTTAAATTTCCCTGGCGAATATAGGAAGCCAAACGTGCAAGATAAACATTATTTTTTTCCGAGTTAAGGCTGGAATCTCCAGAAGCGTACATCAGGTTATTATTGGCGTCAAATAGGTAATAAGAGCTTTTCAGGGGCAGGGATGCTTTGTTTTGATGAACATGGAACGAGTCAAGCATGATATCAAAAGCCAGAACATCACCTGTGCGGGAGAGGGCCTTGGACAGTGTGACCATACTTTCACCGGTAATGGCGTCCGGGTAGGCATTCGTATAAACAACGTCGCCTTCTGCCTCTACAGCTTTTCGATACCATTCTGCAGAAGCGTAATCGTAGTCTTTATCACCCTCCCAGGGAACAGCGGCAACAATTTTTCCGTTGATCACACCGTAGGGGTCAATGATGGAAGTATGTAAGAGCTGTTCGAGCTGGGAGGAATAGTCGGAAAGTCTGGTATGGAGCTGCTCGTCAGTTTCACCGTGATCAATGCCTTCCTGGAGGGAAGCTGCCCCAAGAGAGAGCAGCATGGAATAGATGTCAATTCGGTTCTCTTCCTCATCAGCATAACTTTGAGCCAGGTGTATGCCCATATCTTTTGCGTTGGAAAGGAGCTTTTCGCGAATCAGAAAAATGCTCCAGCCCAGGAGACAGATGAAGGCGAAAAACAGCAGGATTTTAAGATAAATAGCAGTATGTTTTTGATTCATAATGATCTTCCTTCCTGAGGAAAGATTGTCGTTTTCAATAAACGCAGTTTTATTATAGCAAAATGAAGAAGATTCTTGCAATAATTAATAGGAAATCCTTGACTTATATACTGCTTGTCAATTACCATGGTAATGTGAATATGACACGGAAAACAGTAAAAGGAACATGACATTATGAACTACATTGTATTTGACTTGGAATGGAACCAAAGTCCCGAGGGCAAAGACTCTTCTGTGGAAGGTTTTCCTTTTGAGATTATTGAGATCGGAGCCGTCAAGCTGGATCAGGAATTGAATCAGGTCGGTAGTTTTCACCAGCTTGTCCGACCACAGATATATCAGAAGCTTCACTATAAAATTTTAGAAGTTACCCATATGGAGCTGTCAGTTTTAAAAAAAGAGGGTTGTCTGTTTCCGGAAGCGGCGCAGGCATTTTTAAACTGGTGCGGAGAGGGTGGAGACTATATTTTCTGTACTTGGGGATCCATGGATCTGACAGAACTGCAGAGAAATATGGAATTTTTTGGAATGGAGATTCCATTTGCCAAACCTCTTCTCTACTATGATGTACAGAAGTTGTACCGCCTCCTGTCGGGAGAAGGGAAAACGGTACTCTCCCTCGATCAGGCGGTGGAGGAAATGGGGATTCAGGAGGAGAAACCATTTCATCAGGCTTTTGATGACGCCTATTATACGGGAAAGATCATGAAAAGCATTGATTTTGTGAGAGTAAAAGTCTTTTTGTCCATGGATTATTACCGTCTTCCCGCTACAAGGGAGGAAGAGGTGTATCTGACATTTCCCGGATACAGTAAATACGTATCCAGAACATTTGAGAGTAGGGAAGAAGCGTTAAAAGATAAGGTAGTAAGCGATATGATCTGCCCTCAGTGCCGGAGAATGCTGAAAAAAAAAGTTCGATGGTTTCCTGTAAGCCAGAGACTGTACTATGGATTGGCTATATGTCCGGAACACGGCTTTATAAAAGGAAAAATCAGGATAAAAAAACAGGATGAGGGGCGGGTGTTTGCAGTCAAGACTATGAAACCTGCAGGTGAGAGCGCAGCAGAAGAAATATGCGCTCGACGGGATGAAGCGAAAAAGAAACGAAGTGAGAGAAATAGAGCAAAACGCCAGGCACAGAAAAATAGAAAGCAGGAAGCCTAGGACTGGCTTTCCTGCATTCGGTATCCTACCCCGATTTCTGTAAAAATATATTTCGGTTCGGCTGGATTTACCTCCAGCTTTCTTCTGATATGAGCCATATTGACTCTGAGGATCTGGTTGTTATTGTCGGCGTAAGGCCCCCAGATATGGCTGATAATATAATCATATGTGAGGACCTTTCCAGAATTCTGTGCTAAAAGTGTAACCAGTTTGTACTCAATCTGGGTCAGATGGATCGTCTGGCCGTTTAAGGTGACCAGGCGCTTTTCAAAATCAATCGTCAATCCATCGTAATGATAAATAGGGATTGCGGCAGAACCTTTTAAGTCAGAGGCGTACTGGTAATGTCGCAGGGCAGTCCGGATTCTGGCAAGGAGTTCGGAGGTGCCAAAGGGTTTGGTGATATAGTCATCTGCACCGGTATCCAGGGCATTGACTTTTTCTTTCTCCTGGGTACGGGCGGAGATGACTATGATGGGAAGGCCAGACCAGCTTCGGATTTGCTGGATGACATCCAGTCCGTCCATGTCTGGAAGTCCAAGATCCAGCAAAACCAGATCAGGGCATAGAGAAGTGGCGATGGACAGCCCTTTCTCTCCTGTGGAAGCTGTCTGAACCTTATAACCGTTAGCAGTCAGTATTGTTTCTATAAAACTGCAGATGCTCTTTTCATCTTCAATGATCAGGATGCTTTGTTTTGGTGTCATTTGTATTCTCTCCTAAGGGAAGACTAAATGTAAAACAGGCGCCATTTGAAAGATTTCCGGCCCTGATAGTTCCGCCATGGGCAGATATAATGGTCTTACAGATCGATAGACCGATGCCCATGCCTTTATGAGAATCGCTGCTTTGAGAAAAAGCGGCAGACCCGTCAAAGATTGCGGCAAGATTTTCTTCCGAAATCCCAGGACCCTGATCAGAAACCTGAAAACAGGCGCTGCTTGCCTGAATAAAAGCATTGAGACTGATCGGCTTTGACGGATTTCCGTGATAATAGGCATTTTCTAACAGATTGATCAGAACCTGCTCGATCAGAGTGGCATCCATGGGAATCATAATAAAATCTTCTGGAACCTGTACGGTGACGGTAGCCTGCGGAAAGCGTTTACGGAAGCGCTGAACGGCTTCTGATACAACCTCTTCCAGAGGCTCCGGAGACTTGCTTACCCGGGTATCGCCATCCCTTATTCTGGTCACGGACAGCAGATTTTCTACCATATTCAAAAGCCAGTTGGCATCTTCCCTGATATTTTGGACCATATAAGCCTTTTCTTCACAGGAAAGGGCTTTGCTGTTTTCCAGATAGGCAGAGCTGGTTCCAATGATACTGGTAAGGGGTGTCCTCAAATCATGGGAGATGGCCCGCAGCAGGTTGGCTCTCATTTTTTCTTTCTCAGCTTCCATCAAAAGTTTTTCCCTCTCGTTTAAAATACGGGACTGTTCCTTCATTCTGGAAGTGGCGGCGCTGGTGATCAGCGCGATGGTCAGCATGCAGAGAAACGTGGAGGGATACCCTTCAAGAGTAAAATTCAGTTCCATATAAGGATAAGTGAAAATCAGGTTGACGAAAAAGGTGCTGACCACGGAAGCAATAATACCTGGAATGTAGCCGTCGGTGTACCGGGCGATCATAAGAACGCTGAGGATGTAGATCATGGCGACATTAACGGTGTCATTGGTGCTGAATTGAGCGACCGGCGCTGCGGCTCCGGTGGCCACAGCCAAAATTCCCAGGCAGACAATAAAGTTGCGAGCGACCGAATTCTGCCAGATTTTCGTATATTTAAATTGTTCCAGGCTGCTTTTAAAACGATTCACACTGCATTCTCACTTTCTACTTATCTCCTGTGGCGGGATCTATGTTTTTGACTGCGCTTGGGGGTGTAGGAAGAATTTCTTTTTTCTTTTAAAATCAAATCAAAATCTTCCTGAGTACAGCCGATATCCTTTAAGCGCTGACTGCGCCTTGCTTTTCGCCGCTGGCGTTCCTGAGCTTCTTTTTTGTCATGGTATTTTTTGGCTATAATGGAAACGGATACCAACACAGCCAGAACCAATATAACAGCCAGACCGACCCAGACAGCGGATGGGATCGCGGGGAAATGGATGTTTAACAGGAAACCGCCTTCCTCCGCAGCTTCAGAAGTTTCGGCTACTTGGCTTTCTGACGGAAGCGCAGCAGGAGAGGGAAGCGGGAATTCTTCTGTATCCGTGCTCCCAGCAGAAAGTTCCGCCACCGCTTCTGATGGCGCCGGCATTGAGCGGGTATTGGCCAGAAGCGGATCGCTGCTGGTTCCGGCCTCTTTTAACTGCAGATAGGCGGAACCGATGTCATGGTCATAGTAAGTGTATTGAATTTGGGCGACCGCATTCTCCGGTGCAGTCGAATTCAGATCGTAGGTGATCGCCGTCTGGGCATCAGAAAGGGAAGCTTCCTTCGGTAGTGTCACAGAACAGTCTTTGTCCAGAGAGAGGACTGCAATATCGCTGGTTGAAAGGCCGGCAATAGTCATGTCGTTCTCTATGGATGTGTAGGTGCTGTCATAGTCGGCGACCTTAAGGGTTTGAAAATTTTCAAACCCAAAATCCAGGAGGCGCTTGGTGTCACTGTAATGGACCTGCTGGCCGTTCAGAATAACGGTGATCAATGTCATTCCGTCGCGCTCAGCGCAGGTGACAAGGGTATTTCCAGCCAGGGAGGTATATCCTGTTTTACCGGCGAAAGCGCCGGGGTAATATACAGAAGAATTCTTCCGAAGCATTTGATGGTGAGCATAGACCACATTGTGGGGATCCTCAGGATCTGGATACTGCTTGATAGGTGCGTGTTTCCAGTAGAGAGAACCATCAATCTCCACAAAGGTCTCGTTCTGCAGAGCCGCCTGGGTGATCAGAGCCATATCATAGGCGGATGTGTAATGATTCGGATCATTCAGGCCGCTGGGATTGGCAAAATGGCTGTCCTGGCAACCCAATTGGGCGGCCTTTTCATTCATCATGTCTACAAAGGCTTCTCTGGAGCCGGCCACGTGTTCGGCCAGGGCATTGGCGCTCTCATTGGCAGAGGCCAGCAGAAGACCGTAGAGACAGTCTTCTACCGACAGGACATCTCCCTCCGAAGCTGCCATATTGCTGGAATTTTCTTCTACATTGTGGACAGCATCGTAAGAAAAGGTGACCATCTCATTGAGATCGCAGTTCTCAATGACGATTAAGGCCGTAAGAATTTTCGTAATACTGGCGGGAAAAAAGGGTTCATGAATATTTTTCCCGTAGAGAATTGTACCGGAGTCTGCATCCATCAGAATGCCTCCGCCTGCTTCGACGTAAGTGTCTTCCGGCCAGGAGGCGGCGAACGTCACGATGGGAACACCGGTAAAAACTGTCAGGAAGACAGCCAAAGCCAGGAAATATTTATAAAATCGATTCATATATTTTTAATCTCCATGTAACAGTTGGCATTTCCTACAGTATAGGCTATTTTTCGCGACAAGTAAAGGCAGTTTTGCGTACTTTTCTCCAGAGGAAAAAGCTGATTCCAAAAATGATGGCAGTTGAAATCCCAAATATGGCTAAAATCAAAAAGGCTGTGTCCATGAAAAAGGGTTCCGGAACAATATTAATCAGCATATCGGTAGCCGGGTTTAGGATCCACAGATCGTTATTGAAAAATATATGGTGAAAGATAACGAAATAGCGGTTAAAATCTGATGCAATCAGTGCACCGAGCCCGGCACCAATCAGAAAGATACCGCCCATTCCCACACAGATTGCCCGGGGAAGGATCTGCGAGAGCTTTGCCTTTGTGACCACCAGGAATACGAGACAGAGGGCAATCAGAACCACGGCGGCCCGACGAATCTGGATTGCTGCCAGAAAGAGACCCCGCACGTCCTCCATATGGGCGATTTCTCTTTCGTTGAAAAATTCCCGGTATTCACCGCCCATGGTGGTGTAGACATGGAGATCCTCCCGGTCTCCTCTGAGATAGGCCATCATTTCATCTGTCACGGTCAGCAGATCATCCATGGTCATGGAAGGCAGATCGTCCAGAACCTGATATTTTTCATATTCTCTCTCATAGTATCCGAGGATCCAGTAGGCTACTGCCTCTACAGAGGTGATCAAAAGGATTGCCATGAGACAGAAGGCACATAAGAAGCCGGCAAGGTTGTGCAGATATTTCATACATTTAAGTCCTCCAAATGAAAGTAAGTCTGAAAAAAGCATCCTCTCTGCCGGCCATAGATATGGCCGGTAAGGAATGCTTTTGATTATGAGTTGCTTTTTTCTTTGTTTCGCTTGATTACTTTAAGTCTGGTAAATTCCTCCCTGTCCTTCTCTTCCAGGGCGTTGGAGATATTTTTTGTAAGAGCCTCATAAGTGGGGATCGTAATATTTTTCAGGGCATTGGCTCGCTTTTGGGTTTTCTTGATATTGGAGGCCAGCCGGTAGGCAGAGTTTTCCACCATGGACAGCTTGATCGTCAGTTCCTTTACTTTCTCGAATTTCAGCTTTGCAATATCCAGAGATTCACTGGTATTGTAGAAGGAATAATATGGGATCACAGGGGCAGAGTCATGCTGCACCAGTGGTATCTCTGTACCCATGATGCTGCGGGTCTTGATCTTCACAGAGTTCTCTACAGGGATCAGCAGGCTGATTTCCTGTACATAATTGATTCCAAGATCGATATTCGCTTTCTGAAGGGCCTGGTAAGCCTCCCGGAAGGTGACATCAATCTCAGACTGAATATCCTTTGCCTGATCGATCAGGCCCATCAGCTCTCTGATCAGAATGTTCCGCTTTTTATCCATCAGGCCATAGCCCTGCCTGGCCAGAGCCAGAGAGTTTTTTGCCAATATCAGGTTGCCCTTAGTGGGAAATGTATTTGGATCCATAAAACTCCCTCCCTATCTACTGCTCCGCCTCTTCTGCGGGTTTATAGTACTGGTCAAGAATCTTAGTATCAATACGGTCAAGCTCGGCTCTCGGAAGCATACCGAGAAGCTGCCAGCCAATATTCAGCGTTTCCAGAATCGTACGATTTTCATGGATATCCTGTCCGATGAAACGCTGCTCAAAGGCCTTGCCAAATTCCAGGTATTTTTTATCAATGGGCGACAGTTCATCTTCGCCGATAACGGATGCTAACGCCCGGGCGTCCCCGACTTTTGCGTAGCAGGAGAAAAGCTGGTTGGCCACAGCCTGGTGATCAGCTCTGGTATATCCTTCACCGATGCCGTCTTTCATCAGACGGGACAGAGAGGGAAGGACATTGATAGGCGGATAGACAGACTGGCCGTAAAGACTTCTGTCCAGAACGATCTGTCCCTCTGTGATATAACCAGTCAGATCCGGAATGGGGTGAGTAATATCATCATTGGGCATGGTCAGGATGGGGATCTGGGTAACAGAGCCATTGATTCCCTCCACAATGCCAGCTCGCTCATAGATTGCTGCCAGTTCGCTGTACAGGTATCCGGGGAAGCCCTTTCGGGAAGGAATTTCACCCTTAGAGGAGGAAACCTCACGCATAGCCTCGGCAAAAGAAGTCATGTCCGTAAGAATTACCAAAATGTGCATGCTCTTCTCAAAGGCCAGATATTCTGCCAGTGTCAGGGCGATCTTAGGCGTGATCAGACGTTCCACCACAGGATCGTTGGCCAAATTAATAAACATTGCCACGTGGGAAGAAACACCGCTCTCCTCAAATGTGCGGCGGAAGAAGTCTGCCACATCGTATTTTACACCCATAGCGGCAAAGACGATGGCAAATTCCTCGTCAGAATCTTCTCCCAGAGATGCCTGCTGAACGATCTGAGCCGCAAGCTGGTCATGGGGAAGGCCGTTGCCGGAAAAGATCGGGAGTTTCTGCCCTCGGATCAGAGTGGTCAGTCCGTCAATAGCAGAGATTCCAGTGCGGATATAATTTCTGGGATATTCACGGGTCACTGGATTTAGCGGCTTTCCGTTGATATCCAGCTTGATATCAGAGATAATGTCTCCCAGTCCGTCAATAGGCTGACCGATTCCGTTAAAGGTGCGGCCCAGCATGGACTCAGAAACGGTTATCTCCATGGGATGGCCTGTAAGCCGGGTGTGGGTATTTCTCAGAGCCATTCCCTCAGTACCTTCAAAGACCTGAATAATAGCTTTATCTTTATAGATTTCGATAATACGTCCCAGCTTTTTTTCTTTGCCGTTTACGGTCATTTCTACGATCTCATCGTAGGCCGCGTCCTGAACTCCCTCCAGAACGACCAGAGGGCCATTGATCGCACTTAGACCTAAATATTCAATTGCCATGAATGTTCCCTCCTTTTATGCATTTCGTTCCAGAACACCGTCATAGAACTTATCAATCTGTTTCATATAATCGTCAAACATATCCAACTGATCGTTGGGGACATCGTATTTGATGGAAATTACTTTGTCAAAAATGGAATCCTGTTTCAGAACCGACATGGGCATTCCCATGGAGATCAGTGTGCGGCTCTTTTTATACAGATAGAGGATCACTTCCATCATCTTAAACTGCTTGGCCATGGGGACGCAGGTGTCTTCCGGATGGAAGGCATTCTGCTGCAGGAATCCTACCCGAATGACTTTGGCTATCTCCAAAATCAGCTTCTGGTCATCAGGAAGAACGTCAGCGCCGATCAGCTTTACAATTTCCATCAGGCTGCTCTCCTGAGTGAGGAGGTAAACCATCTGATTGCGGTAATCGACAAAGCGGCGGTCCACGTTATCAGTATACCAGGGAGCCAGATCGGACAGGTATTCGGAATAGCTGGTCAGCCAGTGGATAGCGGGATAATGGCGGGCGTAGGCCAATGATTTATCCAGAGCCCAGAAGCATCGAACAAAACGTTTGGTATTCTGGGTAACCGGCTCAGAGAAGTCGCCGCCCTGGGGTGAAACAGCTCCGATAATGGACACAGAACCTTCTGTTCCGTTGAGATTCCGAACCATCCCTGCCCGCTCATAGAATGCAGATAGGCGGGATGCCAGATAGGCCGGGAATCCCTCTTCCGCAGGCATCTCTTCCAGACGGCCGGAAAGCTCTCTTAAAGCCTCGGCCCAACGAGAGGTTGAGTCTGCCATAATCGCCACATGGTAACCCATGTCCCGATAGTATTCTGCCAGTGTGAGGCCGGAATACAGGCTGGCTTCACGGGCAGCTACCGGCATGTTGGAGGTATTGGCGATAAGCGTAGTCCGATCCATCAAAGGATTCCCGGATTTGGGATCCACAAGCTGAGTGAATTCTTCTAGAACCTGCGTCATCTCATTGCCCCGCTCTCCGCAGCCTATATAAATGATAATATCGGCGTCAGACCATTTGGCGATCTGATGCTGGGTCATAGTTTTTCCGGTACCAAATCCGCCGGGCACAGCGGCTGTGCCGCCTTTTGCGATGGGAAAGAGAGTGTCCAGAATTCTCTGACCGGTGATCAACGGTTTGGTAGCAGGAAATCTCTTGGCCGTTGGACGAGGAATTCGGATAGGCCATTTCTGAGTCATTGTGATTTTGCGCTCAGAGCCATCCGGGAGCTGGAGAGTCAGCAGGACATCATCGATGGTGTATTCGCCGTCCGGGACCACATCCAGAACATAGCCGTCCATATCCGGGGGAAGCATGACCTTATGGACAATGGCGTGGGTCTCGGGGACTTCCGCGATGATAGAGCCGGGAAGAAGCTGATCCCCCTTTTTTACGGTAAGATGGGTTTGCCATTTTTTACTGTGATCCAGGGATTCTACACTGACACCTCTGCTGATAAATGCGCCCTCGGTTTTTGCAATTTCACTTAGAGGACGTTCGATTCCGTCGAAAATATTATTCAGGATGCCTGGGGCCAGAGTAACGGATACCGGAGCTCCGGTTCCGGTAACAGTTTCTCCGGGCTTGATGCCGGAAGTTTCCTCATAGACCTGAACGATTGTGCGGTCTGAGGTAAGGCCGATGACCTCGCCTACCAGGTTCTGGCGGCCTACGTAGACCATCTCATTCATTTGGAATCCGGGATCCCCCTGAAGATAGACCACAGGGCCGTTAATTCCATAAATAATACCGGTTTTACTCATGGCCGTTTCCTCCTAAATCAAATTGAAATGTGCGCCGTGCCTCTTCCAGCTTGGTCTCAAAGGAATTGTCGATCAGGATATGGGAATCAGGAATGACGGCCCTCATGCCGCCTGAAAAGGAATAGGCGCTGATTTTAACGGCTTCCCTGTTCTGCAGAGAAAGGCTCTGAAGCAGAGGCTCGTCGGCGGGATCAATATAGATGATCAGATCCTTGTTTCCGGCAAGCTCATGGGCCTTGGCGATCTGACGCTCCAGAAGTTGGGCATACTCAGGCGTACTCATAAAATCGGCAAGGAGATTGCGAACCTCGACGAAAAGCATATCTTTTAACTCTTCCTGGCGTTTGCTCATTTCTCTCTTTATATTTATCTGGGCCAAAGCCAGTTTTTTATTGATCTCCCGTTCGATTTTTTCGGATTCCCCCTGAAGCTGCATATCCAGACGGCGGGTAGAATCTTTTTTATGTTCCTCAAAGGTCTGCTCCAGGGCAGAGGCATATTCATCGTACAGGCGGGCACTTTTAGCTCTGGCATCTTCCATGCAGATGTCCATGAAATGCTGTAATTTCTCATCAGTTGTCAAGATAAGTCACCTGCTTTCTATAGTTTCAGTCCAATAGCTTCATTTACATAGGAAGTGATAAAGTTGGGCTTGCGGCCGGTACCGTGCCGATCAGGAATTTCCACAATCAGAGGAAATTTTCGCTCTAGCTTAATTTCATTAATGATCTCAGGAAATTCTCTGCCGAATTTTTCGGTAAGAAGGAGGATTCCTATCTCCTTATCGGCCAAAACTTTATCAAGGGCTTCCTTCAGCTCCGCCCGTTCATGGACGACGCTGCCTTCGACGCCTGCCAGCCGCATGCCGGTCCAGGTGTCGATATTGTCGCTGATCAGGTACATTTTCATATAATTAAAGCTGACCCAGGATCATAAAGGAAATGATCAGTCCATACAGACAAACACCTTCGGCAAGACCAACGAAGATTAAGGATTTACCAAGAACCGAGCTGTCCTCGCTAATAGCGCCCAGAGCGGCGGATGCAGCAGAGGAAACGGCGATACCGCCGCCGATGCAGGACATGCCGGTGGACAGAGCGGCTGCCAGATAGCCCCAGCCTGTGGATGAGGAAGCGGCGGAAGCAGCAACCTCTGTGGTGTCAGCGAAAGCGGTGCCGGAGAACATCAGGAAGACAAGGACTAACATTGTTCCAAAGAAAAGGAAAACATTGGTTCCCAGAGCTACCTTGTAACGGCCGCGGGTCTTTTCTCCTGCTGCAAATGCTCCAAAGGGAACTGCAATACCTAAAATTAATGCCAGAGCTAATGTGATTTTTACTGCTAAAGTCATAATGATTTCTCCTTTTTACGTTAATTGTTTAAATTGAGAATGGCAATAAAGCCACTGTCTGTTACTGAGATATTTTTCCATACGGCTTGAAAGCCCGGCCGCTGCCGTGATAGAATCGGCTGAACAGTTCGTAATATTCAAGACGAAGAACCTGGATTCCTACGATCAGTCCCTCCATTCCGCAGACAAACAGGTTGCCTAAAACGATAACGACCCAGTTGGGGTTTCCGGCTTCCGCACCGGCCAGCATCAGAACGACTTCCATCATTGCAGCATGGCTGACAGCAAAAGCCCCCACACGGACGAAGGACAGAGTATTGGAAAAATAGCTTAACAGGACTTCAAACATTTCAAAAAAGCCCTGAACAATAAACATTCCGATTCCGCCCTCGATTTTTTTCGTTTTCTTTTCAATGGCAGCCGTCAGAGGTTCCTTAAAGAAAATAAGGAGAAGAGGAATCAGGAACATAACAACCAGTACAGAAGCAGCCGGAAGAGTATGTCCAGTCATAAACAGCACAATGGTAGCTGCAAGACTGCCGTAGAATACGAATCCGGCAATTCCATTGGTATCAAACCATGCATCCATTGGCTGATGGGCCCGATAGGCGTTGATGATATTTAAAATCATGGTGAGCAGAATGATCACCATACCTAAGCCGATAGCCACCACAAAGACTGTATTCAGCCTTCCGATGAAGGGAAGGTTTGTCATAGCTTCAGCGGGTCTGAGCCAGATTGGTTCAAGAACATCTTCAAAACCAAAGATACTTCCGAACATGAAGCCAAAAATCGTTGAAAAAAATCCGCAGCAGGAGATGATCGCCGCCAGATCCATCTTTTTTGCCTTGTAAAGCAGAAAGCCGCCTATCAGCAGGCAGAGTCCCTGGCCGGCATCTCCGAACATAAAGCCAAACAAAAACGAGTAGGTGAGACCGATCAGAATGGTTGGATCAATCTCATTGTAGGCCGGGAGACCATACATTTTAATAAACATTTCAAAGGGCCTGAAAATCCAGGGATTTTTCATCTTTGTAGGCGGCCCGTTGAGCAGATTGGTGTGATCATTTTCTACGATGCAGAAAACATTATCATCTTTAGAAATCTCATCCTGAAGGCGGCTGGCATCATTTTCGGCCATCCATCCGCATAAAATATAAAAGGTATGGTCAGAATTCAGCGTGCAGGCTGCCATTTTCCGGATATCAAAGTTCTGGGAAAAAACCGTAAGCCGTGCATAGGCTGCCAGGAGATTTTCTTTCTCCTGCTGAAGAACAGAAGCAATCTCGCCTTCCAATTTTTCAATCTGGCTGCTCAGGCAGGAGATCTGCTGATTTACCTCATCGACTACTTCCTGGGGAGTTCCGCCGATATATTTGTCAGGAACAAAAAGCCGCTCAAAATGCATGGAAGTGTAAATGGTATCTACTTTGTCGGCCAGCCGCTCCGGCACGAAATAGAGAAGCCAGACATAGTCATCATCTTCGTGGCAGGTGAACATAATCGTATCAATGGTATCATATACGAAGGTGTAGAATTTGTTGTAATAATCCTTTGCCATGCGACCGAAACGGTATTTTACATACTTAAATTGAAAAATTTGATGAATATTGTAATCTAACCCCACAAACGGACGAATCTGATCCAAAAAGTCCCGGGCATCACGGAGATGAGACTTCAGACTGTCTTCTTTATCCAAAAGTCCTCCTAAAAGCTGATCCAGCCGATGGATCGTTTCCGCCGCTTCTTTTACGTCCATAGAAGGGGAAGGAACCGCTCCTTCTTTCTCTGAAAACCCGGAAATAAGTTCTTTTGCGCGCTGGCATTCTGCCCGGTAGGGATTGGTTTCCGTAAAAGGCCGCAGATTTTGGACATTTTTTAGCTCCGACAGAGCGTTCTCCAGGTGGATTTCGTATTTTGAAAGATATTGATCCACCACCCTGTCAATGTCATCTCTTGGCCCTGAAATACTTAGAAATTTCATTTTCTCAATCAAGACGCAAGCCCTCCTTTAAGTGGATTCATTACAGAATCGAGAATTTTCTGTGGATCGATTTTGTAACGGATACTTTCTATGATAGTGATAATTCTACGGATCTCCTGTTCCTTAAAATACAGGTAGGAATTTAATATGGCGATGGAATAGGGATCTTTTCTGCTGGTGTATTGATAAATATGCTGGTTAACCAGGTTGGCAACAGCTTCCGGATGGGGCTGGCTGACCTGGGCGATCTCCGGATCCTTTCCGTACCGGGTTTCGTGAAAGGCGGAAAAGAAGCTATCCATAGATTCAGATTCTGTCATCTTGTGGATATCAGAAGTCTTTAGCCGGTACTGGATCGGAATCAGCATCGCGTAAATATCGGCCGGAGCCATGTGGTAATAGTATTTGCTTCGATAGATCCATTGAATGTTCAGCATATCCAGACGGCTTCCAAAACATTGGATAAGGATTTTTCTGTCGTCAGGTTTTAGCTTTTTTGAAATCGTCTTCCACATAGTGTTAAAATAAAACATGTCCAGGCTATTTTCATAGTCAAACAGAGAAAGATTTTCTTCGCGGCTTAGATGGGAGAGAAGAGGAAAAAAGCTGCTGTCTTCCAGGGCAGATGTAAATTCTGGAAGAGACTTCGCTTCCAGAAGCCGTGCAATATTCAGAGAAGAGTGGCGCTCAAAAAAATTTTGGAAAGCGTACAGATCCAATTCCAGAGGATACTGTCCGATCAGGCTGCGAAGGCAGCGCTTGATAACGGCCACTTCATAATGTCCGAAATACAGATTTAAAAACTTTCTCTGTGAAAGGTTTGAAAAACGGTAAAGTTTTGCAAAGTCATGGTATTCAGAACCGATTAAAAGCTGTTCGATGGCTCCTCGGTGAAGCTCTCCGGGTTCTGTGCCGGAAAAGACTTCCTCGTAAGCAGGCTGCCTCTTTAAATATTCTACAGCCGCTGTGACAGATTCCAGATTAGCCATTTCCTGGAATTGACTGGCAGTGAGCAGATGGCTTTGCATAGCCTTTACTTTGGTAGTAAGCCCGCTGTAGGCAAGCAGATTTCCCATAGTATTACTCCTTTATTATCTCCTGGAAGATTTTTCTGGCATATTCTTTGTGGTGAGATTCATAGGACGAATTTAACTGATTTAAAGCCCAGTCAGCTTTTTGACGCTGTTTGGCCAGCCGCTGTTTCAGTTTTGCTTCCAGGTCGCTTCGGAGAGATTCCAGCTTTTTGGCAGTATCGGTCTCCAGCTCGGCATCAAAATCAGCCGTCTTTTTTTCCATTTCTTTGGCCAGGGCCGCTTTGCGGTCATTGACGCTTTCCATAATGGAAGATGCGGAGGCTTCGATGCCGGAGATTTTTTCAATTAGTTTATCCATAAATGCACCTCCTAGCCTTGTTCTTAAAAACGTACACATTATACTACTTTTAATTTGAAAAATCTATAGGAACCCAAAAATAAAAAGCTGCCGCTCCACGAATTCTTAATCGTAAGAGAGGCAGCCGGTTATAAAAATTACGGGGTGCTTTCTGTCAGGTATTGCGTTGCCACGTAGGCGTCGGTGCCGTCGTAATTGATAATGCTCCAGAAATCGTCGTGAACTCCCACGTAATTTACCGGGGTACCAGGAGCGAGCTGGACCAGAATACGCGCATCAGTAGACGGTTCTGCGCGAACATTTAAGGTATCGGTGGTTACATATTGTTGAACTGCGGCGGCGGTAGTCTCTGGCTCTGTGGGAACGGTTTCCGGTTCCGTGACAGGTTCAGAGGAAGGCATCTCTGTGACAACATCTGAGGAGGGAGCGGTAGTTTCCGTATCAGATGTACCGGGCCGCAGTACCCGAATCAGAACAATCAGAAGGATAACGCCTGCTATGATGGCAATTACCGGAAGCAGATCCCGCAGCGTAATGGCCTGTTTCTTTTTTCTGCGGTTTCCGCCGGACTTGGAAGACGTACTTCTGGAGGAAGATGTACGGGATGAACCGGAGGAACCCCTTTTGGAACTGCTGCGATTCCCGCTGGAAGACTGTGTTGACCGGGCGGTTCTGCGCCGCTCAGGCCGGTAATCTGAAAATGCATATACTTCCTGGGAAAGGAGATGGTAGGCGAGATTGGCATCGGCAGCGCTGTTATTTTCCTCGTGCACGGCTTTATTTCCAATCATGCGAATTTTATGGTAATGCTCTTTTGTGCTCTTATCAATCCAGCGGCCTTCGTAGAGCTGATCAATAGTGCTGGCTAAATCGCCTTCTACGATACACGCCTTATCTCCAAGAGATCGTACCATCACCTCAAGGGTCTGTCTGGCCTGTATCATAGCTTTATTGTAGTTTTTCTGTCCAATGAGGCGTTCTGTCTCATTGACTCCCTGCTGTATTTTTTCCCAAATATTTATGGTCCTTGTCGGTTGTGCCATATCAGAATCCTCCTTTAGACAATTCAACATCAACTGACTCTATTATACAAGATTTCGATAAAATTTGCACTCAAATTTTGCTAAAATGTTTAAACTTTTCTTACGAATTACCATGATTTTAAAAATATTACATTTTTAGAGGCATTTTTGACGGATTTTCTGAAGGACAGAAAGTACTTGCCAAATCTTACGGCGGTATGTATACTAAAAAAGTAGGAAAACGAACGGTTTATGGAGGATTTTAATGAGACTGCGCCATATAAAAGGAGCTGAGGAAACGATAGCGGTCAGCCCTTATGTGATTCAGGAGCCGGAAAGCTGCCGGGGCAGATGGGCAGAAGTATTTCACAATCAGAATCCGATTCAGATTGAGGTGGGAATGGGAAAAGGAAAATTTCTTATGGAACTTGCCCAGAAACATCCGGAAATCAATTATGTCGGGATTGAGCGCTATTCCAGTGTACTGCTAAGAGGATTACAGAAGAGGGAGGAGCTTGATTTATCCAATATTTGGTTTCTCTGCATAGATGCCAGACAGTTGGCAGAGGTGTTTGAAGAGGGGGAAGTGGAGAGAATCTATTTGAACTTTTCAGATCCATGGCCCAAGGACCGGCATGCAAAGCGCCGCCTTACCTCACCGGAATTTATGGCAGTATACGATAAGATTCTGGCAGCAGACGGGCAGGTAGAATTTAAGACAGACAATGAGGGCCTGTTTGATTATTCTCTGGAATCCATCCCGCAGGCGGGGTGGAGGATAGAAGCCAGCACCCGTGACCTTCATCACAGTCCGATGACAGAAGGGAACGTGATGACGGAATACGAAGAAAAGTTTGCGTCAAAAGGAAATTCGATTTGTAAACTTATTGCAAAGCGCGGCTAAAATGGTCAGGACTGCATACACTAATAAAAAACAGGTGGGAAGACGGATGAAGCTGCCGCCAAAGCTGGTGCGCCGTTTGAGCTGCGCCACATGCGATAAGATTGAACTGGACCGAAAAGCCTTGCATTACCGCAAATGTTTTTTGGAGGTGTGCAAGATTTTGGACGGAGGAAGAGACAAGAGAAAAAAACAATGTTGAGAAGGAGAATGAAAAATGGAAGCAGTATTTACTACACAGAACTTTGAAACAGAAGTATTGAAATCTGCTCAGCCTGTACTGGTAGATTTTTACGCAGACTGGTGCGGCCCCTGTAAAATGATGGCTCCCGTCATTGAGGAGCTTGCAGGGATGTACGAGGGCCGCGCAAAAGTTGGTAAGCTGAATGTAGATTTAAATGAAGAGATTGCAATGAAATACGGAGTCATGTCCATTCCTACCCTGTTGGTTATCAAGAATGGCCAGGTAGTAGGAAAAATGGTAGGGGTTCAGAGCAAAGAAGCCGTTATGGCAGCTTTGAATCAGGCATTATAAAAGCAGGACCCACATATTCATTCCGACCGGCAGCCGCCGACGGCTGCCGGAAACAAGAAGGAGTTTTTTGGAAAAGTTAAAGTCTAAAATTTTTCTAAAAAAACTATTGACTTTTTGTGATGAATAAGGTATATTAATACACGTGCTTGAGACAAGCATTGGAAAAACGGAGATGCGCCTTTAGCTCAGTTGGTAGAGCAGTAGACTCTTAATCTATTTGTCCAGGGTTCGAGTCCCTGAAGGCGCAGTTAAAGCACTGTTTTTGA
>CAJFOF010000034.1 GCA_904395885.1 uncultured Lachnospiraceae bacterium
ATTGTAAAGAGCCTGGGTGTGCTCGACATTTTCCTCATAGTCCTCTTCGCTGATGTACAGGTGGGTTCCGTTGGGACTGATCGATTCCCCCGCCGGAGGCATGAAGTAAGAGTCCATCTGGTTTGTCAGCAGCGCCTGGACATTTTCATTACACACATAATGGAGGGTTACATATGGATAAGGAAGGCGAAGATCCCACTGGTCAATCTTACCAGCCAGGGGATGAGCCGGGTCAAAGCCCTCGCTGTGCTGTACCTCCGTGCTGACCGCAGTTTCCTCTCCTGCCCGCTTTGTCTGCACAACGCCGTCCACAACCCATTCTCCGTTTTCATTGACTGTATAAGCGTCTGGAGATTTTGTGTTTCTCAATAAATAACCGCTGGGATTAAAATAATAACATTCTGATACTCCGTCATTGTCATCATCAATCCAGGCCCATGTACGGGTCAGATAGGTTCCGTCGTCATTTTTGTATTTCCAGTTGTCTCCGACCTGTTCCCATTGCCCTGCCAATGCTGTCATTCCTGCTCCTGCCGTCATAGCGGCCGCCAAGACAAGAACAGAAATTTTCTTTAACTTTTTCATTTCGTTCCTCTCCTTTAACTGTGGTGTTCTATCTATATTTTATACTTTCACACAGCAAAATTCAATCCGTTCCTTATTCGTAGCAATAGAGGAAGGAGACGCCGATTCCATCAATCCGGTTGCTTACATCTACGCATATCACCAGATCATTCTGCTTGCAGTATTCAACCAAAGCGGGACCTGTCAAATCGGTATTGGTAATCTTAAAGTCGTAGGTTCTGCCAAACTGAAAATCTTCATAGACTGCCGTTCCGTCATTGGAAAACGGGTAAATCGTGTTGGTGCCGGGATTGTACCTATAGACGGCAAAATCCAGAATCAGTGCGCTCTCGTCGATTTCGTCCATGTAGTCAAAAGCAATTGATGTCGTATCGGAACCGATCAGATAATAAGTATTCCCGTTGGTGTCTACCCGCTCTTCCAATATGTCTACATTGTTGCTGACAATATCGCCTGCCATCAGCGTTCTCTTTCCGTTCTCGTTGTATTGCGGTGCATAATAATAACCGCTCTCATTTACATGGTAGCCGTCAGGCGTATCTGCATCGCTTATGGAATAGCCCTCAGCGTCCAGATACATCCAGCAATTGCTCCCTGCAAAATTCACCCAGCAGTTTTTATCATGCTTTTCCGCATATATATCTTAACTATACTCCTTTATCTCATTCGCCGTCAATGTGCATAGGCAAAGATATTTTCAAAAAATCTCCGGCTGTGAGAAGAAGGGTGCCCCTGCAGCCCCAGGGCACCCTTTCGTGTTGTTCTTATATCTCAAGATTTCCTTCTATTCCCAAATAATCTACTGTCATGGTCCGGCCGTCTTTCATCTTCAGCGTCACCGGTCCATAGCCTCCGCAGCCTTCCGGATCTGTGTATAAAATCTCCCGAATGCTGAAAATCTCGTCCTCCGTAAAATCCTCCAGACTCTCCCTGGTAATGACCTGGCTTACCATGACAAACGGCTCATAGGCGTACAGATTTTCTCTTTTGAAGGTTGCCGACAGGATAATACTGTCAGCCGTGTCCGGATTGGTATCTCTGCTGTGGATCACATCAAGGTTTTCCCACGCAGCAAAGACCGTCATGGCCATCTGTTTTTCTCTTCCCTGAGAATCCTTTCCCTTGACGACAATGGCTTTGGCCCCGTCTTTCTCCAGCATTTTTATCTGGGTGTCCCCTGTGTCGGGGAACCCGTAGGAACCAAGGCTTACCACAAGCCCGGTGCGGAAGGTCCGAAACCTGTCTACACGAACCAGTCCGTTAGCCACCGGAAAATCTGCCAGATCCACACAGTGCATCCAGTGGGTTTCCTGCTGATTGTCATAATGCAGGAAGGCCCGGCGGTAAAGGACGCCGTCTCTGGCACCGTGCCACAGAAGGGCATTGGTCTTTTTCAGAGTGTGAAACTTCTCATCGTATACCGTATACATCTGGGACTCAGTCCTGCCTTTCAGGCTGGCCTCCCAGGGATACTTGGTGCTGTAAGAGAGCTTTGCATAGCAGCAGAGCCCATTATTGTCATCTCGCTTGCGGATCACTTTTCCGGTCCTCAGCTCTGTCGTCCCGTTATCTCTGTGATTAGCCATGCACAGGCCCGGACCGTCAAGCACCGTCTCCCTGGTCTCTCCGCCCTTCATCTCATCCCAGACGCCGTTCTCCTCTTTTGCCGTCCAGAAAGGGTGATCCTCCGGCAAATGAAGGCACATAAAAGCCTTCGCCAGCCAGAAAGGACTCTCCGCACAGCTATAGCCCTGGACCAAAGGGATGAAGTTCTTATAAAATCCCAGGGTGGGAACACCCTCGTACATCAGATCATCTCTCCCTAAAAACTGCATCAGAGCACCGGAAGAAATTCTTCTCGCCAGTCCGGGATTGGCTGTGGAATGTCGCAGAAGCAGGTTTCCGTCAAAAGCTGATGTGGCTGCGTTCCGGTAAATGTTGCTCCGCCCCCACATGTTGACCCAGCCGTCGGCGTCAAACATCCTGGGATAGGTCTCCATCAGTTTGTTGGAGTTTTCCTCAAACTTCGCCGCCAGGTAAGGCTCATTCTCGTAGCCGTACCACTGGCACCAGATAGGACTGTAAACCTGGAAGGCCCAGGCAGAATAATAATCCATTGCGTGGCCGTCCCGGTACCATCCGTCCCCGGTATAGTAATTTAAAATAACCGATGCGTGATGGCGCATAATTCCCTTATCGATGGGATAGCCGTTCATATGGAGGAAGGCCAGATCCAGCATATTGAACAGCCTCCAGTTCTGGGGAACCGTATTTTTATGGGCATAAGGGGTCAGAAAGGCAGCAATCCGATCTTTCTCTTCCCTGGTGTAAGTATCCCAGATTTCTTCCCTTGACATCCACAGGCAGATCACCAGCGCACAGGTCTCCACAGTCTGCTGATAGGTATTCAGCGTCTCTGCAGGCGCCTCAGTCTTCACCATATCCTCGTAGCCCAGGACGTAGCAGGGGTCTCCCGGAGTACAAGCCTTCAAAATCTGCTTTTTATAGTACTCCCTCAGGGGCATTCCCGCCACCACGACCTCCGGCTCAATATGAATCAATGGCGCCGCCAGAAAGAAGCTCCTGGCAAGCCCCTCAAAAATCTCAGCCTGTACTTTCCAGGCCGGTGTGTGGGCATTGGGATAGGTGACTTCCGTCTCATACCGGGGAACGATCACAGGGTCGTCCATAGTTTTAATATGTCGGAATATTCCGTCCAGCATATATTTGTCAGCATCGATCCAATGCTGCCTGGTCAGTCCTGTGTAAGGACTTCGCTGAAAATCCAGATTTTTCGGTTCAAATCTCATAGGCTCCTCGATTCCGCTTTTCAAGCATTTTTCTGTTCTCTTGTGGACTATGGCGCGCACCAAAAAGCGCACTTGCCCGTCATCACTTTATCACAGGCACATCTGGATTACCATGTATTATTTTCGTATATTCATGCAAAATTTTTACAGCATCCAGCCCAAATTGCCATGTTGAAAATATACTGTATACATGTTGATTTTACCTATTTATTACGATAAATCCCTATCATTTTTCGTCATTTTGTGATACAATTTCTCTATTAGTATTTATGAAAACAGGGGGAAGAAAAATGGCAAAAGAAATGATTGCAATGCTTCTTGCCGGCGGCCAGGGTTCCCGTTTATACGCCCTGACTCAAAAGCTGGCAAAACCTGCAGTTCCTTTCGGCGGCAAGTATCGTATCATCGATTTTCCGCTGTCTAACTGCGTAAATTCTGGAATTGACACGGTAGGAATCCTGACCCAGTATCAGCCGCTGGTTTTGAATGAGTACATCGGAAACGGGCAGCCCTGGGATCTGGACCGTCTCCACGGCGGCGTACACGTCCTGCCGCCCTATCAGCAGGCCACCGGTTCCGACTGGTACAAGGGCACAGCAAATGCAATTTACCAGAATATTTCGTTCATTGAGCGCTATAATCCGCAGTATGTCATCATCTTATCCGGCGACCAGATCTGCAAACAAGACTACAGCGATTTTCTCCGGTTCCATAAGGAAAAAGGCGCTGAATTCAGCGTGGCTGTTATGGAAGTTCCGTGGGATGAAGCATCCCGTTTCGGTCTCATGGTAACCGACGAAAATGACAAGATCACCGAATTCCAGGAAAAGCCAAAGAATCCGAAATCCAACCTGGCATCCATGGGTATCTATATTTTTAATTGGGATATTTTGAAAAAGTATCTGATTGAAGACGAGGCTGATCCCAACTCCGAAAATGACTTCGGAAACAACATCATTCCCAATCTCTTAAGGGACGGCCGCAATATGTACGCTTACCACTTTAATGGCTACTGGAAAGATGTGGGAACCATCTCCTCCCTCTGGGAAGCCAACATGGAAGTGCTGGATCCGGAGCACAGCGGCATCAACCTTTTCGACGATAAGTGGAAAATCTACAGCCGAAACAGCGGTATGACCGGTCACAGGATCACTGCCGATGCGGTAGTAGAAAATTCCATGATCACAGATGGATGCCGGGTTTCCGGTACCGTAAAGCACTCCATCCTCTTTGCCGGCGTGCAGGTAGAAGCTGGCGCCGTTGTGGAGGACGCTGTCGTCATGGGCGGAACCATTATTAAAGCCGGCGCTGTTGTACAGCACTGTATCGTAGCAGAAAACGTTGTGATCGGCGAAAATGCTGTAGTCGGCGCTATGCCTTCTGACGGCGAAAAGGGCGTCGCAACCATCGGTTCCGGCGTTTACATTGGGGATAATGCCAAAATCGGCCCCAATGCCATGGTTAATAATAATGTAAAGGGCGGTGAAGAACAATGGTAAATTCCAACGCAGATGCACTGGGCATCATTTTCCCAAACAGCTATGATTCTCTGGTACCGGAGCTGGTCAGCGAACGTCTGATGGCTTCCATACCGTTTGCCAGCCGTTACAGGATGGTAGATTTTATTCTATCCAGCATGGTAAACTGCGGTATCGGCAATGTTTCCATTATTGTTCGCAAAAATTACCATTCTCTGATGGATCATCTGGGTTCCGGCCGCGAATGGGATCTGACCCGCAAAAATGGCGGTCTGAACATCGTTCCTCCCTTTGCTGAGAAGTCTGTGACCGTGTACAATGGCCGTGTAGAGGCTCTGGCCAGCATCCTGGGATTTTTAAGATCCCAAAAAGAAAAATATGTGGTCATGTCCGACGCAGATATTGCTGTAAACTTCGATTTTAACGCTATGATCGATGCCCACATTGAAAGCGGTGCCGATGTGACGGTGGCTTACCTTGAGGAGGAAATTCCGGCCAGTGCTATGGCCGCTCACACGGAAGATAAAAACTTATATTATACCTTTGATATGGAGGACGGCTGGGTAAAGGGCTTAAAGATCAATCCCAAGGATACCGGCATCCAGAATTTCTCCATGAATATTTACATAGTAGGCCGTGAATTCCTGATTGAGCAGATCAGCAATGCTTATGCTCACGGTTACATCTACTTTGAAAGAGATATTCTGGCTCCTCAGCTTGACACTCTCAAGATCCGTGCATTCCGCTTCGACGGATATGTGGCACAGATCAACGATATGAAGAGCTACTTTGACGAAAATATGAAGCTGCTGAAAGATGAAAATCTGGACGCTCTCTTCTCCACCAATCCGATCTACACTAAGATCCGCGACGACAATCCGACGCGGTACATTGCAGGTGCAAAGGTTACAAACATCATGGCAGCCGACGGATGCGTTATCGAAGGCGAGGTGGAAAATTCCGTTCTTTTCCGCGGCGTTAAGATCGCCAAGGGAGCAAAGGTTAAGAACTGCATCCTGATGCAGGATACAGTAGTGGAGTCCGGTGCTACTCTGGAATACGTGATCACGGACAAAAACGTAACCGTTACAGCCGGAAAAGAGCTGAAAGGCACCGATACCTTCCCGGTATTCGTCGCAAAGCATCAGAAAGTATAACGTCTCTTTATCCACATACATCAAGTAATGGCCCCTTTCACAGGGGCCATTCTTATTTCATTGCAAAAAGCCGCTCTCTGTGGTATCATCCCTGTATGCCGCCATTTTCCTTATCTACAATAGGCAAACTCTATACCAAGGATAGACTGGAGGAGATTTTATGAGACTGAGCATAGGCCAGATGGCCCGCCTGAATCACCTGACAATCCAAACCCTCCGGCTTTACGATAAGCTGAATCTTTTAAAGCCCGCCTATGTGGACGCTGACAGCGGCTACCGCTATTACAGCATCCTTCAGTGCGCCAAACTCGACCTGATCCGCAGCATGAAGCTGTGCGGGCTGAGCTTAAAAGAAATCAAAGAGTATTTTGAGAGCGGAGATATTTCCAGGCTGACGGAAGAGCTGAAAGCAAAAAAAGACCGGGTAAACAGTGAGATCCGCCTTCTAAACGAGCAGAGCGAGGCCATTCGGCGCACTCTGGACTCCTTTGAGCAGTATCTGGCGGCACCTCCTGACGGAACTGTCACATTGGAATACATACCCAAACGCCATATTATTTTGCTGGACAGCGGAAACAACTACTTTGAAGAAGGGCTGGAACTGTATGAACACAGCCTTCTCCAGCTCAAGCATTCTCTGGCGGATCAGAATATGGAGCACCTTTATTACCGCAATCCCGGTACGATCTGGAGACAGGAAAAACTCCTGAAAAAAGAATTTGTCTCCACAGAGGTCTATGTGTTGGTTAATCCCGAAAATTTTTCCTCCTGGGAGGTAACCGAGATCCCCGCCGGAATGTATCAATGCATTTACTGCGACAACTTTTCTAAGGAACGGGCTTACGCTCTGCGGCTTTTAGATCAAATTGAGAAAAACCGTTATACGATTTCCGGTGACTATCTGTGCGAAACAATCGTGGAAACTCCGCTTTTCGGTAAGGATGAGCGAGGAATGTTTCTGCGCCTTCAGATTCCTGTGACAATTTCTTAACGATTTATACTTGACCCTCTTCCTGGTATATACTCTATAATGAAACTATCTCATAAAAGAGTCACAACTCATGAAATCTATTAAAGGAGGGTCTATTTATGAACAAAGAGCGAATCAGAGTGGTCCAGTACGGATGCGGAAAAATGGCAAAGTATACCTTGCGCTATCTTTATGAGAAGGGCGCTGATATTGTAGGCGCTATTGACGTAAACCCGGACATCGTTGGTATGGATGTAGGGCAATACTGCGGCCTTGGCTTTGATCTGGGCGTTAAGATCCGTTCTGATGCAGACGCGGTTCTCGATGAATGCCGCCCGGATATTGCTGTCGTCACCCTTTTCAGCTTTATTGAAGACTGTTATGAACACTTTGCCAAGTGCTTAAGCCGCGGCATCAACGTGATCACCACCTGCGAAGAAGCGACTTATCCGTGGACCACGTCAGCAGCCCTGACCAACAAACTGGACGTCCTGGCTAAGGACAATGACTGCACCATCGTAGGCGCCGGAATGGAGGATATCTTCTGGATCCATCTGGTAGGAACCGTTGCAGGCGGATGCCACAATATTACAAAAATCGAGGGCGCTGTCAGCTACAATGTAGAAGACTACGGGTTGGCTCTGGCCCAGGCTCACGGCTGCAATCTGACCCCTGAAGAGTTTGAAAAGAATATTGCACATCCGGAGACTCTGGAACCCAGCTATGTCTGGAATTCCAACGAAGCCCTCTGCAATCTGATGGGCTGGACCATCAAGAGTCAGACACAGAAATGTGTTCCTTATTTCTCCGATAAAGATGTTTACTCAGAAACCATGGGACTTACCATTCCGGTAGGCCGCTGCATCGGAATGAGCGCCGTTGTGACAACTGAAACATTCCAGGGACCGATTATTGAAACTCAGTGCATCGGCAAAGTCTATGGCCCCGATGACGGTGACATGTGCGACTGGAAGATCCTTGGAGAACCGGATACTACTTTCTATGTAAAGAAGCCGGCTACCGTCGAGCACACCTGCGCCACCATCGTAAACCGGATTCCTTCTGTTCTCATGGCCCCGGCCGGATATATTACGGTGGATAAATTGGAGAACGTGGAATACCTTTCCTATCCCATGCACTTATATGTAGAATAACCGCAAAAAAGCAGGAAGGGCCGGACTGCTATCAGGCGGATTTAAGGAGACTCATTGCCATGAATCATTATAAAGAATTCTTCCGCTATGTCCTCCCTTCCATGCTGGCTTTCGCGCTGTCAGGCGTCTATGCCATTGCCGACGGCTTTTTCGTCGGAAACGCTCTCGGAGATGACGCTCTGGCGGCTATCAACATCGCATATCCCCTGACTGCCTTTTTACAGGCGACCGGAACCGGTATCGGAATGGGGGGAGCGATCCAATATGCCATCAGCACTGGCAGAAAGGAACAGGAAAAGGCCAGACAGTATTTTGGAATGTCCTTAATTCTTCTGGCCTTTTTTGGCGTCTTTCTCACAGCAGTGACCCTTTTGGCCGCGCCTGCCATTCTTCCTGCCTTCGGCGCCTCAGGTTCAGTCCTGTCCCTCGGACTCGAATACATCCGCTATGTCGCTCTGGGCGCTGTCTTTCAGATTGCCGGAACCGGTTTCGTTCCCTTTATCCGCAATATGGGAGGTGCTGTCTCCGCTATGATTTCTATGGCGGCCGGCTTTGTCACCAACATCTGCCTGGACTATCTTTTTGTCTGGGTACTTCCATATGGCATGATGGGGGCCGCCGTTGCCACTGTGCTTGGTCAGGGCGTCACCTTTCTGGTCTGCCTGTTATTTCTGGCTGCCAGGAAAATGAGCCCTTCCTTTCATTTTAGCGGAAAGCAACTGATATTGGCAAAGCGCATCCTTCAGGTAGGCTTGTCCCCCTTTGGGCTGACTTTTTCCCCCAATATCACTCTGATCCTGATCAACAAAAGCGCCTCTGTCCTGGGCGGCTCTCCTGCAGTCACAGCCTATGCCACAGTCAGCTACATCTCCTGTGTCGTGATGCTGCTGCTCCAGGGTGTCAGTGATGGCTGTCAGCCATTATTAAGCTTGTATTACGGAAAAGGCGACGGAGAACGCACCAAAGCCGTCTGCAGGCTGGCCTACGCCTTTTCTCTGGCGACCGGCCTTTTCTGTATGGCTTTCCTCTTTATTTTCAGGTATCAGGCCGCAGGACTTTTCGGCTCTTCCCAGCAAATTACAGAGGAAGTAGCCCGCATCCTTCCAATTTTTATCGTAGGATTTTTATTCATCTGTATCTCGCGGGTCACTACAGCTTATTTTTACGCCACGGAAAAGAATCTGAGCGCCTATCTGGTTATATACGGGGAACCCCTTTCTCTGGCCGTCTTCCTTCTTTTCCTTCCAAAACTGTTTGAAGAGGTGGTTATGGGGACATGGGTATCCGTACCCGCATCTCAATTCTTTGCTGCGGCTGTCTGCGTCCTTCTTCTTTTCTATCCGAAAAAACGCCTTTCTCCGGTTTCCTGACCGGAAAAAGGCGGCCTTCGCTTCCTTTTTCTTCCTATTCAAATTTTACCATTTCTTTTTTCAGCCGTTTCATAATCTTTTTTTCCAGCCTGGAGATATAGGACTGTGAAATCCCCAAAAGATCTGCCACTTCTTTCTGCGTCATCTCACTCCCGTCTTCGCTGGTGAGTCCGAAACGCAATTCCACGATCTTTCTCTCCCGCGGTTCCAGTCTGCTGATCGCCGCATTCAACAAATTTTTTTCAATCTCATCCTCAATATCTTTATAGATAATATCTTCATCTGTCCCTAAAATATCAGATAGAAGCAGCTCGTTTCCGTCCCAGTCTACGTTTAAAGGCTCGTCGATGGACACCTCCATTTTTGTTTTGCTGCTCCGCCGCAGGTGCATAAGAATCTCATTTTCAATACAGCGGGAGGCGTATGTCGCCAGTTTAATATTTTTTTCCGGATTAAAGGTATTGATCGCTTTGATAAGGCCTATGGTTCCTATGGAGATCAGGTCCTCCACGCCCACACCGGTATTATCAAACTTTTTCGCTATGTATACCACCAGCCGAAGATTGTGTTCAATCAGTCCGGATCTGGCCTCCTTATCGTCTTCCCCTCCCAGTTTTCCGATCAACTCTGCCTCCATTTTCGCATCCAACGGGGGTGGCAGAATATCTGCCCCTCCTATGTAATGGACTTCCCCCTGTTTCTGCATCAGAAGGGTCTTAAAACCGGCAGAAGTCTTAAACTGGAACCTGCTTGGTATCGATACTTTGATAATCATCTCTTCTCCTCCTCATTATGATCCGAACTGCATTGGCCTTCCTCATGGAATGAACCGTGCAGCAGCATCTGATATTCATTGTCAGGGGACACCGGGCGGGATGCAATCGCCACAAGGGGCCTCTCAATCCGAATGAACCTGCCGTCTTTCTTCACCTCCAGCTCATCCAGATAAATAGCCGGAAGCAGACCTCCGGACCGCCCGATACTCTGGTATGGGATGTAAAGCACTGCAGGCACTGTCACAGCCAGGCTGACTCCTTCTGAACGGTTCAGAATGTGGACGGGCCTGTGGGATACCGGTTCATACAACTGATTTCCGGTATCCCACAGCGCTTTGACTCTGCACTCCCTGCCCCGGTAGCGCAGGCAGACATCGTAAAATCGCTGTCTCCTCTCCCGATTCTTTGTCAGAAAAGAAATGGCTGCCTGAACGGCAAAAAAAGTACCGGCGGTCAAAAAAAACAGGCTTCCCAAATTCAGAAGTCCGGTGAGTTGGGTACCTTTGCCCTGAAGGAAAGCCGCAGCCGGCCAGAATGCCTCCAGGCTGCACAGTCCGTATATACAGCCCGCTGTCAGAGATGCTGCAATGCACAGAGCGGCGATGGTTCTGACCATCTCACGGCCGTTTAAACGGCCAAAAGCAAGTCTGACCATAATGATTCCGCCGGCTACAAAAGCAGCCATTCTCCAGGCCCACAGCGGCCCTAAAAGAAGTCCCGCAGCCAAGCCCGCAGTGCTTATCCCGGCTCCGGCTGCGGCCCCCAATATTAAGCGCCTGAAAGAAGTGTGTATGCCCATCAGCCTTTTAACCAGAATCAGCAGAAGGGAATCCATAATGAAATTGAAAAAGAAGAATTGATCTATGTAAATCGTTACCGTCAATCTGCTCCCCTCCTGCCTGACTTCCTCATTATAGTCGTCCTGAGGGACAAAATTTGTCAAACCGAGGGAGAATATTCCTATTTTTTTTCGACAAAAACGGCACAGCCGAAGCTGCGCCGTTAACGTACCAACGTGTTTTTATCTTTTATTTTTTAAGAAATCCGGAATATTGATCTGAACTTCCCCTCTATTTACAGGGCGGTAAGGCGCCGCTCCCGGCTGGGGGGTGAAGGTGGAAGCCGTTGCAGCAGCTTCCGGGTTCGGTTTGGGAGCCGTCCTCTGAACAGGGGAAGCAGACTGGCCTGCAGCAGCGGGCTGATTCTTATTGGGTTTAAATGCTCCTGTGTTAAATCCGGCCATAGCCTTATTTACCGGAGTATTGGCTCCGTGGGCGTCCAATCCGGTGGCAATAACCGTAATGCTTGCCTCATCCTGGGCATTTTCATCATACATCGCACCAAAGATAATGTTGGCGTCATCGCCTGCCAGCTCCTGAACGTAGCTTGCGGCCTCATTGGCCTCGATCAGGCTGATATCGCCGGAGATATTGATGATCACATGGCTTGCGCCCTCGATAGTCGTCTCAAGCAGCGGGCTGGATACAGCCTGTTTTACTGCTTCCAGTGCCTTGTCGTCGCCCTTGGCCTTGCCGATACCGATATGGGCAATGCCCTTGTCAATCATGACGGTCTGGATATCAGCAAAATCCAGGTTGATCAGGCCCGGCACATTGATCAGGTCTGTAATACCCTGTACAGCCTGCTGAAGCACCTCGTCTGCCTTCTTTAAGGCGTCCGGCATAGTCGTTCTGCGGTCCACAATCTCCAGCAGCTTATCGTTGGGGATCACAATCAGGGTATCTACATTTTCTTTTAAACGCTCAATGCCTGCCAGAGCATTGGTCATTCGGGTCTTGGCTTCAAAACGGAAGGGTTTGGTCACAACGCCCACGGTCAGAATTCCCATATCCTTGGCAATCCTTGCAACGATTGGAGCTGCGCCGGTCCCGGTGCCGCCGCCCATACCGCAGGTTACGAAAACCATATCGGCGCCTTTCATAGCCTGAGACAGCTCTTCGGAACTTTCCTCAGCCGCCTTCTCGCCGATCTCCGGTCTGGCTCCCGCTCCAAGACCTTTGGTGAGCTTCTCGCCGATCTGCAGAACCGTCGGGGCCTTGCAGAACTGAAGCGCCTGCTTGTCCGTATTGATTCCTATGAACTCTACGCCTGCAATGTTTTCATCAATCATGCGGTTTACAGCATTATTTCCAGCACCGCCCACGCCGATCACTATTATCCGGGCAGCGTTGTCTGCCTCATTTATCTTAATCTCTAACAAGACTATATCCTCCTTTAACCCTTCTCATCTTTTTCTCTATCGTAAGTCTTCATTCTAAGTCCAGCTTACCTTATACTATATTTGATTTCATGGAAAATATCAAGTTTTTTTTCAACAAATTCGCAAGATTCATTCCCTGTTTTTCCGGCAGATTACAGGTTTCCCTGAATTCTCCAGTTAATCCTGTATAAAGGAATACATAGCGTCGCTGTCCATCTCGTCATATGTATCCAGATACAAAGTTCCCTTCAGGCCTTCCAACTGGGGCAGCATGTCCCTCAGTTCAGAAATCTTGCCGTTCATATTGTCACTGTTCCCCAGAAATACCCGGACGTCACCGAGATGCAGAGTGGCTTGTCCTCTGCTGTCATAGGAAATTTCATCCACTGACAGCTCGTAGATCGACAGAACCTGTGTCAGATTCAGAATCTCTGTAAAAATCCTTTCATCCTCCACGGGCAACGGCTCATTCAGAGCAATCTGGCCAAACTCCAGTCCTGATATCTGAGGAATTCCCTCCAGCCTGGTGCTGGTACTCTCCACTATGATCCCGTCCTTATCGAAATACATATAGCTGTTCATATAAGAAACATATCCGACTATGCTTTTCTCATATACCATGATCTCCACTTTAAACGGGCTGCGGAAAATGATATCATAATCTGCAACAAAAGGAATCTCCAAATGGGGTTTAAACTTATCTTTATAATAGCAGTACAAGGGATTGCGATCCAGACTGTCCGGAAACAACAGCTCGATCATCTGTTCCTGGGTATGGCGCTTACTCCCAGTCACTGTGATATCTGTAATCCTCAGAGAACACAGAATCCCCCCCAGCAGCAGTACAATGACTGCTGCCAGGATCAGTTTCAAATGCGTCTTTCTTTCTCTCATCTGTCATCGACTCGCTTTCTAAAGCCTTCCTGCTGATCCTGCAGCCCGGCTCCGGATACCATCCGTTTTTCTCCTCCCCCGTCCTGGATACCAGCTCCAAGGCCTGCAAGATCCAGGCAGATATCTTCATATCCCCTATGAATATGGCAGCAGCCATCAATCGCAGTCGTCCCCCTGGCCGCCAGACCGGCTGTCACCAGCGCAGCCCCTCCTCTTAGATCCCAAGCTGTCACGTGAGCCCCCAGAAGTCCTGGTGTGGGGCCCACCCCTCTGATAAAAGCCTCCTTCCCGCAGATGCGGATATTGGCGCCCATTTTTTCCAGTTCCGCTGCTGTACGGTACCGATTCTCAAAAACATTTTCCACAATCCGGGACTCCCCTCTGGCCGTCGCCATAACGGTCATAGCCGGAGACTGGAGATCCGTAGGAAAATCCGGATAAGGACCGGTTATAATTTCAAAAGCCTCCGGTCTACCGGAAGCAGAGATTTCCAAATCATCGATTCCTGTCTCGATCCGGCCGCCGCAGCTCTCAAAGGCTGACACAACAGCCTCCATATGGTCCGGGTTCACACCCTCCAGCCGGGCATCTCCTCCACAGGCCAAAACTGCCGCCAGATACGTTCCCGCCACAATCCGGTCTCCCGGCACCTTTCGCACGGCTCCGGAGAGACGTTTTACTCCTTCTACCGTCAGCCGGTCCGTTCCGATCCCGAAGATTCTTCCTCCCATTTGGTTCAGTAGGAGACACAGCTCCTGAATCTCCGGCTCTTTGGCCGCTCCGGTTATCCTGGTAGTTCCATCTGCCAGAACCGCCGCCAAAAGAGCGTTCTCCGTGGCCCCCACGCTGGGATATGGGAAATGGATCTCTGCACCCCTCAGCCTTTCAGTCCGGGCATAAATATTTCCTGCCTCCTCCGTAATTTCTGCTCCCAGAGTCTTTAATGCCTTGATATGGAGGTCAATGGGGCGGCTGCCAATCAGACAACCGCCCGGATATCTGGTCAGAGCTTCCCCCTGCCTTGCCAGCAAGGCACCGAGCATCATTATGGAGGACCGCATCGCTTTCATGTATTCCTCAGGAATCTCCGCCCGCAGAATCCTGGACGCATCCACCGACAGCACATGGCCGTCCAAGCGGCACACACATCCTATAAACCGCAATATCCCCATCATACAGAACACATCCTGTATTCTGGGGACATTGGTAAATACCGTGGTTCCTTCATGAAGAAGAGCGGCAGCCATCATGGGCAGCACAGCATTTTTTGATCCCTGAATCTTTACAGTACCGGAAAGGGGCCTTGTGCCCTGGACTACTATCACAGCTATCGCTCCTTTGATTCTTATATTTTATCATATGAATCCGGTGCGGCACTGGCATCTCGTCCGTCCCTAAATTTTCACGGTCGTACAGGCTGTCTGCCTTATTTCTCTAATTTGATCTGATTGGACACGCTGAGCACCATCCCCATTTCCACCATCAGAAACAAGACGGAGGTTCCCCCATAGCTGATAAAAGGGAGGGTAATTCCCGTATTCGGGATCGTATTGGTTACTACTGCAATGTTTAAAATGACCTGGATTGCGATGTGCCCCATAACGCCCACCACCAGCATAGAGCCAAACAGGTCAGGCGCATTGTTGGCAATGACCATGAAGCGGTAGATCATAAATAAAAAGATCAATATGACTGATACCGCCCCAAAAAGTCCCAGCTCTTCACAGATAATGGAAAATACCATATCATTCTGGGCCTCCGGCAGAAAGCCCAGTTTCTGGATGCTCTCTCCCAGACCTTTGCCCCACAGACCACCGGATCCGATGGCATACAGGCCCTGGAGGACCTGATACCCGCTGCCAGTGGCAAAGGCCTCAGGATTGCGCCATACCAAAATACGGCTGAGCCGGTATCCGATGTCCGGATTTTGGGAATAAATAAATTCCACCAGCGGCCCTGCCGCAAAATAGACGACAATGCCGGCGACAGCGCAGAGAATAAATGGCATCTTTTTCTTACTGGCCACAAAAGCCATGACAAAAGCGATTCCTACAATGATGATACCGGAACTCAGATTGTTGATCGCAACCATACCGCCTATTGGCAATGCCCGCAGCGCGATAGCTCCCAGTCCCTTTCCCTCATTGATCATCCTGCCCATCTTCACAATAGTAAACGCAAGATACAGGATCAGGGCAACCTTTACAAACTCGGTGGGCTGAAAGGACAGGTCCCCGATTCCCAGCCAGCGCTTCTGACCGTTTCTCTCGATGCCGACAGTCATAACCAGCCCCATCAGGATATAGGAAACTATGTAGGACAGCCTGGCAAAGCGGGCAAAAAAGTGGTAATTGATTTTCGACACGATGAACATGCCCACCAGTCCGGCCAGAGCGATCATCCCCTGCCGCTTCATAAAATAGCCGGCATCACCGTACGCAAGCTGCGCCGAGTATGAACTGGAACTGTAAATCATTACCAAGCCGAAAGCCGTAAGGAAAATGATAGTGAAAACCAGGCTGTAGTCATAGAAGCGGCGCACCTTTTTCTTTTTTTTCTTTTCCTGCTGCTCTGCCATCCATCAACCTCCAAAGCGTTCCCTTAAGCTGCTGTTTACAGATTTCTCACACATTCCTTAAAAATGCGGCCTCTCTCTTCATAATTTTTGAACATTCCCCAACTGGCGCAGGCAGGGCTTAAAAGCACATTGTCTCCGATATTGGCATAAGAAGCGCAGACCCTTACGGCCTCAGGAAGATCTTCGGCATACATAATATCCGTAAATCCATGGGCCTTGGCGCATTCTGCAATTTTATCCCTGGTCTGTCCAATCAAAACCAAATACTTCACTTTTCCGTCAAAGCTCTCGATCCACTCGTCGTACTGGCTTCCCTTGTCATAGCCTCCTGCGATCAGAAGGGTTGGACCCGGCATCGCTTTCACAGCCTGGATGGCCGCATCCGGATTTGTTCCCTTGGAATCGTTATAATATTTGACACCGGACCGTTCCAGGACAAATTCAATTCTGTGCTCCACAGCTTTAAATTCCCGAACGACTTTCTGAATCGTCTCCAGCGGCACTCCCATTCCCATGCTGACGGCAGCGGCTGCCATTACGTTCTCGTAATTGTGGCGGCCCAGGAGATTCATGTCATGGACATTGATCACCAGTATTTCTTTTCCATTCTTCCGGTACATGATATCATCCCCGTCCAGATAGAATCCTTCCTTCAGCTTCTCTCTGCTGGAAAAGAATACCACTTTCGCCTTCGGCTTTTTCTCTGGGTCCTCGCCAAATTCCCGGAGTACAGGGTCGTCATAATTTAAGACAATGCTGTCCTCCTCCGTCTGGTTTAAAGAAATGCTCTTTTTGATGTCAATGTAGTTTTCCATAGTTTTATGACGGTTCAGATGATCCGGAGTAATGTTTAAAATTGCGCTGACATTCGGGTGGAAATCCATGATCGTCTCCAACTGAAAGCTGGAAATCTCCGCTACTGTCACGGAATCATCCTCCGTCTGAAGAGCAATCTCTGTATAGGGAATCCCAATATTTCCCACCACAAATACATTCTCGAAGTGGGCCTTTAATATCTCGCCGGTCAGCGCCGTGGTGGTTGTCTTTCCGTTGGTTCCGGTAATGGCAGCCAGTTTTCCCTTTGCAAACTGGTAGGCCAGCTCCACTTCCCCCCAAATAGGGATCTTGGCATCCACGATAGTTGCCACAAAGGCGGAATCCATGGGAACACCCGGACTGACGATGCACATCTCCACTCCAACCAAGTCTGTCCGTTTCAGTTCTCCCAATACGACCGTAACCTTTGCATTCTTTTTAAACTTTCCTTTCAGCTCCTCCGCATCCAGAGCCTCGTTTGCATCGTAAAGAACCACTTCGCCGCCTATCTCCAACAGCAGCTTTGCCGCTGCGATCCCGCTGACTCCAGTTCCGGCTACAATGACCTTCTGACCTTGACTCATAGTTCAACCTCCTATAATCCTAAGTATGCTACCAGACACAGAATTGCTGTTATAATAGAAAACACTGCAACTACCCGGGTCTCCGACCAGCCGCACAGCTCAAAATGGTGATGAATCGGAGCCATTTTAAAGAAACGTTTTCCGCCGGTCTTCTTAAAATACGCCACCTGGATAATGACAGACAGCACTTCTACCAGATAGATCAGCCCTACAATGGCGATAAAAATTGGCATCTGCATCATATAGGCGCTGGCTGCCACAAACCCTCCCAGTGCAAGAGAACCGGTGTCGCCCATGAACACTTTAGCCGGGTATACATTAAACAGAAGAAAACCCAAAAGGCTGCCGACTACTGCTCCGGTGATGGGGCTAATGCCCATATTCTCTCCGATCGCCACAATGGTAAAAAAAGTGGCGACCAGGATCGTCACGCTGGTGCACAGACCATCCAAGCCGTCGGTAAAGTTGACGCCGTTGTCTGTACCCAGGACAATGATAAACAGAGCCGGAAGGAATAAGATCCCCAGGTCCAGATACCAGCCGTTGTCAAACCCTCCTGTAAAGGGGATCAGCATGGAAGTATTAACCTGACCGCTGGTCATCAGATACCAGCCAAAGATCCCGGTGATCACGATCTGTCCCAATAGCTTTTGCTTGGGATTCAAACCTTCCGATCGTTTCATAACGATCTTGATGTAGTCATCTAAAAAACCGATAATCCCGAAACCAACGGTTACAAACAGAACCGGTATGATTTTGGGATATCTGGGAATATAAAAAATGGATGTAATAATGATACTGGTCAGGATAATCAAGCCTCCCATGGTAGGAGTTCCCTGCTTTTTCAGATGCGCCTGAGGACCGTCATCCCGAACCTGCTGACCAAACTTCAGTTTGTGGAGGAATGGGATCACGATCGGACACAGCAGAGCGCTGATGGCAAAGGCTATAATAATCGCTAAAATCGTTTCATTAATCATGCTACACCTCAGTTTCTTATGTATTGGACTGTTACTGCACATTAGGTAGTATACGTCTTTTTCCCTGAATAATCAACCATAGATTCGAAAGGCAACGGTAGTTTCTTCCTCTGCTGAATTGATTCCCAGATATGGAAGAATATTTTTAAAAATATCGGCGACCACTGGTGCGGCAATTGTTCCCCCATAATAAATCCCCTCCGGTTCATCAATGGTGATCAGGGCAATCACCTGGGGATCGTCTGCCGGCGCAAAGCCGACAAAAGAAGAGATATATTTTTTCAGACTTCTGGGCAGCTTCTCCGACGTGGCTGTCTTGCCCCCGATGCGGTATCCGGCCAGGGCCGCTTTCTTCCCGCTCCCTTCTGCCACAACCTGCTCTAAAATATAGCGCATAGTCCCGCTGGTCTCCTCTGACAGTATTCTCTCACCTTCCGGATAAGAAAACGTATGAATATTTTCTCCGGAAGCGTCAGCCGTTCTCACAGCAAAGTGCGGCGTCACCCGTATTCCGCCGTTAATGATAGAAGATACCGTAGTGATTAGCTGGATCGGTGTAATCTGAAACGATTGGCCGAAAGAAACCGTTGCCAGCTCTACCGGCCCCATATTTTCCTTTTTATGCATAATCGTTCCGGCCTCTCCCGGAAGGTCGATGCCGGTCTTGTCTTTTAATCCAAATTGTTCAAAGTAAGAATAATATCGTTCCACGCCCAGCCGCTGGCCAACATCGATGAGAACCGGGTTGCAGGAATTCATCATCCCCTGGAGAAATGTCTCCGTCCCATGGCCTCCCGTCTTATGGCATCTTATCTTCCGATCCTCCACAATACAGAAGCCGGGACAGGAAAAATGATCTTCCAGAGTAACCACGCCTTCCTCAAGCCCTGCGGCGGCCGTAATGATCTTAAAGGTCGAACCTGGCTCATAGGTGTCATTGATGCAGGAATTTCTCCACATCTGGTTCAGCAGATCCTGACTGTTTTCCCCTTTCTCTGCCTGATTCTGAGCCGCTTCTTGTCTGGCGCTTTCGCTGATCAAATTCTGGCCGTAGGTAAAGGGATCATTCAGATCGAATTCCGGCACATTGACCATAGCCATGATTTCCCCGTTCTGCGGGTTCATGACAATGACAGATACGCTCTTGGCATTCTTCTTCTCCATGACCTGATAAGCCGCCTGCTGGCAGTATTCCTGAATGTTCCGGTCCAGGCTGATATATAGGTCGTTTCCCGCTATGGGTTCTATCCGATCCTCCGCCTCATTTTCCAACTCCACCCCTTTGGCGTCCGTCATTGTTAGGATCAGCCCGTTCTGTCCCTTCAGATATTCCTCGTATTTTACTTCCAGACCGATGATCCCCTGATTGTCTCCACCGGTAAAGCCCAGGACTTTGGATGCCAGACTTCCAAAAGGATAATAGCGCTTATAATCTTCATCCACTTTTACGCCGTCCAGCCCCTCTTCCCGTATGGCATCTCCTATTTCCTTGTCCACATTGGTTTTTACAATCTCCCGGGAGCTATACTTTTCCACCTTTTTCCGGATATCTTCCTCCGGCATTTCCAAAATGCGGCTGAGCGTCTCCACTACCCGGTCCGGGTCTGTAATCTGATTATGGATGACCGAAATAGTACATACTGTGCGGTTATCAGCGATCACCGTCCCTGTGGCGTCAATGATCCGCCCCCTGGCCGCCTTGATCGTCCTCTCTCTCTGGTGAAGCTCTTCCGCCAATTGGCTGTAGTGTTCGCTCCGAAAAATCATAAGAAAAAACAGCCTTCCTAACAGGACTGCCACCATCAAAGCTGACAGAACAAACAGGAGGGCTATTTTTTCTCTATGGCGCGTCTGATTACTATTCATCGCATTTCCCCTGTCCCATCATCCATTTCAGTATATGATGGCGGGACAGGAATTTATTCCAAAGCTCACTGGGCAGAAGTCTCTTCCGGAGATTCCGCTTCAGCAGAAGAGCTTTCCTCTGATTCAGTCTCTCCTTCCGTACTGGTCTCCCCTTCTGCGCTTGTCTCCAGAGTCTCTTCCGGCGTCACCCCTGCCGGGGAACCGGGAAGCTCTTCTACCACTTCCTCTTCGCCAATAATATATTCATCTGTAGCGTATTCTCTGGTCGGTGCCTCCGTTTCCGTCTCTGGTTCTGTCTCACTGACAATCCCGTCCTCTTCCGGAAGCTGTTCCAGCAGTTCCTCCGGTGCGTCTTCCACTTCCACTGTGGGAAAAATATTTAAATAAGGAAGAGATTCCGTCAAAATCTTCTGAGCCACTTGAGTCGCAAAGGTACTGTGGGCCTGCTCAGGTCCCGGCGGTAAGTGCGGCGTGTCGATCACCACATAAACCAACACCTGGGGGTTGTCTGCGGGCGCAAATCCCATAAAGGAAACAACATAATTCTTGGCGCTTCTGGGGTACTTTTCTGCTGTTCCTGTCTTTCCTCCAATTTCATAACCTGCAATCTGAGCAGCGCTTCCCGTACCTTCACTTACTGTCAGCTCCAGAGCGTTGCGGATATACGCAGCCGTATTTTCGGATACGGTCTCCCGAACCAGAGTAGGTTCAATCTGTTTGACTACCGATCCATTTTCATCCAAAATCTGCCGTACCACATGAGGTTCATAATAGCTGCCGCCATTGATCACCGAAGCAAACGCTGCCGCCATCTGAACCATTGTACAGTTAAAATTCTGTCCAAATGAGTTGGTAGCCAGATTGGAGGATCTCATATCCTCTTCGTGATAAATCAAGTTTGATGTGTCAGCCTCTCCGGGAAGATCGATGTTGGTCTTCTGGCCGAACCCAAAAATCTCCTGATATTTAGAAAATTTTTCCCCTCCGGTCATGGAAGCGATCCGCATCATGACAACGTTGCAGGATTCCATCAGAGATTCTGTTACCGTCAACAGCCCATGGCCGTACCGGTTGACACAGTGGATATCATGGCCTCCTACCGTCAGAACACCGCCGCACTCAAAGGTCTCGCTGCCGTTGATGATCCCCTCTTCCATAGCCGCTGCTACGGTAAAGATCTTGGCCGTGGATCCCGGTTCGTAAGTATCGCTGACGCAAAAATTTCTCCAGACTTGATTCCACGCCACCTGCTGCCCTAAAGAATTAATCTCGGCATCTGTGTAGTGGTCAGACACTTCGTCTTCCGTTATGGTCAAGCCTTCTTCCCGGTGTTTCCGTGCAAAATCATCAATGGCCTCCTGAATGCCCAGCTCCCGGATTTCCGCATCAGAATAGCGTCCCTCCAGATCTCTGGGATTGTTCAGATCGTATCGGTTCTTTGTCGCCATCCCCAGAATTTCTCCATTCTGAGGATTCATGACAATCGCGGCGCTCATATTGCTCCCTGTGCCGGCTTCCCATTCATCCAGATATTTCTCCACAATCTTCTGTATATTTACGTCGATTGTAGAAACCACCGTATGGCCGTTCTCCGCTTCCTTAATCACCCGTTCCAGGGTGGTTTCCTCGTTAAGATAACCGTACTCCCTTCCATTGGTTCCGGTTAGCTCCTCGTTGTAAGCCTGTTCAATTCCTCCGATCCCGCGGCCGTCGTTAGACGCAAAGCCAATTACGCTGCACGCCAGAGAATTGTAAGGATAGACTCTTTTATATTGTGTCTCGAACCATACGCCAGCAACCTCCTGATCCAGTCCGTTTTGGGCTGCAGCTTCTTCCGCTGCTGCAGTAGCTGCTTCAAAGGCCTCTTTCTGCTCCTGAGTGATTTCTTTCTGATAGTTGATATATGCCTTTGTTGGGTTCTCTTTGATCAGATTGGTTATTTCCCCTGTATCATACCCGAAGGTCTGATTCAGAACAGAGACTGTGATGTCCAGATATTTTTCCTCCTCACTCAGAATAACCCTCGGATCCAGAATCAGGTTGTAGACCTGCTCATTAACCGCCAGATAGGTGCCGTTGCGGTCTACAATCTCTCCCCTTCTGTAAGGAAGAACTGTGCTGCTGTAATTCTGATGATCCAGTACGATCTGATTGTAGCTTTCCTGGTTGTTTTTAATAATATCGTACAGAACCATAACCAATGCAAACAAAGCCAGCGTTATCACCAATATGGTGATCGCCAGCTTTTCCTGCATGTATTTTAAGAATACTCGTTTATTAGTATTTCGGGATGTTTTCATTTTGCCTTACATACTCGCTTTCCGTCTTGTTATACAAACGCACCTGATCTTTGTTTGCATATACCATACCTAATTCTTCAGTTGCCACTTTGTAAACATAATCTAAATCGACGGACGTTTTGATTCGGGTTTCTAAGGCATCATTCTGGGCCTTGAGATTTTCAATCTCTTTTTCCACGCTGGCAATTTCCTTCACCTTGGTGGTGATGGAGGACTGCATTGTCAGATAATTTATGCACAAAAATAAAGTGCATATTGCCGCCACTGTCAGTGCAAAAACGTAGGGGGCGTCCATATACAAAGCCTTGTCCTGATTGCGTTTTACTCGCCGGCTTACCGGACGGTTTCTTCTGACGCATTCCGGATTTCTGATCTCCGGTTCCACTGGAGCTGCTTTCCGGACAGTATTTCCCTGGATGTATGCAGAATATTCATTTGTGTTATGTCGTCTCTGTCTCTTTGCAGCCATACTTTCCTCCTATCTTCTCTCAAATACCCTCAGCTTAGCACTTTTAGAGCGGGAATTTTGCTCGAGTTCCTCTTTTGAAGGTAAAATCGGTTTGCGAGTTACTACTGTCCCCTTGCTCTTTCTGCCGCACACACAGACCGGAAAATCCGGCGGGCAGATACATGGATTCTCATTTTCCCGGAATTGGTTTTTCACGATCCGATCTTCCAGAGAATGAAATGTAATAATCGAAAGTCTTCCGCCTGGGTTCAGCAGGTCGATCATCGTATCGATGCTCTGTTTCAATACCTCCAGCTCCTGGTTCAGCTCAATCCGAATCGCCTGAAAAGTCCTCTTAGAAGGGTGCCCTCCTGTAGCCCTTACTTTGGCGGGAATCGCGCCCCGGATAATTTCATTTAACTGGCCGGTAGTGACAATATCCCCTTCTTCCCGGGCCTTTACAATATGCTTTGCAATGTTTTTTGCAAACCGATCTTCCCCGTAATCCCGAATGATGCGGTACAATTCCTGTTCGCTGTAAGTATTTATAATAAATGCCGCCGTCTTTTCCTCGCGCTGATCCATTCTCATATCAAGCGGCGCATCTTCTTCTCTGTAAGTAAATCCTCTCTCTGGCGTGTCTAGCTGATAGGATGAGACACCCAGATCCAAATAGATTCCGTCGGCTTTGTCCACACCGGCTTTCTGCAGTACTTCTGCTATCCGGCAGTAGTTGCTGCGAACCACCGTCACTTTATCTCTGAATTCATCCAACCGGGCAGTCGCCGCCTGAATGGCATCCCCATCCTGGTCGATCCCGATTAGTCTTCCGTGCTCTCCCAGAAATCTGCACACTTCATAGGCGTGACCGCCACCGCCCAGGGTTCCGTCAACATAGACCCCGTCCGGTTTAATCTGCAGACTGTCTACCGTCTCGTGCAGCAGAACGGACTGATGTTCAAATGTCATATTCCAAATCCTTCCATGCTCTCGGCAATTTCTTCAATGTCGTCAAAGGAATTTGCTCCAAGCCACCGGTCTTTGCTCCAGATCTCCAGATGGCTTCCCATGCCCACCAGCACTGCATCCTTCTCAATCCCGGCATACTCCCGCAATACAGAAGGAATCAGAATTCTGCCCTGCTTGTCCACTTCGCAAGTAGTAGCGCTGGCTAAGAAAAAGCGGTTCAGTTTACGGGCACTGGCATTGGTAACAGGAAGTGCAGTCAGCTTCTTTTCCATCTCTGTCCATTCGGTATTGTCATACACAAACAAGCAGCTATCAAACCCCTTCGTCACAACGAATTCATCCCCTAGCTGCTCTCTGAATTTGGAAGGTACGATCAGACGCCCTTTCGCATCAACTGTATGATTGTACTCACCCATGAACATACCAATCACCTACTGCCATCCTCGGTACAACCAATCCACTTGGTTACCATTTCTTACCACTTTAAACCACTTTCTACCACTTGTAGTTCTATTCTAGTACATTGATTGGGAAATGGCAAGGATTTTTTCAAAAAAAAACGAGGCGGCAGAAAGCTCTTTCTGCCGCCTCAACCAGTTGTATCTTCTTAAAAACCCGACACAATATATTGTTCAATCAATCCGTCCAGCTCAACACTGTGCCTGTAAATCACCTCGTACTTCTCCCTCTGGTCAATGCTCTGATTCAATTTTCTTCTGGTTTCTTCAATTCTGGTAATCAATTCTTCTCTTGTCATATCCGTTTATCTCTTCCTTTCTCTCCGCCGCGCCGCTGCGAGTTTTCTGTGCTTTCCTATCAAGACTGCCGCCGAACACACAACCAGCACCAATGACAGAGCCTGGGATACCGGAATTCCGGTTCCGAATAGAATAAGCTGATCAGTACGCAACCCCTCAATCCAGGCCCGGCCCAATCCATAACCAAGCAGATAAATACAGAGCATCTCTCCATCAAAGGCTTTCCTCTTCCTGTACCACAGCATAAAGAGCAGCACGCCCAGATTCCACAGCGATTCATATAAGAATGTAGGATGAACCTGTATATATTCCACTCCCTGCTCCACAATCTTGTGATCCAGAAGTTCCTGTGAAATCATAGACAGGTTAACTTTGGACATCTTGATCCTCATAGCAAATAAATTATCTGTATAACCGCCAAATGCTTCACAGTTAAAGAAATTTCCCCAGCGTCCGATGATCTGCCCCAAAATCAGTCCCAAAACCCCTGTGTCTGCCATAGAGAAAAACGAAAGCTTTTTAATTTTTGTAAACACGATCAGCGTCAGAACCGCCCCAATGACCCCTCCATATATCGCAAGCCCTCCGGCTCTTAGATTAAAAATCTGAAGAAGATTATCTTTATATGCGTCCCAATCAAACACCACATAGTAAATCCGCGCCCCAATAATGGAAAAAACAATGGCATACAGCGCAAAGTCTAAATAAATTTCCGGGTCCTGCCCTCTTCGCTTTGCATCAGACTGGGCCAGCCAGATCCCGGCCAGCATTCCAATCCCTATGATAATTCCATAATATGCAATGTCAAAGCCAAACACGGAAATGCTTTTTGGCAAATGCTCTATTGTTATTCCAAGATTTACAAAACTCAGGTCTGCTCCGTTTGTCATATGTAAAATCTCCAGCTCCTTTCCTAAGATTTCTCTATTTTACTCCCAAAAACGTCAAAAAGCAATCGCTTTCGATTGACAGTACCTTCCAATATTCGACAATCTATGAGAAGCAAATTTTTATCTGCATCCGATTCCTTTATATTGCCTTTTGGGTTTTTTATGCAGATACACAGTGCAGCTCTGTTTAGGACATAAATTGACACAGCGATAGCAAAGCGTACAGTTATTCTTCTGTATCACTCTGCCATTTACCAATGCAAGATTATGAGCAGGACAGCTTTTCACACATAATCCACATCCAATACAGGTTTCATCGGTGCGAAAAGAACTTTTTCCCTTCCGCTCCATTTTGGGATAAGCAATATTTTGCGTTTTGCCAAGCAGAGTCGAAAAAGCATTCCACCCTCTCTTTTTTACAATCCCATTTTGAATGCCAGAACATACCAAATCTAATTTTTTCAGAGCCTTTTCTGGCTTTTTAATTCTTTCTCTTTCTGTTATGGGAAACAAAAAAAAGTTGCAAATGTTGTTTGGCATCAAAAAATGTTCCGCATAAAGTACTCTTTCATCACACCCTTTTAGCAATCTCGCAAAAGCTCTTGCCCCATCTCCTGAAAACAGCATCTGCGTACAAAAAATAATCAATTTTTTCCTTATAAAATGAGTTTTATATTTTTCAACAAATTTCCTCATAATACCAGGTACGCAAGAACCATAAATCGGATAGCAAACAGCTATCGTATCCTCATTCACTAGCAATGTATCAAAATCCACATTCTGCTCAATGCTGTATGCTTTTATATGCATCCGCTTTGCAAATTGCTCTGCAATATATCGAGAATTCCCTGTACCCGAAAAATAAATCATTACCATAATAATCCCATTGCCTCCATATATATTCGTTACCAATTTGCGCTAATACCAGCAACAAACTCTCCTCACTATTATAGCAAGATTGTTGACAGCCCACAAATGTTTCTTGCACAAGACTCTTTTGGGAGTATTCTTTCCCTTTGTCAGGCAAATTCGCAGCTGCATTCTTTTACAGTGCTACCTTATGACAGTTTCATTATAAAAATCTTTTTTGATATGGCAGGTTTGCTATGAAGAATCGTCGGTTACGATTGAAAAAGCAGAGTAATTGTGCTATACTTTATAGTTGCATTGGATTCTTTTTTAATGAAAAATGGGGGTAGTCTAAGAATTCCACTCCCGCCAGATTAAGAGAAAAAGGGTGTAAAAAGGGCGTAAACAAAACAAAGAGAAAGGCAGAAAGCCCGTAAAATCAAGGCTTTCTGGACAGGTAAAGATAGATATGAAATTAGGAATCGTAGGTCTTCCCAACGTAGGCAAGAGTACCCTGTTTAACTCGCTGACCAAAGCAGGTGCGGAATCTGCTAATTATCCATTCTGTACCATCGACCCGAACGTGGGCGTGGTAGCCGTTCCGGATTTTCGTCTTCAGAAGCTGGCTGCACTGTATGATTCCCAGAAGATCACCCCGGCCGTCATCGAGTTTGTCGATATTGCCGGTCTGGTCAAAGGTGCTTCCAAGGGGGAGGGCCTTGGCAATCAGTTTCTCTCCAACATCCGCGAGGTGGACGCCATCGTCCATGTTGTGCGGTGTTTTGAGGACCCCAACGTGATCCATGTGGACGGAAGCGTGGATCCCCTCAGAGATATCGAGACCATCGACCTGGAGCTGATTTTCTCCGACCTGGAGGTTCTGGAGAGAAGGATCTCCAAGACAGCCAGAAGCGCCATAAACGACAAATCTCTGGCAAAAGAGGTGGAGACCCTGAAGGCTTTGAAGGCCCATCTGGAGGACGGAAAACTGGCCCGCAGCTATGAGCCTGCCGACGAGGATGAGGCTGCATTTATCGCTTCCCTCAATCTTCTGACCGCAAAGCCGGTGATCTTCGCTGCCAACGTATCGGAGGACGATGTAGCCGACGACGGCGCATCCAACCCCCATGTGGCAGCCGTCCGGAAATTCGCCGAAGAAAACAACAGTGAGGTCTTTGTCATCTGCGCCCAGATCGAGCAGGAGATCGCGGAGCTGGATGACGACGAAAAGAAAATGTTTCTGGAAGACCTGGGGCTGTCTGAGTCCGGCCTTGACAAGCTCATCGCCGCCAGCTACCGGATCCTCGGGCTGATCAGCTACCTGACAGCCGGCGTCACCGAAACCCGCGCCTGGACCATCAAGGTCGGCACCAAAGCTCCCCAGGCGGCAGGAAAAATCCATTCTGACTTTGAACGTGGCTTTATCCGGGCGGAAGTGGTCAGCTACCAGGATCTCATCGACTGCGGCTCCTACAATGCAGCGAAAGAAAAGGGCCTTGTTCGCCTGGAGGGAAAGGACTACGTGGTAAAGGACGGCGACGTGGTGCTCTTCCGCTTCAATGTGTAATTTAATCCATATACCCAAAAGTCTCCGGTTTCGGCCGGAGACTTTTTTCTTTTCACAGATTTATCATTTCGTTGTTACGACAACATACATTCCGCAAAAAATCCGCTATACTGACACCATCAGTATTACAGACAACTTTTCCAAACAGTATTTCACAAACAGAATTTCAGGAGGAAACTCGATATGATCAGAAGAATTATCCAGATCGATGAAGAAAAATGCAACGGCTGCGGCCTGTGCACCGAGGCCTGCCACGAAGGGGCCATCGGCATTGTAGACGGCAAAGCCAGGCTGCTGCGGGACGATTACTGCGACGGCCTGGGAGACTGTCTCCCCACATGTCCTACCGGCGCCATAACCTTTGTCGAGAGAGAGGCCGCCGCCTACGATGAAGCTGCTGTTTTAGAGCAGAAAAAGAAAAAAATGCAGTCTGAGGGCATGGTTCTCCCCTGCGGCTGCCCCGGCAGCCAGTCCCGGCAGATCCAGCGCCCGGAAGCCGCTGAGCCTGCGGCCGCCTGTGAATCGGAGCGCCCAAAAACGTCCTCCCGCCTCCGCCAGTGGCCGGTCCAGATCAAACTGGCCCCGGTAAATGCCCCTTATTTCAACGATGCACACCTGCTGGTTGCCGCCGACTGCACAGCCTACGCCTACGGCAGCTTCCACGAAGACTTTATTAAAGGAAAGATTACCCTGGTGGGCTGCCCTAAGCTGGACTCTGTGGACTATTCGGAGAAGCTGACAGAGATCATCAAAAACAATGCCGTGAAAAGTCTCACCATCGTCCGGATGGAGGTGCCCTGCTGCGGCGGCATCGAGCACGCTGCCGTCACTGCGCTGAAAAACAGCGGAAAGTTTATCCCCTGGCAGGTCGTCACCATCTCAACCGACGGCCGCATCTTAGATCGCTAAAGGAGGATTTTATGACAGAGAGAACGATGTTTTGCTTTCAATGTGAACAGACTGCAGGCTGCAGCGGGTGCACCGCAAAGGCCGGAGTCTGCGG
>CAJFOF010000035.1 GCA_904395885.1 uncultured Lachnospiraceae bacterium
CGTCAACTATTGAAAGCGCCGGATACGTGAACCGTATGTCCGGTGCTGTGAGAGGACGGGAGTTAATCACTCCCTCCTACTCGATTGGTATTTTTAGATTTTAGAGACAGGAGTGATTGACTATGGTAAATGCGGGCCTGATACTGGAAGGCGGCGGAATGCGAGGTGTCTATACGGCAGGTGTTCTGGACTTTTTTCTGGATAAAGACTTGGAATTTAAAGAGGTTTATGGGGTGTCAGCCGGTAGCTGTCATGCTTGCAGCTACCTTTCTAAACAGAGAGGAAGGGCGTTGGCAATCAGTATTGACTATCTCAAAGATCCGCGGTACTGCGGTGTCAGAAGCCTGATTAGGACAGGTGACCTTTTTGGCGTGAAGATGTGTTACGATACGATTCCAAATGAACTGAATCCTTACGACTACAAAACGTTTAACCGCTTTCAGGGAAATTTTTATGCTGTTATGACAGATTGTGAGACAGGAGAAGCCTGCTATCACAGAATCAAAAATATGCGTAAGGATATCTGGGCGGTGAGAGCCTCCAGTTCTCTCCCTCTGGTGTCGAGGATGGTAGGCGTCCACGGGCATTTGTATTTGGATGGAGGGATTGCAGATTCCATACCTGTCAAACAGTCAGAAAAAAACGGAAACTTGAAAAACGTCGTGGTTCTGACTCGTGATAAAGATTATCGTAAGGGTCCAAATCAGGTAATGCGGTTGATTCGGAAACTTTACAGGAGATACCCCAATCTGGTTGCGGGGATGGAAGATCGCCACATCCGCTATAATGAAACTCTGGACTACCTGGCAGAAGGGGAAAAAGAGGGAACGATTTTCGTTATTCGGCCAAGCAGAAAAGTAGAAGTGGGGAGAATCGAAAAAAATAAAGAGAAACTGATGGAATTGTATCAGGAGGGCTATGAAGATGCCGCCGCAGTTTGGGAAGAACTGAGCCGCTTTTTGGATTTGACAGATGAGACGAAAAAATAGCCGAAATTGCTTGCATAATGGATGAGAATGTGGTATTCTATTCTCATCCATTAAACTTTCTGGAAATCATATCTATCTATTCTTATTTCTGGCCTATTGCCAAATGTTCCAAAGTTTAGGAAAAAAACGAGTTCAGCGTAAAGAATATACACAGGGAGGGAAAGCTTTGCCTGTCATTGCTGCCATCTGTCTTGCCGCTGCAACACGAAAGAAAGCGGGGGATGCTTATGCCTGTACGGGTCTGTTTTTAGCGTATGAGATGAAAGGGGGATTTTTTTGAGAAAACAGATTTGCTGTACGATCGGCCTGCTGGCTGTAGCCATAGTATTCGGAAGTGGGACCTACCGCCCAGCGCAGGGGGCGATCCGAGAGGAAAAGGACCTGCAGGCCAGCCCGTCCAATGCATCCTACCAGCAGGAGGATGATGACACATTGTCCTGGAACAAATTGCTGGAGTCCAGTTCATTTACGGTGGCGATTGATAATTATAAGATCGCCGGAGGAAGATCCGGGATGCGTCTGCTGTCCGGAAGCAGCCGGGCTTCCAATATTCTTACGATTACTGGCTCTGGAACCCACGAAATGATGCAGAGTGTTTTGGGGGAGCCAGGTGTATATCTGCTCTTTCAAGGGGCAAATTACCGGCCAGGATTTAACAAAATGATATCCGATCACACCACCGACGGTTCCGCCAGACAGACGGATGCTATCTGGGAGTATTACGATATGAACGGAATGCATACGATCCAGAGCCCCAGAACTAAGATCTGGAAAGGGACAGGCAATTATGCCAATTCAGAGGAAGTTTTGGTGGCTGATTCGATCGTGATTACGAATTCTACCGACAATGGTACGGGAAAGTGGAACACAACGGTTCAGATAACCAATCCGCATCCCAAGCTGACAGGTGTGGTATTTTTCTATTATGCTCCGTATCTTCAGGATTACGGAGGAGTTACAATTTTTCCGATCACGGAACAGACTGCGGTAACAGGTGCACAGGAGGCCCACACGCATATAGGGATTACACGGACAGAACCTTCCTGTACTGCGCCTGGTAGAATTTCAGGTACATGTGAGATGTGCGGGGAAGTCAGCGAAACGATTCCGGCGTTGGGACACAGCATACCTGCTGGATATGATTCTGTGACAGTTCCGGGATATAAGATAAAAGTCTGTCAGAGATGTGGGCAGAGACTGGAGACCGTCCCCAATACTTATCACGTAATCTATGAGGGAAACGGAGCGGAGGGAGGCACTACACCCCCAACAGATCATCAGGTGGGAGCCAGTTTTAAGCTGGCAGCCAATGGATTCCTCCGGACCGGATACAGTTTTTCAGGATGGAACAGTCAGCCTTCCGGACAGGGGACTCTTTATCAGGAGAATCAGACTGTGCAGGATCTGACGCTGGCAGATGGGGAGACGGTTCGGCTCTATGCTCAGTGGACGCCCAAGACGTATACCGTGTCTTTTGATCCGGCAGGAGGAAGCTGTGATGAAGAACATCGCGTAATTGTTTATGATCAGCCGTATGGGCATCTGCCGGAACCTCAGAAGACAGATTATCAGTTTTTGGGGTGGCTGATTGAGGGGGAAACTGAGTTAGTGACGGATACAACAGTTTACAAGAGGGATATGGATACGACATTGAAAGCATCCTGGAAACTGTTGTTTGAAGATCTCGGAAACGGGACGAACCGGCGTCCTGGAAGCGATGGAGTTTTTGGGACAGAAGATGACCATTACTATTATAATGGCAGGGACAGTCAGCCGGGAACTGCCGATGATCTGCCGATTTCTGCAGGAACGGACGGTCTTTTCGGGACAGGAGATGATTTTTACCAAAACAGCAGTAATCCAGCAATTCACGCTGGACTGGACAGAATTTTTGACACCACAGACGACTACATCGACAACGGGGATGGAACCAACGACCGTCCTGGAGAAGACCAGACCTGGGGAACTGAGGACGATGAAAAGTGGTGGAACGGAG
>CAJFOF010000036.1 GCA_904395885.1 uncultured Lachnospiraceae bacterium
ACCCTTGCCTTCGGCTATATCCTTCCCGCTACCGGGTGGATTTGGGACTTACACCCTTAAGAAACGTGCGCCGCCAGGCGCACAACCTAACATAAAAGAAGCGGGACCCACTCTCAGGAGAAGGGACCGCTTCTTTTTCGTTTCTTTCATTTCGGCATTTACTCCGTACATTTCTTCAGCGCATTGGCCAGCCCTGCAAATTGCTCTAAAGTCAGGGCTTCCCCCCGAACTGATGCAGGCAAATCCAAACTGAGAATCGCGTTCGCTATCTGCTCTTTGGTAAAGGTTAAGTTTTGGGCATTATTCAGGCTGTTTTGCAGAGTCTTGCGCCTCTGGTTAAAGGAGGCCCGAATAAGGTCAAACATAAGCCTGGAATCCAGAACTTCTACCGGCGGCTTCTCATACCGGGTCAGGCGAATCACCGCAGAGCCTACACTGGGGCGAGGGATAAAACAGTTTGGCGGTACATTGGCCACAATGTAGGGGCTGGCATAATACTGAACAGCCAGAGACAGGGCGCCGTAATCTTTTGTGCCCGGACCAGCCTGCATGCGCTCCGCTACTTCTTTCTGCACCATCACTGTAATATTTGCTATCGGGACATTGCTTTCAAACAACCCCATAATAATAGGCGTTGTAATGTAGTAGGGAAGATTTGCCACGACCTTGATCGGCTTTCCCTGATTATACTTTTCAGCCAGTTCCCCAATATTCAGTTTCAGGATATCTTCATTAATGACAGTAATATTTTTATAATCCTTAAGGGTCTCTTCCAAAATTGGAATCAGATTTTTGTCTATTTCCACTGCCACAACTTGTCTGGCCTGCTCCGCCAAATATTGGGTCATCGTACCAATACCGGGACCGATTTCGAGGACCATATCTTCCTCTGTGATCTCTGCGGCAGCAATAATTTTTTCCAAGACACGGCCGTCAATCAAAAAATTCTGTCCAAATTTTTTTTGAAACGCAAATTGATACTTCTGAATAATCTCAATTGTTTTTTGAGGATTTCCTAATTTATTTTCCATGCAGTTCTTCCATTCAAATCTATGTGTCATACCCGCAAAAAACGGGCACTGTCTACGGTATCTGATACAATTTCTTTCCGTTTTCAAAGGTGATACGCTCGATTTCTTCTCTCTCTACTCCCTTAATCCGACTCAACTCTTCCGCCACATAGGGAAGATTCAAAGACGAGTTTCTCTTTCCTCTGTTGGGCACCGGCGCCATATAGGGACAGTCTGTTTCCAGGACGATTCTGTCCAACGGCGCATAGGCGGCCACTTCTTTCAGCTTTTTAGCGTTTTTAAACGTCAGTACTCCGCCAATCCCCAAATAAAAGCCTAAATTCAAAAATTCCCGGGCCATCTCTGTCCCGTACGAAAAGCAATGGATAATACCTCCAGCTTCATTTGCTTTCTCTGCCTTTAAAATATCAAGAGTGTCCTTTGCTGCATCCCGGCTGTGGACAACAATAGGCAGACCGCATTTTTTTGCCAACTGAATCTGTCTGGCAAACCATTCCTTCTGTATCTGCCGGTCCGGTTCATCCCAATAATAATCCAAGCCGATTTCCCCTATTGCCACTACTTTTTTATGGGTTGTTCTTGATTCTAATAGACAAAAGTTGTCTTCCGTCAGTTCTCCGGAATCGCTGGGATGGACGCCGGCAGCAGCGTGGATAAAGCCGTACTGTTCCGCGAGTGCAATGGATTCTTCCGTAGAAGAAAGGTTTGCCCCAACATTTACCACCAGTTCAACGCCGTTTTCCGGCAAACTTTTCAGCAGTTCATCCCTGTCCTCGTCAAATGCCTCGTCATTATAGTGGGCATGAGTGTCAAATATCATGTCAAAACTCCTTTAACGGATTGATTTTTCAAGAAAGCCGGCAAACCACTGGCCATGCGTCAGCCAGAGGCGCACCAGGTAAAGCAGCAGAAACTGCAGCGGGTAAAAGACATAAAAGAAATATTTGATATGCCAGTTTCCCCGTTTCCCATTATACAGCAAAATCGGAATATACGCCAGCACAGCGGAGCCATAAAAATATGCGCTGTCTACCGCAGATAAAATACCTCCGCCGATGGCCATGAACAGGGGTTCATTCCGGAACCAGTAAAAGATGACCGGCAGAAGGATTCCTATCACCCAAAAATCACTCTGGATCAGCCATGTCACTCCACAGCCAGCCAGAATGCAAAGGATCTGAACCATGGGCTGCCGGCGATACTGCTCCATTCCCATCAGCACCAGCAGTGCTGCCGCGTAAGTAAACAATACATTTTGGTACTGGATGTAGAACCAGCTTCCAAAAATAGCAATATCAAAGAAAGGTTCCGAAATCAAAGCGGCAAGGACCAGACGGACTACATAATTTTTTCTGTTCCGGCTGTAAAAGAATCCCTGAGTCAGCAGAAAGCATATGATTGGAAAGGAAACTCTGCCAAACGCCCGGAGGCCGCGGTCGATCATGTAAAATGTTCTTCCCTCTTCGGAAGCCATAAATTGCTGAAATATCACTGCATCCCCAGCGCAGGCTTCCAGCATCCCCTGTTCCAGAACCGCCACAGCAATATGGTCTGCCATCATAGCTATGACCGCAATCATTTTTAAAAAATTCCCGGTCCAGATACTCGTCCGTCTTCCTGAATGTCTTCTGCCATAGTTTCTGCGTCTCCTCATATATGGGTCCTCGCTTTCCTTGTGGTGTCCACCATGCTCCTTTTAGCCTTACTATACTCTACTATGGAATTTTTTGCAAGTATCCCCCACTTTTATGTCTTTTTTCTCTAAATTTTGTATAATCTTCTCCACATTAAAGGCTTTACAGAAACCACTGCAGAAACAGGAAAGCTGCCATGCAGGCAAATGTTCCGGCCGGCATGGCAGCTCTATATGGAGTCAAACTATGTTTGCCCCATCATCCATTTCGTTTTTAACAGATCTCAGCCCCTGCAGGCATGTCTTTCTCCGGCGTCATCAGCGCCAGATTTCCGTCTGCATCCTCCGCACAGAGTATCATGCCTTCTGACATAAGGCCAGCCAGTTTTGCGGGCTTTAAATTCGTTACAACCATGACCTTTTTGCCCACCATCTCTTCCGGCGTATAGTGAGCTTTGATCCCGCTGATGATCTGGCGTACCTGGGAGCCAATCTTCACCTGGCTGCAGAGAAGTTTTTTGGACTTTTTGACTGCCTCGCAGGCAATAACCTCCCCTACCTGAAACTGGAGTTTTGCAAAGTCATCGTAAGTGATCTCCGGCTTCGCTTCCAGATCAATCGCCGGTTTTTCCTCCTGTTTTTCCGGAGCAGCTTCTTCCTTGGCTTCCTCTGCATGCATGGCATCTACTTTCTCCATCACTTCTTTGATATCCATACGGGCAAACAGGATTTCCGGCTTCTCTGTCACCTTATTTCCTGACGGGTACAGGCCGAATGTATCCATCTGGTCAAGGCCGCGCTTTTCTGTGTTAAGCTGGGACAGGATTTTAACCGAAGTGTCAGGCATAAAGGACGCCAGCAGGGACGCGCCAATAGCAATGGACTCTGTCAGATTATACAGAACCTCCGCCAGACGTCCTTTTTTGCTCTCGTCTTTTGCCAGGCTCCAGGGCATTGTCTCATCAATATACTTATTGCACCGGCGGAAAATGCCAAACGTCTCTGTGATAGCATCTGCTACCCTGAGCTGTTCCATCTTGGCGTCAGCTCTCTTTACTGCTTCCAGAACCGTATTCTTTAAGTCCTCGTCCACTTCCTCTGACACGCCTGTCTTCTCCACAACGCCGCCAAAATATTTGTTGGTCATAGAGATTGTACGATTCACCAGATTTCCCAGAATATTTGCCAGGTCAGAGTTCAGTCTCTCTACCATCAGCTCCCAGGAAATCACGCCGTCGTTGTCAAAAGGCATCTCATGAAGGACAAAATAGCGAACTGCATCGACGCCGAAAAAGTCTACCAGAGTGTCAGCGTAAAGCACGTTGCCTTTGGATTTACTCATTTTTCCATCACCCTGAAGCAGCCAGGGATGGCCAAATACCTGCTTTGGCAGGGGCAGATCCAGAGCCATCAAAAAGATCGGCCAGTAGATCGTGTGGAACCGGATAATGTCTTTCCCGATCAAATGAAGGTCTGCGGGCCAAAATTTCTCAAACTGCTCTGTGCTGCTTCCGTCACAGTCGTAACCGATCCCGGTAATATAGTTTGTCAGGGCATCCAGCCACACATAGATTACGTGCTTCGGATCAAAGGGCACCTGAATTCCCCAGGTAAATGAGGTTCTGGATACACACAGATCCTGCAGGCCCGGCAAAAGGAAATTGTTCATCATCTCATTTTTGCGGGACACCGGCTGAATAAATTCCGGATGTGCATTAATGTGGTCGATCAGGCGCTGAGCATACTTGCTCATACGGAAAAAATACGCTTCTTCTTTGGCCGGCTGAACTTCCCGCCCGCAATCCGGGCACTTGCCGTCCACTAGCTGGGATTCTGTAAAAAAGGCTTCGCACGGCGTACAGTACAGTCCCTCATAGTATCCTTTATAAATGTCTCCCTGATCGTAAAGCTTTTTGAAAATCTTCTGCACCTGGGCCTCATGGTCTTTATCTGTTGTCCGGATAAACTTATCATAGGAAGTATTCATCAGATCCCAGATACTGCGGATCTGGGAAGAAACACCGTCAACAAACTCTTTTGGCGTAACGCCCGCTTCCTCAGCCTTCAGCTCAATTTTCTGGCCATGCTCATCAGTGCCAGTCTGAAAGAAAACGTCGTACCCCTGTTCCCTCTTATAGCGGGCAATGGCATCTGCCAGAACGGCCTCATAGGTGTTGCCAATATGGGGCTTTCCGGAAGTATAGGCAATCGCCGTTGTAATATAGTATGGTTTTTTGATCTTCTGAGTCATATTCATCCTCGCTTTCTTTTTGCATCTGCACAGCCGCTTATCAGAGTTCTAACAGCAAAAAACCCGCCTTTAAATATACATTTAAAGACGGGTGATTCCCGTGTTACCACTTTAATTCACCTGCACCTCACAGTACAGGCCTCATGGGCTGCTGTCACAGCCTCTCACGATAACGGGTGAAACCGCTGCAGCCTAATGCACAATTTTATACGCACACTCAACTGCAAAGCTCCAAGGCCATCTTCTGCGGCTTTCCCCTTCTCCCTTTTCAGCTCCCGGGATTCTCTGGCAAGCGGCTGGCACCGCATACTCTCCTCTTCTGCGCTTTTAGCATAATTTTCATAATTCTGACTTTTAGTCTACCTGTTTCTTATTGTTTTGTCAAGACTGCCGGCGGAATGATTGTAATCATTTCAAATATAATATATAATAAACGAAACTTGCCTTTTGCTCATCCCGACATGAACTATTTGGTATATTGATTCCATCTATGGAGGATATTGTATGAAGCGCTTTCCTTTTTTTGCTCCCGGCAAAACAGCGGCTCTTGCTCTCTCAGTCACAATCACAGCCGCATCTTTCCTGTCCGGCTGCTCTCTGGGTAATTCCGACCGTCCTTCTGTGGCCGAAACCGAATCCCCGCCCAATTCCAATTATGAACAATATGAGGAAAATCAGTTACAGGAACAGGCCAAATTTGATGAGTTTACTGATGAGCTTTTTTACGACACCGTAACCAGTTCTCTTTTAACGCTCCACTTTACCATCGCCGACCCGGCCGCTTACGGTATAGAGGATTATTCCTGTACATATGGAGACGCCACCTTGTCCGGTATCCAGAAAAACCTTATGGATATGAAGGCTGCCAGGACAGAACTGGACGGCTTTGATCAGTCCCTTCTTACAGAAGACCAAAGCCTTACTCTGGATATATTAAAAACTTATCTGGATACTGAGCTTACCGCGGAGGGCCTAGAGTTGTATGCCACTCCTTTTATGCCCTACACCGGGATACAGGCAGAGCTTCCTGTCCTGTTGGCCGAATATGCATTCCGCAGCCGTCAGGATATCTCCGATTACCTGACTCTTTTAGCTGAAACAGATGAATATTTTGACCAGCTTCTGACTTTCGAGGAGGAGCGCTCCAGGGCCGGCCTGTTCTGCAGCGACTCGGCTGTAGACCATATTGTAGAGTCTTGCCAGCCCTATATTATTGATCCCCAATACCATATCCTTCACACTTCTTTTGTCAGCCGCCTGGAAGATATGCCCGATCTGACGGCCGAAGAAAAGGAAGGATACATTCAGCAGAATCTAACTATTTTAGAAGAACATTTTATTCCCGCCTACGAAAATCTGGCCAACGGACTGACAGCATTAAAGGGAACCGGACTGTACGAAGGGGGCCTCTGCTCCTATCCGGAAGGCAAAGAATACTACGAGTATCTGGTACATTCCTACAGCGGCACCTCCTATTCCAGCATAACGGACTTGAAAAATGCCATTGAGCAGTCCGTCAGTAATGAGATCGCCAGTATGTCAGTCATTATCCAGAGCCGGCCGGAAATTTTGGATGAATTAGACAGTATTGCATTTTCCCCCACTGACCCTTCAGAAATTCTCCAGTGCCTGAAACAGGAAATTCAGCAGGAGTTTCCGGAGATCCCAGAACATAGCTGTTCAATCAAATATGTGGACCCGGAACTGTCAGATATTTTATCCCCTGCTATGTACCTGACACCGCCTCTGGACCAGTATAATTCCAATATCATATATCTGAATCTGGACGACGATCAGTCTCTGAATCAGTCTTTATTTACTACGCTGGCTCACGAAGGGTACCCGGGACATCTGTACCAGAATGTGTATTTTATTAATACGGATCCGTCTCCTATCCGTCTGCTCCTGTCTTTTAACGGGTATTCAGAGGGATGGGGGCTGTATTCCGAACGGCTTTCTTATCTCTTTAACAACGGAGCCGATCCCGACGCTTCCAGACTCCTTATGCACAATTTTTCTGCTTCCATCGGCTTAAATGCAGTCCTGGATCTGAACATCAACTACTTTGGATGGACCAAAGAGCAGGTCTATGACTATCTGTCTCGTTACTATGACGTGGAAAATTCAGATATCGCAGACAGCCTTTACAGCCTGCTGACAGAAAATCCAGGGTACTATGTCAAATATTACGCGGGCTATATGGAAATTCTGGAATTGAGGGAGCTAGCAGAAAACACCTTAGGCAGCCGGTTCGATGCAAAAGAATTCCATCAATTTCTTCTCGATATCGGTCCTGCACCGTTTTCCGTTATCCGCAGCAGAATGGAAGCATGGCTTTTCACTCAGGGAATCAGAACATCAAGAGTCAGGCCTTACGCAGGTCTGGCTCTCAGCGCTTTCCCTGTAAATAAAAATTGCTGCCGTACTAATAATTAGTGCGACAGCATCGGTCATGATCCGCTTATAACATTATTCCGTTGTTATTTCTTCGTAATCTTCAAAATATGTGGAATAACCATTTTCGTCTGCTTCTATCAAGTCAGACTTTACATCTTCCCCATTTACCTGCAGCTTCACAAGCTCCAGCTCATAGTTTTCTATGAAGGTGTTAATCAGAGCTACCAGAGTTGCTTTCGTGTAAAATGGATCGCCATCGTAATCAGGAATTGCCGAAAGATTTACAACGGCAGAAGTATCCGCTTTATCCAAGCTGATAATTGTAGTTCCCTCATCCAGGGTACCGTACTCGATCAGCTTATCTACCAACCCCTGCTCTGTCAGCTCTTCCAGTGCGTCCATATTCTGAATCAGCCCTGTTCCCTCATCATTGATGCTGTAAACGGAAATCGTCACTTCTTCCGGACCCGGAACCTTTCCTTCTACCAACTGGCCTCCCTGTGCAACGGTCTCTGCAGTGGCGGCGGTTTCAGCCTGCTTCTCCGGAGTAGGCGTACATGCTGCCAAAGAAATTGCAAGCAATGCCGCCGCCATACATAAAATCGCTTTTTTCATAATTGTTATTGCCTCCTTTTATTTCTGTTGTACCTCCCGGAACCAATTATCCAGGTGATGGATTGCCTTTACCAAAACTTCCAGCTCTTGTTCATTCAGTTCTTCCATGATTCCCTGAATCATTTTTCTGTGGAAATCTGCGTGGTGCTTATAAGCCTTTCTCCCTTTATCAGAAAGAGAGATATAAACGACTCTTCTATCTTCATTGCTCCTCTGCCTGGTTACATATCCTTTCTTCACCAGACTGTTTATCGCGATTGTCAAAGTCCCTACTGTGACAGATAGCTCTTTTGCAATCGTTGACATATTTTTGGGATTTCCTATCCCTATCGCATCGATAACGTGCATATCATTGTTAGTTATGTCCTTGAACTGTTCTGTGATAATAGCTTTTTGCTCAATATCCATAACATCATTGAACAAACTTACCAGCGCATCATTCAAAGTCCCGTAACTATCCACGTTTTATCCTTTCCTACCACTCAGGTAAAAGCTTCTTACTGATTATATATGATTTCCTGTTATAAAACAATCTCTTTATTCCTTATAAAATTCTTACAATCTTGTGATTTTTTTGTGTTTTTACAATAAAAATCCTAAGCAGAGAGACCGTCAACCGCATTCTCTATTATAATCAGAATTACTTTGATTTTCAAGATTTTTTTGACCTACATTCCCGTCACTTTACCGGCAATCAAAATACTGGCCAAAACACCGGCACCGGTAGCGATCAGCGCCCCAGATAGAGCGTATCGGGTTTTAAAAATCCTCGCTGCCCCAAAATATACACTGAGACAGTAAAATACGGTTTCCGTACTGCTCATCAGAATGGATGCCATCATCCCTTCCAGAGAATCTGGCCCTGCCGATTGAAAAATATCCAACACCAGGCTTGTAGCTGCCGCATTGGATACCAGCCGGACCAAAGTTACAGGGATAATCGAAGCCGGTATGCGAAGCTGCTGCGCCGGCACAGCCAGGAAACCGCTTATAAAGTCCAAAAAACCGGATGCCCTCAGCACGCCGGCTGCCGTCAGCAAACCTACCAGCGTAGGCATCAGCGAAACCACTGTGCTCATTCCTTTTTTTGCTCCATCCAAAAAATCATCCAAAACCGGTCTTTTCTGCAGGATACCAAAACCCACAATGTAAAAAATCACAAGCGGAACCGCTGCCTGAGATAAAAACAAAAGGATACTCACCCTTATCCCTCCGGCGGGCTTTTATTTATTTTATGCACTGCCAGGCCAAATTATCAGTGCGGCATCCTGCATTAGATTGACAATAACCCTTTTTTTCGGTAATCTACCCCTATGTCTCTCTCATCAGGAGGTTTATATGAATCCAGCTTTTATTATAGAAAGCCGTTGTTTCGACATTCGGCAGATTGCACTGTCAGGCCAGTGCTTCCGAATGGAACAACTGTCTCTGTCAGACTCAGAAAATGAAATCCGCTACTCTGTTGTCAGCCAGAACCGCTATCTTGAACTTCTTCAGGAAACAGCGCACAGCGGATTATCCAGAGTCTCCTTTTTCTGTCCGGAAAAGGATTGTGCTTTCTGGTCATTCTATTTTGATCTTGATACGGATTACGAATCCTATCTCTCCTCCATCAGCCCTGATGATTCCTATCTGATGGCCGCCGGGCAAGCAGGAAGAGGAATTCGCATTCTCCGGCAGGATCTCTGGGAAATGATCGTTACATTTATGATTTCTCAGCAGAAAACCATTCCAGCTATCCGACAGGCAGTGGAAAATCTCAGCCGCCTGTACGGGACGCCTTTATCCACAATGACCGGAGAAATTTATTATACTTTCCCCAATCCCGAACAATTATCCACCGCCTCGGTCCAGGATCTGCTGGATCTCAAACTGGGATATCGGGCCAAGTACATATCAAAGATTACTCAGGACGCCTGTTCCGGAGTTCTGGATCTGAATTACCTCTCTGCTCTGGATTATCCGTCATCTATGGAATATCTCCGGCAATTTTATGGCATAGGAGAAAAAGTCGCAAACTGCATATGCCTGTTCGGCCTTCACCACATTGACGCCTTTCCCGTTGACACCTGGATACAGAAAATTCTCATAAAAGAATATTATCCCAAGCATCCCAGACGCTACAAAAAACTTCCAAAAAACCGTTTGTATCAGACCATTATCCAGGATTATTTCAGTCAATACAAAGGCTATGCCGGCTTAATGCAGCAATACATTTTTTCTATGAAAGGATGGTTCAGACCTTGACAACCCGCAATCCAATGCTATAATAAAATAGCTAAAACACGATGTGGATTTTTCTGGGCCAACCATTTTTCGCCACACAACTACCTTTCGGTAATTGTGTGGCTTTTTTTGTGAACAGCAGCCATAGGCAGCATCAAAACATCGGCCGCCACAACAGATACATACAAAATTTGGAGGAATGTACATGAATGAAACTTTTATGAGAGAAAAACCAATCCTGCCCCTTATTACATCCATGGCTCTTCCCATGGTTATTTCCATGCTGGTAAACTCCCTTTATAATATTGTTGACAGCTTTTTCGTTGCAAAAATCAGCGAAAATGCCATGACCGCCTTATCCCTGGTATACCCCATCCAAAATTTTATCAATGCCATTGCCATCGGATTTGGTGTGGGAATCAGCGCAGTCATCGCCTTCTACCTTGGCGCCAATGACCTGGATAAAGCCAATACGGCTGCCACCAGAGGAATGTTCTTTTCTGTTATCCACGGCATTCTTATGACTGTTATCTGTATCACCACCATGCCGTATTTTCTCAGAATGTTTACTTCTGACCAAAAGGTGATTGATCTGGGCCTGCGTTACTCTGTCATCGCCTTTTCTTTCTCTGTTATTATCTCTCTTGGGCTTGCTTTTGAGAAAATCTTTCAGGCAGTGGGGAGTATGAAAATCACCATGATCGCCCTGATGAGCGGATGCATCACTAATATTATCCTGGATCCTATCCTTATTTTCGGCATTGGCCCTTTTCCGGCGATGGGCATTGAAGGCGCCGCTCTCGCTACCGGAATCGGCCAGGTTCTTACCCTTGCCATCTATCTTTTTGTATATATTGTGTTTCCCATCCGTGTCCGTCTCGGCCGGAACTATCTGAAGGCAAATAGGACTCTGGATTTAAAGCTATATTCTATTGGGATCCCGGCCACTTTGAATCTGGCTCTTCCTTCTCTGCTGATATCTACCTTAAATGGTATTCTGGCCGGATACTCTCAGATTTATGTAGTCATTTTGGGAATCTACTATAAACTCCAGACATTCCTATATCTGCCAGCCAATGGAATTATTCAGGGAATGCGGCCTGTTATTGGCTATAACTACGGAGCCGGAGAAGAAAAGAGGGTCAAAAAAATCTACTACGTCACTCTCTGCATGTGCGCCGCAATCATGATTCTGGGGACAGCGATCTGCCTGATTCTTCCCGGACAGCTTATTGGCCTTTTTACGTCCAATCGAGAAACCATATCAGCAGGAGCAACCGCTCTGCGAATCATCAGCGGCGGTTTCATCGTTTCATCGGTTTCCGTCACCTCTTCCGGCGCCTTGGAGGGGTTGGGAAAGGGGGTTCCTTCCTTTGTCATTTCCCTTTTCCGTTATACAGTAATCATAATCCCCATCGCATTTTTACTGAGCCGTATCTGGGGACCTGCCGGAGTGTGGAATGCCTTTTGGGTTACTGAAACAATCACTGCAGCCATTGCATTCTATGTTTATCAGAGATCTGTTATAAGAAAATAAAAGAGGAACACCGCCCCGTAGATGTACAAGATCTACAGAGCGGCGATCCTTTATCTTTAAATACTCAATTTCCCCGAACCGGTTCTACGTTTTCCGTCACCAGCTCTTTCAATGCTTTCTGGAAATGCCACATATCATTTCCTACAATAATCATATTGTATCCTTCTGCAATGGCATTTTCCAAATTTTCTTTTGTCGGTGGGATGACGGGACCCAATACGCCAATCCCCTTTTCTTTTGCTTTCTCTACCAGAATCCGGAAAGCCTCTTTTACTTCTTCACCCATAGAATATCCTACTTTTAATCCTTTCGAAACAGCATAATCAATGGGCCCGAAGTTTACGGCATCTACACCTTCTACTGATAAGATTTCATCAATATTGTCGGTAAATTCGTAGTCTTCATCCATAGGGATGACCAAAGTATCCCTGTTTTGCTGTTCCATATAGGTATTCCAGTTAAAATCATGGTATCCAAAGCCCGCCGCCCGGACATTGCTCTCTCCTCCTCTGCGCCCCATGGGAGAAAATTTTGCAGCTTCTACACACTTTTCCGCCATCTCACGGGTCTTGCAGTGAGGAATTACAACGCCGTCAGCCCCCCATTCCAGGACTTTCCGAATTGCCACCTCATCATCGTCAGCCATACGAACCAGAACTGCTATATCATGGAGCTTCGCAGCCATAATCTGCTTTTCAAAATCCCCTCCCAGCATCCAGTCCGTATGTTCCAAATCCAGGTAAATAAAATCCAGACCGGACATTGCGATGTTTTCAATCACGCAGGTCGCTCCGGTAAAACACGCCATACCGAATACAGGCCCTTTTTTCATCTTTTCTTTTAAAGTCATACCCATTCTCCTTTTTTGAACCGCCTACAGGCTATAGCCCAGCATCAGAGGAAGCCAGGTCGTCAACGGTTCCCACAGACTGATCGCAATCAGGACGATCACGTTGCAGGTAACATATGGCAGCGCCCCTTTAAAGATATCTACAATAGGCATCTTATTGATCTTATTACATGCATTTAAACACATTCCCACAGGAGGAGTAACCAGACCGATGGCCAATCCGGTGATCATCATCGCTCCAAACTGAAGTGCCGAGAACCCATAGCTCTCCATAACAGGAAGCATAATAGGAGTCAGCAGAAGGATGGCCGGGCTGACATCGATAAAAGTACCGATCAGCAGGATCATAACATCAAACATCAGAGCAATTCCCCAGGGAGGCATATTCAGCCCCATGAAGAAAGCGGCTACCGTATCCGGAACTCTCTGCATGGTCAAAACCCAGGTGAAAATCGTAGTAAAGCCAATGATGATCATAATGGATGACGATGAAATCAAAGTCTTTTTCAGAGCATTCCATACATCTTTCCAGGTCAGTTCCCGGTAAATGAAGAATCCAACCAAAATAGAGTACAGCACAGCAACACCGGCGCTCTCAGAAGCAGTACAGATTCCGAAGGATACGCACACAATGATGAAGACAGGCATCAGCAGAGCCGGTATTCCTGATAAAATTGCGCTGAAAAATTCTTTTGCAACAAACGGCGTCCTGGCCGGATGCCAGTGTTTCTTATGGCTGATCCAAAATACCAGCGCCAATTGCGTTAAACCGATCAGAATTCCCGGAACAGCACCTGCCATAAACAGCGCTCCTACAGAAGCACCCGAAATCATAGAATAAACAATCATCGGCGTAGACGGAGGAATGATCATCCCCATGGTGGAAGAAGCCACTGTAATTCCGGCAGAAGCATCCTTTGGATATCCCAGATCTTCCATAGCCGGAATCAGAATACTTCCCAATGCCGATGTATCTGCTACTGAAGAACCTGAAATGCCTCCGAATATCATCGATGCTACAATATTGACCTCTCCCAGTCCTCCGTGGAAAGGCTTTAAAATCTGAAGGCAGAAATTGATGATTCTCTTTGTAATGCCCCCGGTGTTCATTAATTCTCCTGCCAGCATAAATAAGGGCATTGCTATCATCAGTTCACTGAACACGCCGTTCCAGATACGCTGCGGAACCATGGACATAAAAGCAGGAGTATTTGTACTGATATATGTAACACAGGATGCGCCGATCGCAAAGGCAAGCGGTACGCCAAGAACCGCAAAGAAAATCAGCAGCACCAATAAAATTAACATTGCCATATCTTTTCAACTCCTCTCTATGCCGCTTGCTTGTTTTTATATATCTCTTTATTTTTGGATTCAAAATAAGAGAGGTCTTCTGTTATTAGGATCATAATTTTAATAAGGATACATACAGCACATATAACCCCACATACAGGCATAATCCCGTACATATATTTCATGGGTATTTCCATTCCCTGGCTGATCTGTTTTCCTGCGACTCCCACATAAAGAATGCCCTGGTATGTAAAAACCAAATCAACGATTAAAACAATTATATAGTTTACTACTGCCAGCCATCTTTTTATGGAGGGTTTCACTCTGTCATAAAAAATGTCGATAATGACATGCTCGTCCTTCAGGATATTAATCCCCATTCCCCAGAAAGTAGTAAAGGCAAACAGGGTAACATTAAATTCTGACAGTTGTTTCCAGCTTAATGAAAAGAAATAGCGTGCGATAACAGAAAAAATAACCAATACCGCCAGAAGCCCCATGGCTACTACTCCTATTCCAAAATAAACTGCAAACAGTTTCTCTCCGGCCTTTTTCAGCTTTTCGATGGTACTCATCCCCTTTCTGAATCTTTAACGTTTCTCAGAAGTTATGATGCGTTTGCAACGATATCCTGAAGCTCCTGAAGCTCTTCTGCTGTTAAGATGCCCTCTTCAACGCACTGATCGTATACAACCTGAACCGCATCTTTGAATGCCTGCAATTCTTCCTCTGTAGGAACATAGATCTGACAGCCTGCGTCAATGATGGCCTGTCTTGCTGCTTCCTGAGTCTCATCGATCAACTGGTCATTGTAAGTTCCCATTTCTGTAGCACATTCACTAATAATATCCTGATACTCTGTTGGAAGAGAATTCCACCATGCTGCGTTTACATAGAATGGATCCGGATGGAACTGGTAATTTACCTCTGTAAAATAAGGCTGTACCTCATAGAATTTCATGCCTTCTACATTGACCCAGGGATTTTCCTGGCCGTCTGCAACGCCTGTCTTCAGGCCCATGTACAGGTCAGAATACGGAATCGTCGTTGTGGTAGCTCCCAATGCAATGAATGTCTTATCGATGGTATTCATTCCGTTGGTACGCATCTTTAATCCCTGCAGATCTTCAGGCTTGGTAATAGGATGCTTGCTGTTAGAGAACTGTCTCCAGCCGCCGGCATCGCACAGATTGATAATAACCGTTCCCGTCTCGGCTTCCGCCTCTTCACATACCTTCTTTGCCAGATCGCTGTTTAACAGAGCTGTAACCTGCTCACGGGTCTGTGCCAGGAAAGGCAGGGTGAACATCAAAAGTCTTGGGCTAAAGTCAAACTGACCGCCTCTCATTCCCTGTACCGTTCCGGCCACTACCTGTTCCAGCATCTCTTTCTCTGTTCCAAGCTGACCATTTGCAAAGACTTCTACCGTTACATGGCCGTTTGTTTTTTCTGCAACATCCTCAGCAAATTTTTCCATTGAAGTATAGCGGGGATTTCCTTCCGGCTGTGCATGTCCGACAATCATCGTAAAATCTCCCAGTTCAGCATATGGATCTTCCCCGGCTGCGGCCTCCTCTGTCTCTGCACTTTCTGCAGTATCTCCGGCTGCAGCTTCGACTGCGGTTGTTTGCTCTGCGGCACTTCCGGCTGTTTCTGCCTGACCGCCTCCGCATCCGGCCAAACTTACTGTCATCGCTACTGCCAGCAGCATTGCAATTGACTTTTTCATAAAATCTTCCTCCTTTATATCTAACATTTTCCTACACCGTCCTTGTATACTACACAAAAAATATCCTCGCTGATTCCAACTATTTTATGTCTTTTGACGCTGATATTTTTAAACTTGTATACAAGCTGTGAATTAATATTAACACATTTTTAATATGATTTCAAGTACTATATCCAATATTGTTAGGTTATTTTCATATTTTTCTTTTCAAAAAATCTCTTGTATTTATTTAATTTTTATAATAAATTTAGCAGCCTTCAAAATTATTGTTGATATTTTGTCATTCTCAATATATAATGGATTAATGGAAAGCGTTTTTGTATCTTGTATTCAAGATATGATCTATTACTGGGTTAGGAGGTTTTAAATGGAACAACTATCCATAACCAATGAGGATATTTATAAGATATTAGAGTCAGAAATTGTTTCTCTGAAAATTGCACCTGGGGATATTTTAAGTGAAAATAGTCTTTGCCAGCGCTTTCACATATCCCGAACACCTATCCGCAGCGTCCTTCAAAGGCTTCAGCAAAATCGGTTTGTCGACATTATCCCTCATAAGGGGACAATCGTTACGACCATTAATCTGGATATTGTAAATCAGATCATCTACGAAAGAGTTGCAGTGGAAACCATGGTTTTGCGGGATTTTATTCAGATTTGTCCTCCCACCGATGTAGAAAGGGTACGATACTGCCTGAGAATCATGGAAGAAGCGGCCAAAGCTGCTGATAATCTGGACAGTTTTGACATTAATGATTTTCTTGATAAAGATCTTCTGATGCATGAAGTCTGGTTTCGCTCCACTGGAAAAATGTTCTTATGGGAGCGGCTGACCTCTCCCCATCCGGATTATTCCCGGTTTATTCGCCTGGATATTGTGGGGGCAAAAAATGTGCCGGATGTCTTAAGCGACCACCGGCAAATGATGAAGCTGATTGACGACAGATGTACAGATGGGATTGAAGAGCTGATGAAACGTCACTTGTATGGAGGCATACGAAGATTGGGAGGCTGTCTCTTTTCCGATGAATACAAAAAGTATTTTCAGCATCCCGACTAGCATCAGAATGACACCGCAGTTAATCGGTATTTCTGTCCATAATCTTGCAGAATATTACTCCAGCCGCAGTGCTGACCATTGTGGCAGCCAGAGCCGGTCCTACTACTCCGGCCGGATCAACACTCCCGTACTGAGCCCGATAGGCAATCATCGTCACCGGTATGAGCTGGAGAGACGAAATGTTGATGATTAAAAAGGTACACATCTCATTATTAGCCGTTCCCTTAGGAACGGCTTTTGTTAAAGAATTATTTTCCTCCCTGCGGGATTCTTCAAGCTCTTCCAGCTCTTTCATAGCCTGGAGACCGGCCGGCGTTGCCGCCCATCCCATTCCCAGCATATTGGCAATCATATTGACCGCAATGGAATTAGACGCAGGATGGTTCTTTGGCAGCCGGGGAAACAGGAATTTCATTATTGGCCCCATTCTCCTGCAAAGGCGGTCAATAAGGCCGGCTCTGTTTCCGATCTCCAAAATCCCCGTCCACAGAGACATGACCCCCAACATGGTAATGCATAAGGAAACTGCCTCTCCCGCCGATTTGATTGCTCCATCCGTCACCTCCGCCAGGGTTCCGTGAAATATTCCCCAGACAATACCGACCAGCATCATACCAGCCCACAAACCGTTCATCATAGGGCAATCCGCCTCTCTCTTTTTCTTTTATATTTATGTACAAAAAAAGCCAGACATACCCAAAAGATTTCTTTCAGATATATCTGACTTTCCTGAAATCCAGGTGCAAAGAACTCAGCCAAGAAGTTCTCTCATAACCTGATCTACTTTTTCTATCTTCTGGCAGCGATAAGCATTGGCGCCGCAGAAAAGAAGTGCGTTTTCAATATCTCCCTCTGCAGCCCGAATCAACGCTTTTGTGATGCAGTAAGGGATGGTCTTCGGGTCACAGTGCTCTAAACACTGAAAACACCGGGTAATCTTCTCTTTTTCAACAGCCACCTTCTCTAAGAATGAATTTTTAATGGCACGTCCCGGCATCCCCACAGGGCTTTTTACGATCACAATATCTTCTTGAGCCGCATGGATGTACGCCTGCTTATAGCTCTCCGGAGCATCGCATTCCTCGGTAGTAACAAATCTGGTACCAACCTGTACCCCATCCACGCCAAGCTTCATGTGGTGTTCCATGTCTTTTTGATCAAAAACACCTCCGGCGCTGACAACGGGGATCTTTTTCTGATACTTATTTTCATACTCCCGAATTACTGAAATAATTTTCATGATTTCTTCATCATACCGGCCTAATTGATACGTTTCTGAGACGCGAGAGGTATCCGCTCCATAGTTCGTCAGCTCGTCCCTTGAAAATCCCAGATGGCCTCCCGCCAGTGGCCCTTCAATCACTACCATATCCGGAGCACAATGGTACTTTCTGTCCCACATCCGACAGATAACAGAAGCTGATTTTGCAGAAGAAACGATAGGAGCGATTTTTGTGCTGCTCCCCTTTACATACTCCGGAAGCTGAATCGGAAGGCCTGCTCCGGAAATGATGATGTCAGCTCCGGCCTCCACTGCAGTACGAACATAATGCTCATAATGCTTCGTTGCCACCATAATATTAAATCCCACAGCAGGGCGGCCGCCCTCCGAGGTCTTTTCTCCTGCAATCTCCCTTGCTTTTTTCAGTTCTTTTCCAATTGCCTTCAGATTCGCTTTTTCCGGGTTCTCTGAAAATTCAGGTTCTCTAAAACCAATCTGAGCGGTAGAGATGATTCCCAGGCCTCCGGCTTTTGCCACTGCCCCTGCCAGTCCGGACAAACTGATACCGACGCCCATTCCCCCCTGTACGACAGGTTTTTTAATGATCAAATCCCCAATAATAAGAGGCTGATATCTGCTCATTTTTACATTCTCCTAAATCTCTCATATCTCTGGGACACAACCTGCCCGGTGCTCATAGCACCGTACTTTGAGAAAAATTCTCTCATCGCTATATCCATATTGGCTGCAACGGAATTCAGATTCTCCAGATTGACCGGCTCTCTTTCCGGTATGATCCTCTCAATCAGATCTAATTCCTTCAGATCTTTTGCCGTCATCTTCATGACTCTGGCAGCTTCCGGAGCCTTCTTACTGTCTTTCCACAAAATAGAGGCAAAGCCTTCCGGTGACAGAACAGAATATACACTGTTTTCCATCATCCACACTTCATTTGCCACTGCCATGGCAAGAGCGCCGCCGCTTCCTCCTTCTCCGATTACAACAGACAGAACCGGCACTTTAAGGGAAGACATCTCAAAAAGATTGCGGGCGATTGCCTCACCCTGTCCTCTCTCCTCTGCTTCCAAACCGCAGAATGCACCGGGGGTATCTACAAAGCAGACAACGGGACGGCCAAATTGTTCTGCCTCTTTCATCAGACGCAAAGCTTTTCTGTATCCTTCTGGAGATGGCATACCGAAATTCCTCTTAATATTATCCTTTGTGCTTCTTCCCTTCTGCTGTCCAATAACAGTAACGGGCTTACCGTGGAATAATGCAATTCCTCCTACCACAGCTCCGTCGTCCCTGAAGCAGCGGTCTCCGTGAAGCTCCATAAACTCATCAAAAATCGCTTCAATATAGTCTAAAGCAGTCGGACGGTCTGATCTTCTGGATAACAAAACCGTATCCCAGGGAGATTTTTCCTCTGCTGCGGAGGATGCTGGCGAAGAAACCGCCTGTTTGACAGCGCTCTTAACCTCTCCCTCCTGAGAGACTCTTCCAACACCCTGATGAAATCTCAAAATCTTAGCCAGCGTGTCTTTTAACTCGTGGCGCTCTACAATCTTGTCTACAAATCCGTGTTCCAGCAAAAATTCTGATCTCTGAAATCCTTCCGGAAGCTTCTGTCCTATAGTCTGTTCAATTACCCTGGGACCGGCAAAGCCGATCAAAGCCTTTGGCTCCGCCAGAATAATGTCTCCCAGCATAGCAAAGCTTGCGGTCACGCCTCCGGTGGTAGGATCCGTCAAAACGGAAACATAGAGCTGGCCTGCTTCTTGGTGGCGTTTTAATGCAGCAGAAGTCTTTGCCATCTGCATCAGAGATACCAGCCCTTCCTGCATTCTGGCCCCGCCGGAGCAGGCAAAAATAATAACCGGAAGCTTCTCACTGGTTGCTCTCTCAACGGCTCTCGTGATCTTTTCTCCCACTACATGCCCCATACTGCTCATGATAAAACGGGCATCACAGACTCCTACAACTGCAGGAAAACCATTAATTCTGCCTTTTCCTATAACGATTGCCTCGTCCAGCCCGGTTTTTTCTCTGGCAGCCAGCACCTTCTTCTCATAACCCGGGAAATCCAGGGGATTGGAAAATTCCATCTCCTTATCCCACTCTTCAAAAGTCCCGTCATCTATTACCATTTCAATTCTTCTGCGGGCATGGACCCTGAAATATCCCCCGCACTTTGGACAGACATAAAAGTTATTTTTTACATCTTCAACGTAAATGGGCTGACCGCATTTATTGCATTTGCGCCACAGCCCTTCCGGGATATTAGGCTGATCTTCCGGTCTGGAAGTCCTGTATCTCATATCAATACGCGTATACGTTTTTTTGAACATATCTTTTAACATACGCAATTTCTCCCTTTCTGCCGCACGAGACGGGATACATAGTTCTCCCGTCTCGCTAATCTACCATGTCTGCCTCCAGTCTGGCGGGGGCAGGTTTTACTTACAGTATTCAGGAAAATAAGTAGGGATAAAATCTGTATCCGTATTTCCCGCTTCAAATTCCGGATTGTTGATGATCTCATACTGGAAATCCAGATTGGTATCAATTCCTTCAATGATCAGTTCACCCAAGGCACTCCGCATCTTTGCGATTGCCTCTTCCCTGTCTTTTCCATGTACAATCAGCTTTAAGAGCATAGAATCGTAATTAGCCGGAACTTTATAATCATTATAGATATGAGTATCTACCCTCACACCGTTTCCGCCTGGGAGATGGATGTTGGAAATCCTTCCGGGACACGGCATGAAATTCTTTGCAGGATTCTCTGCATTGATCCTGCATTCAATTGCATGGCCATTTAAGCGGATCTGATCCTGGGTCACGCTCAACGGCTCTCCGGCAGCTACCAGAATCTGTTCTTTGATCAGATCCAGACCGGACACCATCTCCGTTACAGGATGCTCAACCTGAATTCGGGTGTTCATTTCCATAAAATAGAAATTCTTATGTTTATCCAGAAGGAATTCGATCGTTCCTGCATTTTCATATCCCACTGCCTTAGCTGCCCGAACTGCAGTCTCACCCATTTTTTCTCTCAATTCCTCAGAAATTGCGATACAGGGAGACTCTTCCAAAACCTTCTGATGGCGTCTCTGAATGGAACAATCTCTTTCTCCCAGATGGATTACGTTTCCGTACTTATCTGCCATGATCTGGAATTCCACATGCTTTGGCTGTTCAATGTACTTTTCAATATACATGGTATCATCAGAAAAGCCTTTGATAGATTCCTGCTGAGCAGTTTTGAAATTCATTTCAAAGTCCTCTTCGCTGAAAGAAACTCTCATTCCTTTTCCGCCTCCGCCTGAGGAAGCTTTGATCATAACCGGGAAACCGATCTCCTTCGCCAGCTCCATTCCCCGTTCCACCGTGTAAACCGGCTCCTTTGTTCCGGGAACAACAGGAACTCCGGCTTCCATCATCGTCTTTCTGGCCTCGGACTTATTTCCCATCTTATGGATAATCTCGGCCGATGGACCAATAAAGGTAATATTACATTTTTTGCAAAGCTCTGCAAATCGGGCATTTTCTGATAAAAATCCAAAACCTGGATGGATCGCATCCGCCTTCATGGCCACAGTGGCCGTCAAGATCCGCTCCATATTCAGATAACTTTGGGTGGAGGGCGCAGGCCCTATACAAATTGCCTCATCAGCCAGAAGCGTATGAAGGGCATCTCTGTCAGCTTCCGAATATATGGCTACCGTTTTAATCCCCATTTCTCTGCAGGCCCTTATAATACGGACTGCAATCTCGCCCCTGTTTGCAACCAAAATTTTTTCAAACATGGCTCTCTCCTAACCGATCATAAATGTCAGCTCTGCTGATACGGCAACCTTTCCATCCACCGTAGCAGTGGCCTTTCCGACTCCTACCGGACCTTTCTGCTTGATGATCTCACATTCCAATCTCAGACGGTCTCCAGGTACTACTTTATGTTTAAATTTTGCATTATTAATCGCCCCAAAATACGCGATCTTTCCCTTATTGGCTTCCTGTCCCAGAATCGCCACAGCTCCAGTCTGGGCCAGGGCTTCTACGATCAGGACGCCCGGCATAACAGGTTCCTGCGGAAAATGTCCGGCAAAAAACGGCTCGTTATACGTTACAGATTTGTACCCCACTGCCCGAACTCCCGGTTCCAGCTCTTCGATACAGTCGATCAGAAGAAAGGGATGGCGATGAGGAATAATTTCCTGTATTTCTTTAATTCCAAGCATATTGTAATCTCCTTATCTCCTCTACCGGATGCGGAATAATGGCTGGCCGTATTCTACCACATCCTCATTGTTGACCAGAATCGCTTCAACAACGCCGTCAAAGTCACTTTCAATCTCATTCATCAGCTTCATTGCCTCAATGATTCCCAGTACCTGGCCCTTCTTTACGGTATCGCCAACCTTTACAAATGGCTCAGCATCGGGAGATGAGGAACTGTAGAAAGTACCCACCAAAGGAGAAAGAACTACATTGTCAGAAGTGCTCTGAATATTTGGTGCCTCAGCCGCAGAAGCTGCCGGCTGAGAAGAAGCTGCCGGAGCAGAAACCGTCTGAACTGCGCTGAGAACAGACGTATTTTCCGCAGGATCTGCTGCGCCTGCCGCCGGAGCGCCACTCAAAACGACGGTTTCTTTTTCCCTCTTTAAAGCAATTTTGATATTTCCTTCTTCTAATTCAAAACTGGTCAGGCCATAATCTGATACCGCCTGGATCAGCTTCATAATCTCATTAATATCCATGGTTCGCCTCTCCTTTCCTTTCTACTCAAACCGCTTTACGATCAGGCTTCCATTGTGGCCTCCAAAGCCCAGAGAGTTGCTGATAGCGTAACGGACGTCTGTGGAAACTCCCTCGCCCATGGTGTAGTCCAGATCACATCCCTCACCGGGAACTTCCAGTCCGGCAGTGGCATGGATGAAGCCATCCTGGATGGATTTTACGCAGACAATAAACTCTACTCCGCCTGCAGCTCCGAGAAGGTGACCAATCATGGACTTTGTAGAATTGATCCTGGTTTTGTAGGCGTGATCTCCCAGAGCCAGTTTGATAGCCTTAGTCTCAAAGAGATCATTGTGATGGGTGCTGGTTCCGTGGGCATTGACATAATCAATGTCCTCCGGCTGAATCCCGGCGTCCTTCATAGCCTCCGTCATCGCTCTGGCAGCCCCGCTTCCGTCCTCTGCCGGGGAGGTGATGTGGTAGGCGTCGCAGGTGGCTCCATAGCCCACTACCTCAGCCAGAATCTTAGCGCCTCTTGCCTGGGCATGTTCTAATGACTCCAGGACAACGACACCGGCGCCCTCTCCCATAACAAAACCATCTCTGTTCTCATCGAATGGTCTGGACGCATGAGCCGGATCCTCAGAAGTGGAAAGTGCGGTCAACGCGGTAAATCCTGCCACTCCAAGGGGTGTAATGCTGGATTCCGTTCCTCCTGCTACCATTACATCCGCTTCCCCATACTGGATCGAACGGAATGCTTCTCCTATGGAATGGGTTCCAGTCGCACAGGCCGTTACTACATTGATACATTTTCCTTTTAATCCAAACTGAATTGCAACATTTCCTGCCGCCATGTTAGAAATCATCATAGGAACTAAAAGAGGATTTACTCTGGACGGTCCCTTTTCCAGAAGCTTTTTATGGTCTCTCTCCATGGCCTGAAGACTTCCGATACCGGATCCCACAGCAACGCCTACACGGTAGGGATCTTCTTTTTCCATGTCGAGACCGGCATTTTCAAGAGCTTCTTTTGTCGCTGCAACTGCAAACTGAGAGAATGTTTCCATTCTTCTGGCAGCCTTAGGATCCATATACTGTTTTGGATCGAATCCTTTTACTTCCGCGGCTAATTTTACTTTATAATCAGTTGTATCAAAATAAGAGATAGGGCCAATGCCCAGCTTTTTTTCTTTTAAACCTTCCCAAAAAGTCTCTACATCATTTCCGATAGGGGTAATGGCCCCCATCCCTGTTACCACCACTCGTCTGCTCATTTTAATCTCCTCTATTTCCGGAATCCTGTTTATCCATAAATCACATTGCCATACCGCCATCTACACTGATGACCTGGCCTGTGATGTATTTTGCCTTGTCAGAAGCTAAAAAGACCGCCATATCGGCAATATCTTTCGTATCGCCAAAATGTTTCATCGGAATCTGCGCCTCCGCAGCAGCTTTCACTGCATCGGACAGCACTTCTGTCATTTCCGTTTTCACAAATCCCGGCGCAATGGCATTGACTGTGATGGAACGGCTTGCCAATTCTCTGGCTGCTGCCTTTGTAAGACCGATAATACCGGCTTTTGAAGCGCTGTAATTTGCCTGTCCCGCATTTCCCATAATGCCGGAAACAGAAGAAATATTAATGATTCTCCCGCCTTTCTGTTTAATCATCTGGCGTGCAATATGTTTCATGCAGTTAAATGCACCCTTTAAATTCGTATTAATGACAGCATCAAAATCTTCTTCTGACATCTTCATTAATAGGTTGTCCCTGGTAATTCCGGCGTTATTTACCAGAATATCCACTCGGCCATATGTTTTAACAACATAATCCATCAGCTCGGCAGCTTTGGAGAAATCAGATACATCACACTGAATGGCTTCCGCCTTCCCGCCTGCATCACAAATCTCCTTTACTACTTCCTCTGCCCTAGCTGCAGAACCATTGTAATTGACAATTACAGTTGCGCCTTCATCCGCCATGGAGAGCGCGATTTCACGGCCAATTCCACGGCTGGCGCCAGTTACTACTGCTACCTTATTTTCAAGAATTCTGCTCATTATGAAAGTGCCTCCACAACTTTATCGATATCTTCTAATTTTTCAATGTTATAAACCTTGACATCACGGCTGATTTTTCTTATAAATCCTGCAAGAGTTTTTCCCGGTCCAATTTCCACGAAGGTGTCCACGCCATCAGCAATCATGGTTTCTACACTCTGCTGCCACCGCACTGATGAGGATACCTGTTCTACCAGAAGGGGCTTAACCTGATCTGCATCCGTCACGTAGGAGGCCGTTACATTGGCCACATAAGGGATCCTTGGAGAATGGACCGTCACTCCCTCTAAAACCTCACCTAACTTTTCTCCGGCCTCTGTCAGCATCTTGGAATGGAATGGACCACTGACATTGAGCATGATTGCCCGCTTTGCGCCGGCCTCTTTCAATTTACTGCAGGCCTCTTCCACTGCTTCTTTCTTGCCGGATATTACAATCTGCCCAGGGCAGTTGTAGTTTGCGATCCATACATCCTTCATAGAAGAAATGACTTCTTCAATCTTTGCCGCATCCAATGCCAGAATAGCCGCCATTGCCCCGATTCCCACGGGAACTGCTTCCTGCATCAGGATACCGCGCTGACGTACCGTAGTAATCGCATCCTCGTCGCTCATGACACCCGCAGCGGCCAACGCGCAGTATTCTCCCAGACTCAATCCTGCGGTTACATCAGGACAGATGCCTTTTTCCATCAGAACCTTCATCATAGCAATGCTGGTCGTGACCATAGCGGCCTGAGTATACTCTGTGATATCCAGCTTATCATTTTTTTCAAAACAAAGCTGGGGCATGGAAAATCCCAAAAGCTCAGAAGCCCGGTCATAGACCTGACGTCCAATCTCTGTCTGCTCATAGAAATCTTTTCCCATCCCGCACACCTGAGCGCCCTGGCCAGGGAAAATAAATGCAATCTTGCTCATGTTTACTCCTTTTACTCTCTGCACCCTGTTCCGGGACGGATTTACCGTCCCAGAAGACTAGATGCCTGTTCCATCATTTCATCAATTATTTCTTTGCAGGTCTGTTCTTTATTGATCATACCGGCGATCTGGCCCGCCATTACGGTACCGTTCATCGTGTCGCCTTCCTGAACAGCCTTTCTCAGTGTTCCCAGAGTCAGGTATTCCAGTTCTTCAAAAGACTTTCCTTCCTGTTCCAGCTTGATATACTCTCTGGTCATCTTATTTCTCAGACAGCGAACCGGATGGCCATGGCTTCTGCCAGTTACCGTCGAGTCAATATCGCTGGCCTTAATGATCCTCTGCTTGTAATTCTCATGTACAGTAGACTCTTTTGCCACTACAAAACGGGTGCCCATCTGGACAGCCTCTGCTCCCAGCATAAAAGCGGCGGCAATTCCTCTGCCGTCAGCGATGCCGCCTGCCGCGATCACCGGTATTGAAACGGCATCCACTACCTGAGGAACTAACGTCATAGTGGTCAGTTCACCAATATGTCCACCGGACTCTGTTCCCTCTGCTACTACAGCGTCTGCGCCGATTCTCTCCATACGCTTTGCCATAGCGACAGAAGCTACTACAGGAATTACCTTGATTCCGGCTTCTTTCCACATAGCCATGTATTTCTCCGGATTACCGGCTCCAGTGGTTACAACCTTTACGCCTTCCTCCACCACAACTTTTGCCACATCATCTGCATGCGGGCTCATCAGCATGACGTTAACGCCGAAAGGTTTTTTCGTAATCTGTCTGGCCTTGCGGATTTCCTCACGGACAACCTCGCCCGGGGCATTCGCTCCGCCGATCAGTCCCAGACCTCCTGCCTCAGATACGGCCGCAGCCAGCTGATGCTCTGCGACCCAGGCCATACCGCCCTGAATGATCGGACATTCAATTCCTAAAAGTTCTGTAACTCTCGTTTTCATTACGCTTCAACGCCCTTTGCTTTTAAATAATCAATTACTTTTCCAACAGTGGTCAGATTCTCCAGATCTTCAGAAGGAATTTCTACAGAGTAGGTATCTTCCAGAGCCATTGCCAGCTCAAACAGGTCCAGGGAATCTGCTCCCAGGTCATCCTTGAAAGAAGAAGCTTCTGTGATAGAATCAGCCTCAACACTTAACTGCTCTGCAATAATTTCTTTCATTTTTTCCAGCATTTTTTTAATCTCCTTTATTCACATGAATTTTTATTTTGAAACTGCCTGCCCATATATTTACCAGGTAAGCAGCATCGCTCCCCAGGTCAGTCCGGCTCCAAATCCAGCCAGAACTAGCTTGTCTCCTCTTTTTAATTCACCTCTTCGGTTCATTTCATCTAATAAAATCGGAATGGATGCCCCCGAGGTGTTTCCGTAATGTTCAATATTCATCGGGAATTTTTCAATCGGAAGCTTTAACCTCTTTGCTGCAGCTTCTATAATCCGGTAATTTGCCTGATGCAGCAGAAAATAAGTAATCTCTTCTTTTTCTGTCTTTGTTTCCTCCAAAAGCCGGGTAATGCATTCCGGAACCTTTTTAACCGCAAACTTAAAAACTTCCTGTCCATTCATGTACAGATAATCTGTATCAGGCTCTTTTCCTGTCAGGAAATTGGCATTGGACCGTGCCCTGCAGGTCAGGACTTCCCCTCCTTTTCCTTCAGAACCCATGATTCCCTGACGAATTCCCTCTTTTTCAGAATCCTCAGAACGGATTACTACAGCCCCTGCCCCGTCTCCAAACAGGACGCAGGTACTCCTATCCTTCCAGTCCACTACTTTGCTCATAACATCAGCTCCGATTACCAGGGCATTCCGATACATCCCTGACTGTAAAAAGGCATGAGCCGTATTTAAGGCAAAAATAAAACCAGAACATGCCGCGCTCAGATCAAATGCCGCAGCATTTTCCGCTCCTATGGCTGCCTGGACTTCACAAGCTGTATTTGGAAAATAATACTCAGGTGTCGACGTCGCTACCAGGATCAACTCAATCTCACAGGCCTCCATTCCAGAATCATCTAAAGCCTTGCGCGCTGCTCCGGCTGCAAGATTCGCTGTGGTCTTTTCTTCCGTAATCCGTCTCTCGCCTATCCCGGTACGGCTTCTGATCCACTCATCACTGGTATCCATGATCTTTGCCAGATCATCATTGGTTACTCTCTTTTCCGGCATATATGAGCCGGTTCCTATTATTTTTGTTGTCCCCATTTTTCTTCTTCCCGATAAAATACTTTGAGTTTCAAAACAATCTTAAATGCTTCTCTTCTGTTTGTCAAGTGTTATTTTCAATAACCAATCACATGGCTGCTAAGGTATTTCCTTTCCGTTTTTCATAAGTCTTCGGCTCACCAATCGTATTGACAGAAAGCGCTTGCTATGCTAATGTATTAAGAGAAGCACTTGACAATTGGCACGGCAAACTAGTGGCATTTGAGTACGCTTAACTTTACAGGAGGGATAAAACTATGAAGACGAGTGGTGTTATCCGTAAACTAGACGAGCTTGGCAGAATCACATTACCCATCGAGTTGAGAAGAAGCCTGGATTTAGATGTTAAAGATGGGCTGGAAATTACAGTTCAGGATAACTGTATTATCCTTCGAAAAGCAGAAGTTGGAGATGTTTTCAATGGCCGCACGGATGATTTAGTAGAATATGAGGGAAAATACATATCCAAAGCTACAATCCGCGAACTGGCTGAACTGGCAGGTATGAAAATTGTAGAATAGACGGAGGCCGTTCCGGTCTCCGTTCTTTTCTGCTAATCATCGGTTTTTAAAAGCTGCTGATAAATCTCTCTCCTGCTGACTCCTCTGTCTTTCGCCACCAGCTTCATCGCTTCTTTTCTGCTGATTCCCTGGCGCTCATAGAAATCCATATGATCCTCCAGCGTCATTTCTTCCCAGGACAGGCGCTCCTCCCGGCGGATCTCATCTATCGCTTTCCCCTCAATGACAATGACAAATTCCCCTTTGGGAGGTTCTTCTCTGTAATGTGATATCGCTCCTTCCAAATCCGTCTGCCATGCCTCTTCATACCGCTTTGTCAGCTCCCTGCAAAGGGTTATATTTCTGTTTCCCAAGACTTCCAGCAAATCCCTGAGGGTCTTTTCCAGGTGATGAGGCGCTTCATACAGCACGATTGTTCTGGTCTCTTTTTTTAATTCTTCCAATATCCATTGGCGCTCTTTTCTGGAGGTTTTCTCAGAAGGCAAAAATGCCTCAAAGCAAAATCTTCTGGTAGGAAGACCTGACATAGTGAGAGCCGTTATGCAAGCAGCAGGACCTGGAAGCGATGTGACAGAAATTCCGGCTCTGTAGCACTGACGCACCAGCTCTTCCCCCGGATCAGAGATTCCCGGTGTTCCGGCATCGGTAATCAGCGCAACATTCATACCCTTTTTTATCTGCTCCACCAGATATGAAGCCTTTTCCACTTTATTGTATTCATGGTAACTGGTCATTGGAGTTTTAATATCAAAATGGTTCAAAAGTTTTATACTGTGACGGGTATCCTCCGCAGCTATGAGATCCGCCTCCCTCAAAGTGTTCAGCACTCTCAGGGTAATATCGTCCAGATTTCCGATAGGAGTTGCACATAAATACAATTTTCCTTCCATCTTTTCTCCTCCTAATATCCATAGATCTCATATATTTCATCAGTATAAACGCCTGGTTCCTTATAGACAATGATAGGGGCCTCCAACTTCACCATCGGCTTTCCTCCCCTCACACCTTCTATCAGCACCATATTGGCTTCCCGGTCAATAAAGGGGTGGACGAATTTCATCCTTTTGGGTTCCAGCCGGTATTGTCTCATTACAGAAATAATCTCTATAAGCCTGTGAGGTCTGTGCACCATATAAAATCTCCCGCCAGGCTTTAACAGGATCGCAGCAGATCTGACCACATCTTCCAGAGTACATAGGATTTCATGGCGGGCAATGGCTTTGGGCAGATCCGGATTTTTCAATCCGTGGGCGTCATTCATATAAGGAGGATTGGATGTAACGACATCAAAAGAAGCCAGATCAAATAAACGTCCAGCCTCTTTAATATCTCCTGTCACAATCTCTATTTTACTTTCCAAATGGTTATAAGCTACGCTTCTGCGAGCCATATCCGCCATATCCGGCTGAATCTCCAGTCCCGTGAAATGGCGGCCCTCCGATTTTGCTTCTAATAGGATCGGGATAATTCCTGTCCCGGTTCCAAGATCCAGCGCCTGTTCTCCCTGTCTGACTGCTGCAAAACCGGACAGCAGCACTGCATCCATCCCGAAGCAGAAGGCTCCTGTTCTCTGGATAATTCCATATCCATTTCTCTGCAAATCATCAACGCGTTCGTTTTCCTTCAGCTCTGTTCCCATTCTGTCTGGATTTTCCTTCCTTTTTTTCCATATTTCCTTCTTTTCTCTCCAGGGCCTCAAGCTGCTTTAACTCTGCATCTTCGACTTTAACTTTTTCTTTTTTCTTCCTGGCTTTAAATCGAATATCCTCTGCTTTATACTCTCTGATTTCCTTTTCGTCGTTGACCGTAACGACTACTTTTACAAGCTGACGGAGAACATTGACGCTGTGAACCTCTCCTTTAAAGCCGTCGTTGGTCGTTACAAAGTCTCCCACTCCGGGAAGTTTGCTGTTCAATACCTGATAGGTCTCCTCTTCATTTTTCAGGCAGCACATCAGGCGGCCGCATACCCCGGATATCTTCGTAGGGTTCAAAGATAAATTCTGTTCCTTCGCCATTTTAATCGATACAGGAACAAACTCGGACAGGTAAGAATGGCAGCACAGAGGACGGCCGCAGATGCCGATTCCGCCCATAATCTTTGTTTCATCCCGCACTCCTACCTGACGAAGCTCAATGCGGGTTCTGAAGACTGATGCCAGATCTTTTACCAGCTCTCTGAAATCCACCCGTCCATCTGCCGTAAAATAAAACAGAACCTTATTATTGTCAAACGTATATTCTGCATCAATCAGCTTCATCTGGAGTCCTCTCTTTTTAATTTTCTCCAGACATATTTTAAACGCTTCTTTTTCTTTTTCCTTATTTTTCTTTTCAATAGCGTGATCTTCCGGCGTTGCCATACGGATCACTGGTTTTAATGGCTGGACTACTTTTTCGTCCTCTACCTCTCTGGTTCCAAGAACAACGTAGCCATATTCAATTCCTCTGGCGGTCTCTACAATTACATGATCCCCAGTCTTTATTTCTCGGCCGGCAGGATCAAAAAAATATACCTTTCCGGCTGTCCGGAAACGGACTCCAATTACCTTTATCATGAACTAATTCTCCTTCATTACCAACAGCATCAGTTCCATTACCAATTCCATATTGACATTGGCTTTCAATCTGACTCTTGCTTTGTCGATAGCCTCCAGGATCGCTTCCAATCCCTGATAACTGCTGTTTTTGCTCATATCGTTGATAGATGCGTATTCCTCTTTAAAAATCAGAAGATTGATATCCTTTGTCACTTTGAACATCAGCACATCCCGATACCAAAGCTGCATAAAATCCAGACACTCATCCAGATTCAGATGATCATCCTTTAGCTTCCGGATCGTTTCCATCAGCTCTGCAATATCCATCCCCCTTAAGTGCTTTAACAGGGCAAGCATGGTTTGATATACTATCTGGAATTCTTCTGATTCTGCCAAATGGATTGCTTTCCCTAAATTTCCTCTGGCAAAAGCTCCGTAGACCTCAGCTTTGTCCTCAGGAATTTTCTTTTCTTTTATCAAAAAATCTTTCACTTCCCTATCCTTAAGAGGTTTCAGCTTTAGCTGAATACATCTGGAGAGGATGGTTGGAAGAAACATTTCCTGATTGGATGTCAGCAAAATAATCACTGCATAAGCCGGCGGTTCCTCAATGGTCTTTAACAGAGCGTTCTGAGCCTGCTGAGTCATTTTTTCCGCTTCATCTACAATATAAATCTTATATTTGCTGCTGTAAGGCTTTATTCCCACTGTATCGTTAAGCTGGTAGCGGATATCATCCACGCCTATACTAGCAGGCTTTTCATGAGTCACATAGATCAGATCCGGATGATTGTGCGAAAGAACCTGTTTACAGGAATGGCAGACCAGGCAGGGAGCCTGATCACGGTTTTCACATAAAAGAGACAGGGCAAATGCCTCTGCCAGAGTCATCTTTCCCATTCCCTCTTCTCCGCTCAAAATATAGGCATGGGAGACCTTTCCAGTTGAAATTGCATTTTCAAAATGGGTTTTAATAGACTGCTGTCCAATAATATTCTGAAATGTAAGCATCATTGCCTCCTCTGTTTCAGGTATCCGGCGGATCTCGGCGCCCGGATTTCTGCGGTGGGCGCAGAAACCGGTATGCTCATTATACCATCTCGCCTATCAGCTCGATGAAGCATTCGCCTTATAGAGCTCCCTGTGCAAGCACAAAGCTCTGCAAGGCTCATTATACCATACTTCACTTTTCTGTGAAAGCGATTTGTTCCTCTCAGTGGTATAGCTGAGCTGTAATGTCTTCTGAGATTTCACGGATACATGCTTCTAATTCTGTGTTACAATAAATTTTTGTAATATTGCACCTGTCCAGATTTGTCTGACTAAAGTCCTCCTCATCCGCCAGATAACGCCGGCATACTTCATCGTATCGTGGATTCTTCTGCAATCTTTCACGTTCTATAGCTCTTAAAAGCCTTTCTCTGTCATCCACGGAAATATAAAGGGGAATCAGAGATTCTTTTCCAAAATATGCACACATTTTTTCATATGAAACCAGAGTTCCGATCATGAGATAATCTAATTTTTGTAAATTGATCTGCCCATCATCTACGGTAAAGTAGCTCCAGGGTCCCATCATGGTCTGATAGGTCCTGCATTCAATTATCTTTCCCGCTTCTTCTAAATTTTTTTTCTCTTCCTGGGTCGCAAAATGGTACTCTCTGCCATTCTCCTCCCCCATTCTGATCGGCCTGGTGGTATACAAAACTACTGTTTTAAGCTCCGGAATCCTTTTTAAAAGTTCCTGATAGATGGTATCTTTCCCTGTAGCACTCTTTCCCATTATATAAAAAATCTTTCCCATTGTCTCCCATTCTCCAGTTAGATCTTAACGATCAGAATTTTTTCTGCTGTCCTGTCCGATGTTCCCTGAACTGCCAGCTTTTTCTCTTTATACGTTTCAATCAGCTCTATGGCTCTCCCTGTTATTTTTTCTCCTGGGGCAATTACCGGAATGCCCGGCGGGTAGATGTAGACGAATTCCCTGCTGATTTTTCCTTCAGATTCTCTCAGAGATACCTGCTCCGTCTCCGCGTTCCAGGCTTCATAAATTGACATGGCCGCCTCGCTCTGGAAGTCCTGCAGGTCATCTGAAAACCGATCATCCGGCTGCCTTCTGAAAACCCTTGTTTCCATCTCTCTGTCTACATCTGACAGCGCCGCTCTGAGCCGCTGAAATCCCTCCTCTCTGTCAAAGGGACTCGTCATAGCCAGAACGTAATCCAGACCACTCATTTCCATTTCCAGGTGGTAGTCACAGCGCAGTTTATCGGAAAGCCATTTTCCGCTGAGTCCTGTACCTCTTAAAGAGATTACTAATTTCGACGGATCGATATCGTAAATACCATAAAGGCCTTTCAATTCTTCGGGAAGAATTCTTAAATGTGAAAACGTCTTTGACAGCCGTTTCACTTCTTCTATTGATTCGGAAAGTCTTTTCAGGTGCTCTCCCCTATCGGAAACCATCATCCTGATACACCGGTCTATACTGGATAAAAACAGATAGGACGGGCTGCTTGTCTGAAAAATAGAAAGGTATTTTTCAATGTTCTCTGTATCTCTAAACCCCCTCCTTATGTGGAGCAACGCCGTCTGGGTAAAAGACGGGAGCGTCTTGTGAAGACTCTGAATCACTACATCGGCTCCCAACTGCAAAGCAGAAACTGGGAAACCTCCCTGATAAGCAAAGGGAAAATGGGCGCCGTGGGCTTCATCGACAATCAGAGGAACCCCTGCCCTGTGTACAATCCGCGCTATCTCAGAAATGTTAGAAACAACCCCCTCATAAGTAGGAGAAACAATCAGTACCGCCTGAATATCCGGATATTTCTTCAGGGACTTTTCCACATCTTCCGGCAAAATTCCTCCCTGTATCCCAAATTCCGGAATAATTTGTGGATAAATATATTCCGATTTTAATTCGTTGAGGAAAACTCCGTTATAAGTGGAACGATGACAGTTCCGGCTCATAAGAATTCTCCCTTTTTTGCCTGTCAATCCACAGACAGCACTTAAAATCCCACAGGTACTCCCATTGACGAGAAATCGGGTTTCCCCGCTCTGGTACACCTGGGAAGCATATTCCATGCAATCCTTCAAGATTCCTTCCGGACAATGAAGATTATCAAACCCTTCTATCTCTGTTATATCAACAGAAAAGGGATTTGGAAAATCAAATAAATTTCTTTTATGTCCGGGCATATGAAAGGGATAATAATCCTCTCCGGAATACTGTTTCAATTCTTCTAAAAGTGTTCGATTTCTCAATTTTTGGTCTCCCTGTTTTTCTTTTCTTTTTTTGAAATCTATTCTATAATAAAACAGAATCTCAATTATTTCAACACAGGAGGGTGATCCAATGAGAACAGAAGAATTTAAAATGGAGCGCCCCGGACTAGTAAAGCCCGGAGATACCGTAAAAATTATAGAAAGAGATGGAACCAGCGGGTACAGCTACATCATCGATCCTGCAGTAGCGATGTCCGGATGTTATTCCAACCGTGACAGAATCAAATCCGAATATGGAACCGTAAAAGATGTGCGAGAAAATTCCAGAGGATTCTATGTCGTAGTAGAATTTGACGAATAATAAAACCGGAAACTTCCGGTCAATCAAAAAGCCATATGTCATGTCTGCCGGAAAAAAGGGCAGATCACCTCTGACATATGGCTTTTCTCACTCACAAATCATTATAATGCCGGGATAATTATAACGGAATCTGTTTCCGGCTGAGACCCTATGGTCTCAGAGGGCCGGCTCTGACTCTCTGCAGGTGGAGCTGTCTGATCCATTCCCGGAGCTATCCCCTCTCCTATCACTTCCCCTGGTCTGCCAACGGTTTCCGAAGGATCTGTGGACGTCTCCGGAGAATTTTCTGCGGGAAGAGTCTCCGGCTCAGATGCCTCTGGCATCTCGATTTCGGTTGAAGAATTTTCCCCCAATAAAATGCTGGAAGCTACCAACTCCTGGTTTTCATCTGAAAACTGGACTGGTCTGGTATCTAAAATCTTCCATGTCTGAGTGTCCTGATCCCATTGACAGTAATTTTCATAGCAGGTTAAAGTTCCATCATTTGCAAGCAGCAATTCTAAAACCATATTTTCATTTGTCCCTGAATCTCTAACGGAAGAATCATCTATTTTCTTGACGGTTCCGTCCAGCCCAACTGTCACAATCTGTCCATAGGCAGATTGCCAGCTTACCGGCGAATATTCTCCATAGATTGTTCTCTCATCTTCATAATAATATAGATTCAGGATGTTGCCCGCAAATACTTCACTGGCAGTCTGTCTCTCTCCTCCGTCCAAACTGATTCTCAACATTTGGCTGAATCGCTCTCCATTCTGCCCTCTGCTGACGTATGCGCTGTAATAGATCCAATTTTCTGCTATGCAAAAACTATTGATTCCATACTCCGCCTCTGCCAGGACACCTGTCTGGCCTGAAGCATCCTTCCAGGTGATAGCATTTTTTCCATTTACATTCTTCAGCTCATAAGTAACGCCGTTGGCCATCCTGTCGGCCGCCTGTACATAAAGAATTTTTCCGTTATCAACCGTGTATTTCCGATCCCCAACGGTCTTCTTTCCAGAAGAATCTCCCGATACCAGATTTCCCATTCCGTCCAGGAGATAGGCGGCTTCATTTTCAATTCTGATCTGAAACTGATTCTCACCCACCGGGTACTGGGTACCGGTATCCGCTTTATGAATTTCACCTGACGATGCATAATAGACAGTACCGTCTACTACTAAGTATCCTGTCACATCCGTGGCCAATAATTCCTTTGTTGAGTCGCCTGGCATCATTCGGAACAATTTATTGCAGACGCCTCCCTCCGTAGAAGAGAGAACGGCGCTGGAGCCGGAAATCTGAGGCAGATAGTAAATCCATCCATCTAAAATTGCCAGAGAATTTTCAGAAGTAACCTCGGGAACCTTTTCTCCTCCCAAGTACGCTTCCTCTTCTGAGGCAGACCGTTTATACATGATAGGGTAAAATTCTCCCTCATAAGACGAATCTGTATCTAAATACACAGAAAATTCATTGCTTCTGACCAAACTTTCCTTTCCTGTCTCCTGTTCCCCCTGAGTCATTCCTGTATAGCTCCCATCAATCTGAATGTCCTGAAGAACACCGGAATCCGAAAAAGTAAATATCTGTCCATCCAAAGATACCGATCCCGACTGTTCCATAATTCCACTGTCATTTAAATAATAGAGATTGCCGTTCCACTCTTTCCAGGAATTGGTTGCAAATGTACCGTCCTCTTCTCTGTATCTCGTACCATCTTCTGTTTCTACCCATCCCAATACTGCTTCTGTTTCAATAACAATTTCCGCGGCAGTCGTTTCTTCCCCGATCTCCCAATTAGAAGTATCCTGCTTTATCTGGCGAAAGACTGTAAAAACCACAAAAACAGCCACCAGAACCGTACAGATCGCACAGATTACCATGATGGTATTCCACAAGTATGACTCTTTTTGTTTTCTTCTTCTATTTTTCATAATTTCCTCCAATCAATTACGTCTATCCTACCAGAATTTACGTTCTGTGACAAGGAAAGAAACCTTACAAAAATAGAAAAAAGACGTAAAAACCACGTCGGTTCTTACATATTCTCTAACAACAAAAAACCGGCTTTCCTTATCAATAAAGAAAACCGGTTTCAGTGAGGCATCGGGGACTCGAACCCCGGACAACTTGATTAAAAGTCAAGTGCTCTACCACCTGAGCTAATACCCCACAAAGAATATGCCCAAAGCCGGAATCGAACCAGCGACACGAGGATTTTCAGTCCTCTGCTCTACCAACTGAGCTATCTGGGCAAAATTGCGGG
>CAJFOF010000037.1 GCA_904395885.1 uncultured Lachnospiraceae bacterium
CACTATCTTTCAGCACGTTTGCGATACATGTTTCCTGAGGCTTCAGCATAATCTTCTCCTCCAGGCCGATCTTGCAGTTGGTCCACAGCCCGATGGAGAAAGGGTATTTCCCGGTCATCAGGGAGCCCCTGTGGGGGGTGCACAGCGGGAATGTGCTGTAGGCATGGGAGCAGCATACGCTCTCCCTGCAGAACTGATCCATCCAGGGGGTCTCCACCGGATCCTCCCCCATGCAGCCCAGGGCGTGGGCCCTCCACTGGTCAGCGAAAATGTACAAAAGGTTCGTTTTTTTGTCTGCCATTTTGAATCTGCTCCTTTCTGAACACGTCAAGACAGGCGCTGGTAATACGTATTCAAAATGTCCTGCAGCGAGATCGCTTCCATTGCCGCTTCCGCAGTCTCCTGAATTTTGTCATAATGTTCCTGTAAAGCAAGCTGAATATTAACACCGACACCACATTCCGGATTGGTATGGGTATCCAGATGAAGAAGGGGCTTTCTGCCCTCCACCGCCCTGTACACATCCAGCAGGGTAATAGAATCTGGAGAACGTTTCAGCACCGGATTCGCCTGGCCTCTCGCACTGCTGATCAGGCCGGCATTTTTCATTTCCGCCATCAATCTCCGGACATAGGAGGGGTTTGTGCAGATGCTGACTGCAATCTGATCGCTGGCAAGTCTGGATTCCTTGTTTAAATAGATAAAAAGCAGGATATGAACCGCATCACTCAGTTTTGTAGAAAATTTCATCGAGTTCCTCCATAAATGCCTTCCTTCATAAGGCAGCCATTTATGTTACTTTTAAAGTAACATCTTTTGTCTCTGTTGTCAAGTTTCTCTCATTTTCTCCATTTGGAATCGTCCCCTGCGCCTGCACCGACCTGGCCGCAGATAAGCAACAGGAAACAGAGCCAGACTGAGAAAAACTCCGCAGACCACATCCACGATGGAATGCTGTTTGATCATCATCGTTGATAGGCAGATCAGGATGATCCATATGTAAAGGAGCCAGCGCACCATTGGCCGACTGGAAAACCAGCAAAATTTTCTGGCAATCAGCCCCACAGCTATAGAACTGGATACATGGATGGAGGGGCAGACGTTGGTTGCCGTATCTATAGAATACAGAAATCCCACCAGCCAGCCAAAAGGGTTATCCGGAACAGTCTGAGGTCGCAGATTCAGGCCATTTGGAAAAAGCCAGTACACTGCCAAACAAAAAGTCGTCCCGCCAAACATCAGGAAACACAGTTCCAGAAAATCCTGCTTTCTGGCAATCATTGTCCATACCAAAGAAACTCCGATCAGCAAAAACCAGGAGACATACGGAATCACAAAAATCTCCATAAAAGGAATTTTATCGTCCAGCGGGCAGTCTATGAGAAAAAAATCCCCCTTCCTCGTCTCCAGGGCAAAAAAACCCGCCAGGTAAAAAATTCCATAAGTAAGGGCCAGACAGTGAGGATTTTCCCTGATCCAATCTTTTATCTTGTCTATCATTTTCATTTCTCACCATCCTCAGCATCAGGCCAGTCCGGAGATGATCGGAACCAGAATCACGGTCAACAGACCTGCCACAGCAATGGCCAGGCTGCTCATCGCCCCCTCGATCTCCCCCAGCTCCAGCGCTTTCGATGTCCCTACGGCGTGAGCGCTGGTCCCCAGCGCCAGTCCTCTGGCTACTGGATGATGGATCTTCACCATCTTAAAAATCAGCTCCGCCATTACACTACCTGCTACCCCTGTCAGAATAATTGTCACCACAGTGAGCGCCACAATACCTCCGGCCTCCTCGCTGACGCCCATGCCGATGGCGGTGGTTATCGATTTAGGCAGCAGAGTTACATAGTCCTCATGGCTCAGTCCCAGAAGTTTTACCAGACAGAACACACTGAAGGCGCTGGCCGCCACGCCGGACCCAATGGCCGCAAAGACGGCAGCACAATGCCTTTTCAGCATCTCCAATTGTTTATAAAGGGGAATCGCCAGACAGACCGTAGCCGGTGTCAGGAGATAACTTAAATATTTTGCTCCCTCGTTGTATGTCTGATAGTCGATCCGAAAGACAGCAAGAAAGGCTATGACCAGAATGGAGGCAACTAAAAGAGGATTTAAAATTGCCCACCCCAGTTTCTTTTTCAGCCACAGGGCCGCCAGATAAGCCCCCACACTGAGCACCATTCCAAAATACAGGGAAGTCCCCAACAGCTCATTCATCTTTCTACCTCCTTCTCCCCCTTACGGCGAATGATAACCTCAGCAGCTTTTCCCGTAACCGCCATCACAAAAGCCGTTGTAACCAGAATAATCACTAGATAGGGAACGGCTACTTTCGCCAGAAGATCTTTTGACTCCAGAATTCCGGCCATGGCCGGGATAAACAGCATGGCCATAATCTCCAACAGAAAATTTCCGACTCTCTCGATCTGCTCTACTTTTACCAGACCGGCTAACAATAAAAACAGCAGAAGAAACAGACCGTAAACCCCTGCCGGAACCGGAAAAGGAAGGATCGTATAAAGCAGTTCCCCCGTCATTGTAACAGCAAAAATTATCGCTGCCTCTTTTATTAGTTTCATTTTTACTATGTCTCCTCTCGCAGTAATCATCCGTAAAACAATGAAATCTTATGCATTTTACCACCAGTTCCCCAAGGTTTCAAGACATAACTCTACAGAAAAAAAAGAAGCCCTGCCAGGATCCTGTCACATCCTGGCAGAACTTCTCTCTGCTCAACAACAAATCATCAGCCGCAAATTGCAATCACTTCTACTTCCGCCAGAACGCCCTTGGGAAGTTCTCTGACTGCCACACAGGATCTGGCCGGACGGCTGGTAAAATACTTGCCGTAGATTTCATTAAAAGCGGCAAAATCAGACATATCAGCCAAGAAGCAGGTGGTTTTCACTACTGATTCAAAACTTGCCCCTGCTGCCTCCAGAACTCCTGAAATATTTCTCATGATCTGCTCTGTCTGGGTACTGATATCGCTCCCTTCAACCTCACCGGTTGCCGGGTTCAGCGGGATCTGGCCGGACGCATACAGCATGCCGTTTACCACTTTTGCCTGGGAATAGGGGCCGATAGCGCTGGGCGCTTTGTCTGTCTGAATCGTACTGATCTGTGTTTGCATAAGGCACCTCCGTATTAATATTTTTTATGAATCAATGGTATCACTAAAATATTTTTTAGTCAATGAATATTTTATGAATTCAAAATAAAAAATTTTTCATTGATTAATCTCCGAAATGGGCTATAATAAACTCAAATCCATTGTATCAGGGGTATTGCATATGAAGAAAAGCAGCATCCATCTCACGGACACCGACCGTGCCATACTAGATTCCTACTGCCACATGCTGGAAGGGCTATCCGCCTATCTCGGCGCGGGTTATGAGATCGTTCTCCACAGTCTGGAAAGCTACGAACACTCTGCTATCAAAGTCATCAACGGGTTTTACACCGGGCGCAGAGAGGGCGCGTCCATCACAGATCTGGCGTTGAATCTTTTGGAACAGATCAAAAATAAAAAGCAAAGTGACAGCGGCATCACCTACTATGCGACCAACGCAAAGGGAGAACCCTTAAAATCCTCTACCATCCCCATCAGAGGGGAAAAGGGGCGCATTATCGGTCTCCTCTGTATCAACTTCTATCTGAATACGCCTGTATCGGATCTCCTGAAAAATTTCTGCGGCACAGCGTCTTCGTCCCCGGAACTTTCGACTCCTTTTCAGCAGGAAAACTTTTCTTCTGACAGCACTGCCCTTATCCAGGACACTGTCCGTCAGACAAAAAACCAGGTGTTTCTGGATCAGACTATCGCTTCGTCCAACAGAAACAAAGAGATCATCCACCGTCTGTATCAGAAGGGAATCTTTCATCTTAAGGACGCCGTTCTGCTGACGTCCCAGGAATTGAACATCAGCAAAAACACGGTGTATCTCCACCTGCGCCATATAGAACACTGAGAAAGGAAATGCCAAGCTATGACCGTCATCTCCACTGAAAAGTATCTTACGCCAGCAGCGAAGGCAGGGCTGATCCGACTGTTTCAGATATGCCAAACAAAAGATGCTTATTGTCCCTCTTATCCGGAAGATGGGGATGTCTTCTTCTTTTTGAGGGAAAAGGAACAGGATTCCGATTTCGCAGCAGCTTTCATCCTCTTTCATCTGGAAGAAGACCTCTGGGAGGTCACGGCTCTTACCCATCCTGCCTTCCGGCAAAAGGGCTGTTTCCGACAGCTTTTAGATGCGGCCGAAGAGTCTTTTCCCAATGCCGATTTCGTCTTCGCCGTACCCCCAAAAGCAGAGCCGGCCGCCTCTGTTCTGAAAGCCATTGGCGCCCATTATTGGTATGCGGAGCATGTGATGGCTATGGACGCACCGGACTTTCTCACTCCCTCTGGCGAAACCGTATCCCCTTCCTGTCAAATTCAATGGCCGGATGGCTGCAGGACGTCCCCCGGGGATGATATTTCAGCTTGTTTTTACGGCAATCAGACTCTTACCGCATCCTGCCGGCTGAACTTTTCCGCCGGCACTGAGGGATCCGCCTGCTGTATCTATCAGGTCTTGGTTCCGGAGGTTCTCAGAAACCGTGGATGGGGCTTTCGTTTTCTCACAGCTCTCATCCCCTGTCTCATCCAAAAAAAGGTCCGACACTTTCTCCTCCAGGTCTCTGGAGACAATCTGCCTGCCATGGCCTTATACAAAAAAACAGGGTTTCGGATTACCGAAACCCTGTGGTATTACCTGTATTAAGATGAACGCCGTACCTGAACTCCCTGGGATTCTATCTGCTGACGGATCTCATACATCTTTTGATCCGTCTGTGCGATTACCTCGGCACACTGGCGAAGCTCCTCGCTGATTTCCTTTTCATTGACCACCTCTTTTTTGTACTTGAGCTGGTGATCCAGACTGGCCCAGAAATCCATGGCAATAGTGCGAATCTGGACTTCCACCCTCATAGGCTTTTTGCAGTCTGAGAAAAAAACTGGTATCTCAACGATCATATGGTAGCTTCTGTAACCATTTGGCTTTGGATTTTTAATATAATCTTTGATGGCAACCACGGTGATATCATCCTGCCGGACCAGCATATCAGCGACCTCATAGATATCATCTACGAAAGAACAGATCACGCGGATTCCCGCCACATCATCCAGATGGTCCACCATAGACTCCAGAGAAATGGGAAGTCCTCTTCTCTGCAGCTTTTCTACAATGCTCATGGGCTTTTTGACCCTGGATTTAATCATTTCAATAGGGTTGCGCTGGTTTCTCACTGAAAGTTCATCATTGAGGACTTCCAGCTTTGTCTTCACCTCCCGGATTGCACAGGTATACATCATCATCACCTGCTGGAACTGGCGGGCCTGGCTCACCAGAATATCCGGTACCTGAACCACGTCCGGAACACTGACAATCGATTGCTCCAGTTCGCTGTTGGGATTCATGCTGATATTCATTCAAAACACCTCTTAATAGTATAAGCTCGTCTTATATTCTATTATAAAGGCAAATTATAATTCTTTCAATGAAAGATTCCTTAAATTTTCCTAAAATGATTGCAGAGAAATTTTTAGATTTCCTCTGCCGCCTTTACCGCATCATCCAACCAGGGAGCCTCCACGTACTCGATCCGCCCGCCGTCAACCATTGCGGCCACCTTCGGATCGATGGGAATTCTGGCAAGCACCTTGATGCCGTGCTCTCTCGCTGCTTCATCGATATGGCTCTCTCCGAATACACTGATCTTCTTTCCGCAGTCCGGGCATACCAGATAGCTCATATTCTCCACTACGCCCAGGATCGGAATATTCATCTTCTCTGCCATGTTAACGGCCTTCGTTACGATCATGGATACCAGTTCCTGGGGAGAGGTAACAATGATAATTCCTGCTACCGGAAGGGACTGGAATACTGTCAGCGGCACGTCTCCGGTTCCCGGAGGCATATCCACAAACATATAATCGATATCCTGCCATAAGGTGTCGGACCAGAATTGTTTCACTGCTCCGGCGATGACAGGGCCTCTCCAGATGATCGGATCTGTGTCTTTATCCAACAGGAGGTTGGCAGACATGATCTCCACCCCCTCCAGAGATTTAGCGGGAACCATCAGCCGTCCGTCAGGAGTCGTAGCCACGCCGTCACTTCCAATTCCAAATGCCTTGGGAATAGAGGGGCCAGTGATATCTGCATCCAGGATAGCCGTGCGTTTTCCTTTCCGATTCATTTCCACTGCCATCAGGGCTGTTACCAGGGACTTTCCAACGCCGCCTTTTCCACTCACAATGCCGATTACTTTTTTTACAGAGCTTTCCGGCGCCAAATTTGCTAAAAAGCTAGTCTGTTCTGCTGTACGGCTGCTGCAGCTTTCCCCGCAGGAGCTGCAGTCATGTGTACAATTCTCTGCGCTCATATTCGCAAATCTCCTTTCAACTGTACTCTTTACACAGTATTTCTATTATATTCCTGTTTTCATAAATTGTCCAGCTTTTGCCCCGGCTCAAGACTTCCTCTCACGGCGTCCCTTCACTCTCTAACGCACAAAATCGGCCGCCTTCCGCAGTTCTTTTAAAACGCCAGACCTCTCCAGCGCCCCTGCCACCATTACAAACACCAGAGAGTCTACCGGCCACATAATCAGATTCTTTAAAACTCTCGGTCCAAGCAGAACCAAAAAGCCTTTTCCGCTGAGCATAGACAGCCATAAGGTGTTCAAAAGCAGGTTGCATACCACGATTACAACCAGCCGTGCAGCCATAACCCGCGCAAAGCTGAGAGGTCTCTTATACCAGAAAGCGCCATAAATCACGCCTGCCAGAATTGCATTGAACGTAAATCCAAAAAAGAAAGCGCCGCTGGGGTTAATGATGTATTTTAAAATATCCATCACACCGCCGAAAACGCCCCCCACTACAGGACCAAAAATGAAATGCACCAGCTCGTTGGCAAGGCCGGCAAACCCTAAGTTAAAATAATCTCCCACCCGGATTGTAAAATATCCAAGGACAATGGAGAGGGCGCCAAACATGGCACACAAGGTAATGGTCCGTACCCGGAAAAGCTCCCGGTATGAATCGGTGAACAAAGTTGCTAATTTCTTCATAAAAAATTACCTCCTTTGCAGACCTCGGACTACAATAGGAGATAAAACTCTCGTATTGCAGCGGGATGCGACATGTGTACCGCAAGAACATCTTTTCGTCCGGCTGGCAACTCCCCGTCCATCCGGCACTTAACGCACACATATCTACTCTGCATTTTATAAAATTTTATGGGCAGGGAATAACCCTGCCCAGGCTACAGTTTTCATTATACAGCGATTTCCTGATTTTTCAAGCTCTTTTTCCAGAACAGTTCTGTATAGCTGAACGATTGTCCTTCCGGCTTACGGTGACTCCCAGTAGAGCGTTCCGTCTCTTTCCGTCCGGACAGCAAAATCCTGTTCATATAAAAATTCCAGACAAGAAAAGGTCTTGGAGATCACCATCTTCAGCTTCATGAGCTGATCCAGATTTTCCGGAATTTTTTCCATTCCGTAAGCGATCGATGCCACCTGGCGAACTGTCATGGGAATTCTCGCATGGTCCAGGATCTGCTTCATAATATTAATCTTTTCCAGATAAGAAAAAACAATATGGTCAATCGTCTTTGCTGGGTTTTCTACCGGAACTTTGCTGTGGGCCGGGATCAGCGTACAGTCACTGTATAGCTCCTTAATCTCTTTTAAAGACTGAAAATACCGATTCAGCAAATTCTCATCTTTGTAACTGGTTGCCACAATCGGGACAATCCCGTTCAAGACCTGGTCAGCCGTAAACAAAATCCGTTTATCCTCTTCGTAAAGTCCTGTCTGTCCCAGAGTGTGGCCGCTTAATGAAACAGCCCGAAACCGGTACTGCCCATACCGGAATACATCTCCGGGAAGGATGGGCGAATATGGGAACTTTTCAATCAACAGTTCCCCTTCCTTATCCGCTATCACCAAATCCTTAAACATATTCCACAGACGGGGGGTACCTTCCGCCGTAATGCCCACATATCTCAGAACCTCATCCTGGTCATCTGATTCTCCGTGACTGTAATGAAGACAGTCATATCTGTGGCGCTCCTCCACTGGGCTTAAAAAGATCCTGGCTCCTCTCTCTGCCAGAATATAAGCCAGCCCGCAATGGTCGTGATGTTTGTGGGTGAGAAAGACATCCAGCTTTTCTGCGCTAATCCCCAGACTGTCCATAGCCTGTTCCAGCCTGTTCTGGCACTCCCTGTCCCGGAATCCCGTATCTATCAGAAGGCTTCTGTCCTGTCCCGGAATCAGGTACACCTTGATTTCGCTGATCCCTTTCAGGCTGCTGTGCAGTTGTATCTGAAAGACACCCGGCAAAATCTCTTTCACAAATTCTCTTGCCTCGCTTTTTTCAGCTCCTGTCATACCCTTTCCCCCGTTTCCTGCTTTTTCTCATTCCTCCTGCTTTGAAATCTTTCCACTGCCCAGTGGACAGCGAAAGCAATGGCTGTTCCCATCACAGCTCCCGCCAGAACATCCGTTGGAAAATGGACAAACAAATACAATCGGGAAAATCCGATCAGGCAAGCCAGAATCAGGGCTGCAATTCCCAGCCGTTTCCGGTACAGCAGAATGCTGATCGCCGCCTCAAAGCTGGCCAGCGTATGGCCCGATGGAAACGAATAATCTTTCGGCGCCTCGATCAGGAGGCTCACAGACTCATCCAGCCAGCAGGGCCTTTCCCTGGCAACCAGGTTCTTAACGATCCCATTTCCAAGAATCAGGCCTGCCAAAAGGGAAAGCAGAACACAAAAACCGATCTTTCTGGTGCTGGGAACAACCGCCAGCAGCAAACCGGAAGCGATCCAGAACCATCCTCCATTTCCCAGAAAGGTGATTGCAGGCATAAGCTGGTCTAAAAATGGGCTGCGTATTTCCTGTAATCTATACAACAGTTCAAAATCCATAGTTTACTCCTGACCGTGATCCGGCAGGCAGCGGCGAAACAATTCATCAATGGCAAGATAATTTCTCTTTAATGAAACCGGCTTTCCATCCCGGGTCAAAAAACAGTGGCGGCTTTCTCCCACGCACCGCACTTCCTCAGTCTCTTTATCCATAACCGTATATTCCAGCGTCATTTTTACGCCGTTGTATTCCTTTAAAATAGGCAGAATCACGACCGTATCTCCATAATGAGTCATAGATTTATATTCGCAGTGTACCGACAGAACCGGGCTGATAATTCCCTGGGCTTCCAAGGTGTCATAGCCCATTCCTATCTGCTCCAGCAGGTCCGTTCTCGCCTCCTCAAACCAGCGAATATAATTTGAATGGTGAATGATCCCCATCTGGTCGGTCTCATAGTATTGTGTCTTATGCTCATACGCTTTTAATTCCACTGCTGATGCACTCCCTTCCTTCTGACTGAGCCGGGTACTGTCCCGGTCTCATCGTCTATTATAGAAGGCTTTATTTTCGCCGTCAACGCTCTTTCCCCGAAAACTTATCCAGCACAAGTTCCTCCGGTTCTATTACTTCCCATATGTCGCCTTCAGCACAGACCGCCATTTTATAGCCGGAAGGCGCTGCCAAAAGTTGAAAACCATATCCCTGATCCTGGCCATTTTCATAGGCGCGGTAGCCGTCACCACACTTTAACAGGCAGAAGCTGTCTGGCGCTTTCGCAAAGCCAGTGCCAACCGCCTTAATATAGCTCTCTTTCAGCACCCAATATTCAAAAAAGCGCTGGGATCCACAGGATGCATTCTCCACATCCTTTCTCTCCTCTTTGGCCAGAAAGCGGAGAATCCCCGGCCGTATCGCATCTTTTTCAGCTTCGATATCAATCCCTACCGAACGGTCTGCTATCACACAGGCTACGTAATCCCCAGAATGGGATAAATTAAATTCTGCTAGTTTTCCAGAAGGAAAACACAGCGCCCCATTACCGTCTGCCAGAGCAGGTTTTCCGTGTTCCCCTGTCCGGAAAATGGCCGGCGGAGAAAAATTCGGGAAAACTCTTTGAAAAGCCTGATACAGCAGAAGCTCTGCCCCCACCGAGCGGGCCTGGTCTGCGATCTTTTTATACCGCAGAGTTCTCTCCAACCGCGCTTTCCCGATTGGGTACTGTTCCCACTCTGGGCGCAGATTACGAATATCTCCATAGTATACCTTCAGCATGGCATTCCTATCACCTTTCTTTTGAGTTTATTGTTGTGGTTATTATACCATTCTATTCCTCTATGGGGTATGTGTTATTTTTCCAGACTTTAGGATTCTGCAGAAAATCAATTATAAAAGATGATAGGGTAACTGTCACCAGAGAGAAAACAATCCGTTTCAGCGGTATATAGCTTAAAGACAAGCATAAAACCGTCAGGTCTGTAAACAGGTACGCTCTGGCAATCCTCCATCGGGTCGCCTTGGAGATAACCAGTGCCAGAGCGTCATCACCTCCGCTGGATCCCCCTTGGCGAACAATCAATCCTACGCCTATTCCCACGAAACATCCTCCAAGTATAGCTGCCAACAGAGGATATGGCGACAAATCCGGAAGCATCGGTGGAAACTGCTCCCAAAGTTTAAAAAAAGCCGATATGCTGACAGTAGACACTATCGAAATTTTTATGAATCTTCTTCCCAGATATTTATACGCCAGACCGTAACAGGTTAAATCCAGAATAGGCGTTATAATGGAAGGTGAGACTCCCAGCCAGTGATTGAGAAGCAATACCATCCCCAATACACCGCCTTCTGTAATATTTGTCTGCTGATGGATATTATGCAGCCCAAAAGAAGCAATAGCAGCTCCCAACATAATCAAAACGATCTTTTCTAAAGAAAACCCATCCCACAATTTTCTGCAAAAATTCAACAACCAATCTCTAATCATAAAATCTCCTTGTTATTTATCTTTATTCTTATCATAAACCTTGGTATAATACTAAGGTCAAGAACTATTTTATGGAGGACAGTTTTTATGAAGAATTACTATAAAATCGGCGAGATATCAAAACTCTACGGCATCGGCGCAGATTCCCTTCGCTATTACGAAGAGCTTGGTGTTCTTCGGCCCAAGCGGGATCAAAACGGCTACCGCCTCTACAATTTAAAAGATATGTATAAGCTGAATATTATCCGTGACCTGCGGATTTTGGGGTTTTCCATGGCACAGATCAAAGAATATCTGGATGGTCAGAGCATTGCGAACACGCTTAAAATGCTGGAGGATGAGCAAAGTCTTCTTCAGCAAAAAATAGATGAACTTCGGGAAAAGCAGTCCATTATTCGCCGACGCATGGCGTCTCTGAATGCTGCTAAGAATATTCGCCCGGGCATTTTTGCTGTAAAAACACTCCCTGAGCGCCGTTGTGTCCAACTTTCTCAGCACATTACCAGAGATGAGGAGATGGATTTCGTCATCAAAAAACTCCACAAAAAACATGAGTCCATGGTGCCGGACCTGGTAAATCAGACAGTCGGCGCTTTCTTCTCTATGGATGATTGGAGGCAAGGAAGATCCAATGTCTATCAATCTATATTTTTTGTCCTGGAGAACAGTACTGCCGACTATGATTTTGTTCTCCCCGCCGGAGACTATCTGTCCTGCTTTTATCAGGGCAACTATCAGCAAAACGGCAGACGGATCCAGGAGGTCCTGACCTTTGCCGCAGCGCAGGGGATTCCTGTTGCCGGAGAACCTTTTGAGCTGTATGAGATCGACAACCGATATACAATCCGGGAGCACGAATTTCTCACTGAAATCCAAATTCAGGTCCTGAAATAAGTTTTTGCTTTGGTTGTTGAGTAAAACCATTGTATCCCTGAGGGAAAAATGATATATTTATAGGAGACGGACATGCCGCCTGACAGCGTAGATACCACCTATGTTAGGAAGTCAGTTGCTCAGGAATAAAGAACAATATGACAGGAGGAGTGCCGCAGATGTCCAATGGAGTTAATAACCAAACCACCAAAATAAGAAAGGAAAAGACAAAAGAGCTGACCAGCTATCTCCTTCACAAGCATTATTGTGAAAATGATGAAGATGCGTTGATTGAACACTTTGATGAATATTTTAGCTGGCTTGGAACAGGTGAGCAGGAATATGCGGTCGGTTACGAAACAGTAAAAGATATTTTTCGGAAATTTTCGGGAAAAGTAATCAAATGTAACATTTCTGATGAGTGCTATGACGTAATCGAGGCAGCTCCCGATGTATATGTCTGTTCAGGGAGACTGTGGATCTCAACCGATCCCTCTACCCAGACCTACCTGCGGGTACATCAGCGAATCACCACCGTCTTTCGATGGAGACAGGAGCGTCCATACTGCTGCCATATTCACATTTCCAATCCCTACACGGAAATGGCCTCGGATGATGTCGGCTTCCCCACTGGAATGGCGCGGCAATTCTACGAATATATGCAAAAATGTATTGAAAGTCAAAAAAAGCAGATCGAAGCTCAGACGGCTGAATTGGACAGTATTTACAACTCAATTCCCTGCGCGATCATAAGAGTGCTGAGAAAAGGCAGCCAATACTCTCTTCTTACCTATAACCGGGCAACGGCAGAACTCCTGGAAAAGACGAGAGAAGCCACAGAAAAAGCAGATTGGTCTTCCGGGTTCAGTAATGAAGTTCTTAGGGAAGATGCAGCAAAAATACAGTCTGCCCTTCAGACCCTAAAAAAGCCCGGTGACTATGCGAGTATTGATTACCGTTTAAGGACACGTTCAGGCAAGCTTGTCTATCTCAGCAGCAACAACCTGCTTGTCAGTGAAAGCGATGACGGACAGGTTATACAGAGAATTGCATTTGACATTACAAAACAGATGGAACTACAGGCCATTCTTGAAAGAAAAAGTTTCGAAGACTCCCTCACCGGGCTGTTCAACCGAAACAAATTCAATCAACTCATGCACAGAGGTTCAAGCGCATTTAAGCAACTGGGGATCGCATACTTTGATGTCAATGGACTCAAGACGGTAAATGATCAATCTGGGCACAGCGCCGGAGACACGCTGTTGCGCCGCGTAGCATTACATATCAATAAAAAATTTAATCAAAAAGCATACCGCATTGGCGGTGACGAATTTGTAGTAATTGATGACAGCATGGATGAGACTAGTTTCATAAATGCTGTTTCTTTTATCTGTAAAGAAATGAATCGGGATAAAATCTCTATATCAGTCGGTTTCTCCTGGCGGTGTTCTCCTAGTTGTAACCTTAAGGAACAATACGATGAAGCTGATAAGCTGATGTACAAAGACAAAGCAGCTTTCTACAGTCAAAAATTGCATGACCGCAGAAAAAAATAGCCATCCATTTTCGTCAATTCGCGTTCCTGCCCAAGGCAATCCGTATCCCTCCACCGATACAATTTTTTTCAAAAAATATAGAAAGTTTACTTACAGAAAACCCATCCGGTTCCAAAGACCGGACGGGTTTTTGTTTGGTCATCCATGTGATCTATACAGTTTATACAGGGATATCTCCCAGACGGTATATAGTCAGTGTGTTAGCACCATAGAGGAATTTTCCGCCTTCCCCAATTACCTTTAATGTTGTGGGAACAGAAGAAACTGCAATTGGAATTGAGAAAGATACATTGGTAAATTCTTTGGAAGTGTGGAATGTGTGTGGCGCACCCGCTCCTCCTACTGACGCTCCATTTTCTGTCAGATACGTCAATATCGAAAGTGGAAAGTCTGCACCGCCAGCCGGTCCTACACCGCCATGAAATGCCACCGCATATACCCCCGGCTGATTAATCGTAAAAGTACCGCTGCCTGCTGTATGAGAGATTGCAGTACCGTAATGCAGTCCGTTGATATCAAACAGAAGCGGTTTCCCGGAAGTTCCTCCCTGGACAGGCGTAGAATATGCCGCTAGTAATTGCAGCGATTCTTTGCACCCCCCAGTATCGCCTCTGGGAATTGTAAATTCCAGCACCACATCCTGCTCCGTCCCGCTGTTTACTACAGCGGCATAAGTTCCAGGCTCTCCAGTGGTAACTGTTCCTACCCGCACTGTGGCAGATATACCTGTCGCTCCCGTATCTCCCCCGGGCCCGGTCGGACCTGTTGGACCCGTTGGGCCGGTTACTCCACTGGGGCCGGTCGGACCCGTTGGGCCGGTTGCTCCACTGGGACCGGTCGGACCCGTTGGGCCGGTTGCTCCACTGGGACCCGTCGGACCCGTCGGGCCAGTTGCTCCACTGGGACCGGTCGGGCCTGTCGCTCCGCTGGGACCGGTCGGACCCGTAAAACCTGTTAAGCCGGTCGCTCCGCTGGGACCGGTCGGACCCGTTGGGCCTGTCGCTCCGCTGGGACCCGTCGGACCCGTTGGACCCGTTGCTCCGCTGGGGCCTGTCGGACCCGTCGGACCCGTAAAACCTGTTAAACCTGTGACTCCAGCAGGGCCAGTTGCTCCGGTTGGACCGGTTGGACCGGTTGGACCCGCTGAACCTGCTGGACCTGCTGGCCCGGTTGCTCCGGTCGCTCCCGTTGCCCCCGTCGGACCCGTTGGACCAGTCGCCCCCTGAGGACCTTGAGGTCCCATAGGTCCCTGCTCACCCCTGGCTCCTGGAGGGCCTTGAATCCCCTGAGGGCCTTGAGGTCCCGCGGGACCCTGTTCACCTCTGGCCCCTGGCGGGCCGGCTGGACCCGGAAGCCCCATAGGTCCAACAGGCCCCTGAGGCCCCGGGCAGCCTTTGGGACCTCGAGGGCCGCGGCAGCAAGACCGTGGATCGCAGCAACACTCATCTGTTCTTTCTCGGTTACAGCACGGATTCCCATTTACAGGAAACGGAAACTGATTCGGATTACGAAAATTCATTGTTACTTCTCCTAATAAGATTTTACTATAACATATGACGGAACTGCCAGTTTTGTCCTAACCCTTCTCCCATCCAAAATTCTCTGTGCATTTCCTTCTATCAAACATTTTATGCGGCTGGACAACGCGAGCAAGCCAGTCGCCTGGTAATTTCCTAATTTAAAAAACGGGGACTATAAACATAGTCCCCGCCACTGTAAGCTTTATTCTAACTCGAAAGCTCCCGTATAAAGTTGGTAATATTTTCCCTTCTGGGCGATAAGTTGTTCATGATTACCTCGCTCAATGATCCGCCCGTGCTCCAATACCATAATTACATCAGAGTTGCGAACCGTAGACAATCTATGGGCAATGACAAACACTGTGCGGCCCTGCATCAAGGCATCCATTCCTCTCTGCACGATTGCCTCCGTCCTGGTATCAATTGAGGAAGTCGCTTCATCCAAAATCATAACCGGCGGATCTGCCACCGCTGCCCTGGCAATGGAGATAAGCTGGCGCTGTCCCTGAGACAAGTTCGCTCCATTTCCAGAAATATAGGTGTTGTACCCCTCAGGCAAACGGGTAATAAAGTCATGCGCCCCTACCAGCCTTGCCGCTGCCATACATTCATCGTCTGTGGCATCCAATTTTCCATAACGAATATTATCCATTACCGTTCCGGAGAACAGATTGGTATCCTGAAGCACCACTCCCAAAGATCTGCGGAGGTCTGCTTTCTTTATCTTATTAATGTTAATGCCATCGTAACGAATCTTGCCGTCTGCAATATCGTAGAACCGGTTAATCAGGTTGGTAATCGTTGTCTTTCCTGCACCGGTAGAACCTACGAAAGCTACCTTCTGCCCCGGTTCTGCATACAAAGTAATATTGTGGAGAACTGTCTTTCCTTCCTCATATGCAAAGTCTACGTCAAAGAAACGGACATCCCCGGTTAGCTTTGTGTATGTAACGCTTCCGTCAGCGCTGTGGGGATGTTTCCATGCCCACATACCGGTACGTTCTTTGCTCTCCACAATCTGGCCGTTCACTTCTTTTGCGTTCACCAGAGTCACGTATCCTTCGTCCTCCTCTGGTTTTTCATCAATCAGAGCAAATACACGTTCAGCACCTGCAATACCCATAACTACTGCATTAATCTGATTCGATACCTGACTGATATTTCCGCAGAATTGCTTAGTCATATTCAAGAAGGGAACAACAATGCTGATCCCGATAGGAAGACCTGAAATGCTGAGATTCGGAGCTCCTGAAATCAAGAGCAGGCCGCCTGCCAGGGCAACGATTACATACATAACGTTACCGATATTGTTCAGGATCGGCATCAGCATATTGGCAAATTTGTTTGCTTTCTCAGAATCCTCAAACAGAGCATCGTTGATTCGGTCAAAATCAGCTTTACTCTCTTCTTCGTGACAGAATACCTTGACGACCTTCATACCATTCATCATCTCTTCGATGAAACCTTCTTCTTTACCGATGGCCATCTGCTGACGAATAAAATATTTCGCCGAATTTCCGCCAACCTTTTTTGTCACAAGCGTCATGATCACTACGCCCAAAATCACTACCAACGCCAGCCATATGCTGTAATACACCATAATACAAAATACGGTCAGGACAGTGACGCCGGAAATCATAAGCTGAGGCAAACTCTGGGAAATCATCTGGCGCAAAGTATCGATATCGTTGGTATAATAACTCATGATATCGCCGTGGTTATGTGTGTCAAAATACTTGATCGGCAGATCCTGCATCCCATTAAACATTTTCTCTCTGAACTTCATCAGAGAACCCTGAGTGATTTTAGCCATCATCTGATTGTAAATCGTCGTTGATGTCAGTGCCAGAATATAGAATACCAGAAGAATTCCTACAAACCTTCCAATCTTTCCAGAAACTGCGTTCCAGTCTCCGCTCTGCCAGCTCTGCTCCACAATCGCTATAACATTCTGCATGAAAATCGATGGGACAGATGCCACCACTGCGCTGAACAGAATACAACATATTACCAGAGGCAATTCAACAGGATAGAACTCTAGGACCGTTTTCAAAATCCGTCCGATGGTTCCCTTCCGCGAATTCGACAGGCGTTTGCTCGCGTTTGCCTGAGCTGCATTTTGATTATTCGCCATCGTTTTCACCTCCTGCTTTATTCTGGGAAGTGTAAACCTCCCGGTAGATTTCACTGGTCTTTAACAGTTCCTCATGAGTACCGATTGCATTGATTGTGCCTCCGTCCATTACCAGAATCCGATCAGCATCTTCCACAGAGGAGGTTCTCTGAGCAATGATGATTTTCGTGGTTTCAGGAAGGTATTCTCGAAGGGCCTTCCGAATCAGAGCGTCTGTCTTGGTATCTACCGCACTTGTGGAATCGTCCAAAATAAGGACTTTCGGCTGCTTTAACAACGCTCTTGCAATGCAAAGACGCTGCTTCTGACCGCCTGACACATTAGTGCCGCCCTGTTCAATATATGTATTATACTTTTGCGGGAACTGAGAAATGAATTCATCCGCCTGGGCAAGCTTACAGGCTTCAATCATCTCTTCATCTGTAGCATTCTTGTTTCCCCAGCGAAGATTTTCTTTGATTGTCCCTGAGAACAGGACATTCTTCTGTAGCACTACTGCCACCTGATTTCTCAGCACTTCCAGATCATAATCTCTGACATCTACACCTCCTACCTTTACAACGCCTTCTGTAGCATCGTAAAGTCTTGAGATCAACTGAATCAGAGAAGATTTAGAAGAACCTGTTCCTCCAATAATCCCGATTGTCTCACCGGATTTAATGTGAAGATCAATGTCTGCCAAAGCCATCTTCTCGGCGGTTTCAGAGTACTTAAAGCTGACGTTATCAAAATCGATGGATCCATCCTGAACCTGACAGACCGGATTCTCCGGACTCTGAATGGAACTTTCTTCCGTCAAAACTTCCACAATACGGTGAGCAGACTCACTTGCCATAGTAATCATAACGAACACCATAGAAAGCATCATCAAACTCATCAAAATCTGGAAATTATATGTAATCAGTGCAGAAAGCTGTCCGACATCCAGATCGACTCCCATGCTGCTGATAATCGTATAAGAGCCATAATACAGCACAAATATCATTACTGTAAAAACGCAGAACTGCATCAGCGGTGCATTAAGGGCAAGAATTTTCTCAGCCCTGGTAAAATCGCTGCACACATCTTCAGCCGCACGGCCAAATTTCACCTTCTCATAGTCTTCCCTGACATAGGATTTTACCACTCGCATGCCCTTGATATTCTCCTGAACCGAACTGTTCAGGGCATCGTATTTCTTAAATACCTTTTTGAACAGAGGCGTAACTTTGCGGATGACTGCAAACAGGCCGATTCCAAGAACCGGAATCGTCAGCAGAAAAATGACAGCCATCTTCCCGCCCATAATGAATGCCATAGCAAAGGAAAATACCAGCATCAGCGGGCATCGGATTGCTGTTCTGACAATCATCATGTACGCCATCTGAACATTTGTCACATCGGTAGTCAGTCTGGTGACCAGGGAAGAAGTAGAAAACTTGTCAATATTCTGGAAAGAATACCCCTGGATTTTGTAGTACATATCCTTTCTCAGATTGCGTGCAAAGCCACAGGAGGCCGTAGCACAGGAAGCCCCCGCCAGTGCGCCGAATGTCAGGGAAAGGCCTGCCATCACCACCAGAATGAGACCATACTTTACGATCACGCCGAATTCACAGTTGGCTTTGATCTGATTGACCAACTGAGCGATAATGAAAGGGATAATGCATTCCATCACTACTTCCATGGAGACCAGAAGAGGGGTCATCAGGGAAGCTTTTTTGTATTCTCTGATAGATTTAGCCAATTCTCTTATCATTGTCTTTCTCGTTTCTCCTTTCTTGTTTTCATTCGCCACAGCTTATAAATCCGGCGGTTTCTAAAGAGAATACCCGCCGGACGTTATGCAGTCAGAAAACAGGCGGCCAAATGCCGCCAGTCTTATTCTCTGCTTCCGTCTTCATTTACCATGGCGTTCCAGCTTTCCACCAGTTTTTTCAACAAAGCGGTAAACTGTTCTTTTTCCTGAGCAGACAGGCAGGAAAACAACTGATGGGCCATCTGCCCATCCTCCTCCATCAGTCCGGTGGCTGTCTCTCTGCCATATGGAGTAAGGGTCACTTCTACCTGCCGTCTGTCCTCCGCACTTTTTGCCCTGGTGATGAGGCCATCGGCCTCCATCTTTGCCAGAATCTCACTCATAGCTCCGGAACTCAGCTTCATCATTTCCTGGAGCTGGCGCTGTGTCAGCGATCCCTGAGCCAAAATCTTGACGAGAATCCTCCTCTGACCGCTTTTCTTTCCCATTCTATAGTAAAGGAAATGGCCGCATTCCCGCAATCTGCCTACCAGTCTCAAGTCACTTTCTGCCTCGCTGTTCTGCAGCAGTTTTCTTTCTGAATCTGACATGATTTCACCTCCGGCAAAAACGCTTGGTACCACGTGTTTTCATTATACGGGAATTTCTATCCAATTGCAAGTAAAATTATAGATAGCTTTCCAGTGCTTTTCTGTCAGATTTCTCTAAAGGCTTTCCTCAGGCTGAGTCGCCGTCATAGGCAAAATACGCTGGAAATATTCCCGATTGTATTTTACCTGAGGGGACGCCGGGCAAAACTCGCCGGCTTTTTCGTTGCACTGGCGTGCCTTCTCGTGTTCGCCCATCCGGTCCCAGCAGACGCAGAGCTGCATCCAGGGTATATACGCGTGACATTCCTCTCTCACAAAGCCGCCTTCTTCTTCAGGCCTGGGTGCCCGAATTGCTTCCTCAAACCAGTAGACTGCATTTTTCAAATTGCCTTTTTCCATCCAGATCCGTCCGGCTTCACAGCAAATCTCAGACCTTGGAAGATCAACTGAAAAACTGGTAAACAGCAGATCCATTGCTTCGTCTGCCTTTCCAAGAAAGCCAGCGCAATAAGCCGCGTTGAGACTCGCCTCTATCCGGTACTCTTTCCATGCCTGTTTATCCTGCAGCACTGATATTAAGAGTTCTTTCGCCTTCTCGTACCGGCGGTGCTGATATAATTCACGGCCATAATATAGTCTTGATCTGGCATCCATCTCTTCGCCGGCTGCTTCCATGGTTTCATATATCCGTAAATTCCGGTCCGGATCATTGACTTTCTTTTTTCTGTGTTCAATCATAACGGAGGAACGCAGGATTCTGCCCTGCATCTCAATCGTCTCGTGAACCCGTCCCTGCCAGCGATAGCCCTTCCCATTCCGGATCAGTCTTTCTCTGGGATAAATAAAGTTCGGCCGTCCATCCTCCCCGAATCCGGCTGCATAGTCCATCACCACTATATCTGTATCCAGATCCAAGTGTTTCTTTACCTGCAGAAATTTTTCTCTTTCCGCCTCTGAAATGACATCGTCTGCGTCCAGCCACATGCAAAAATCACAGTGAGCCAGAGCAAATGCGGCGTTGCGGGCCGCTGCAAAGTCATCAATCCATACAAAATCCGTCACAAAATCCGCCATCCTGCCGGCAATTTCTTTTGTCCTGTCCTTTGAGCCTGTATCTACAATAATGATCTCGTCTACCAGCCTCTTCATCTGGGCCAGACACTGTTCCAGCACCTCTTCCTCGTCCCGTACGATCATGCAAAGACTGATGGTCACCATCGTTTTCACCTAAATGTTCTTTTTTTATATTATGCATGAACTCTTTTATAGGATAACTCTGCATCTGACCGTTTCCAACCAGGTGTGATCCTGTATGCAAGCATAAGGATTATATCGGCGCCTGACAGAGCTTTCACAGAAAAAAACGCTGCAGTTCCCTGCAGCGTCCAATCTTACAATTTTCTTTATCTGGTTCTTACATTTCGCCTAAACCGGATTCAATGGCCTCAGTTAAAGTCTTCATTGCCTCAGCCTCATCCTCGCCATCACAGATCAAGGTAATCTCTGTACCGCACTTGATGCCTGCAGCCATAACGTTCAGAACACTCTTTGCCACGATTTTTTTCTCGCCGCATTCGATGATAACATCGCATTTAAATTTCATAGCTGTCTGGGACAATACCCCTGCTGGTCTTAAATGAAGTCCGGACGGATTTACTACGGTTAATGTCTTGCTTAACATATCTGCATTCTCCTTATCTCTCTTTTTATTCTGTCGAAATCCAGAACCCACCTCTGAAAATCTCTAGTTAAATTTTAGTACAAACCACCAATGCTGTCAAGCAAAAGCCTGACAAACTTCTGTAGTTTTTTACCATTCTCTGACATCAAGAATCATACCGGATGGCTGTTCAAATCATGGTCTCCCATTTTTTCTCTCTCCCTCATGGAATAAACACAGCCGCAGTAATCCTGGCGGTACAGCCCATATTCTCTGGACAGTTCTGTGGAACGCTTATATCCGTTTTTCTTTTTAAAATCCGAGGGCAGAAAAGCCACACCGAATTCTCTCCCGGCCGCTTCCCCGGCCGCATTGAGTTTGTCTGCTTTCTTTAAGGGACTGATGGTCAGAGTCGTAGTAAAAAAATCGAATCCCATCTCTTTGGCCAGACGTGCCGCCTCCCTCAACCGCAGTTCATAACACTTCAGACACCTTCTTCCGCCCTCCGGTTCCTTTTCCAGTCCTCTGGCAATATTATAAAATTCCTCCGGACGATAGGGTGCGGCTATCATGTTCACCGGATGTACAAAATTCATCTCTGCGATCAGGCGTTCTTCTTCCCGAACCCTTTTTCCATATTCTTCCGGCGGATAGATATTGGGATTGTAAAAATATACGGTAATCTCAAAATACCGGGACAGATACTCCAGTACATAGCTGCTGCAGGGAGCACAGCAGCTATGTAAAAACAGGCGGGGCGTTTTCGCCTCCGCCTGCAGTGCAGTCAGAATACCGTCCAGTTCTTTCTGATAATTTCTCTGGTTCATTCTGATATTTTACAGGAAATCTCTAATCCGCTTGCTGCGTACCGGATTTCTCAGCTTTCTAAGAGCTTTCGCCTCAATCTGGCGAATTCGTTCACGGGTTACATTGAACTCTTTTCCTACCTCTTCAAGAGTTCTGGGATGTCCGTCTTCCAGTCCAAAACGCAGAACGATAACCTGGCGCTCCCTCTCTTTTAAATCTCCCAGCAGAGCGTCAATGTGTTCTCTCAACATGACGGATTCCACATTTCCTTCCGGTGTGACCACATTGGAATCTGCCACAAAGTCTCCCAGATTGGAATCATCCTCTTCTCCGATCGGGGTCTCCAGAGAAGCAGGCTCCCTTGCAATCTGCATGATCTCCATGACTTTATCCTCTGACATGTCCAGAGCCTCTGCCAGCTCTGTGACCGACGGCTCGTAGCCAAGTTCCAGAGTCAGCTTTCTCTGCATCTTGGACATCTTGTTGATTGTCTCTACCATATGCACCGGAACCCGAATTGTTCTGGCCTGGTCTGCCAGCGCTCTGGTCACTGACTGACGGATCCACCACGTTGCATATGTACTTAGCTTGTACCCTTTTGTATAATCAAATTTCTCCACGCCTTTGATCAGGCCCAGGTTTCCCTCCTGTACCAGATCCAGGAAACTCATCCCTCTTCCTGTATAGCGCTTTGCGATGCTGACCACCAGCCTTAAATTGGCCTCGATCAGCCGCTCCTTTGCATACTCATCGCCTTCGGCCTTTCTCTTTGCCAGACGAAGTTCCTCATCTGCACTCAGCAGGGGCACCGTTCCGATCTCCTTTAAGTACATCCGAACCGGATCTTCCGTTCCAATACCCTCAAGAAGATCCACTGCATCAATGTCAATCTCTTCTTCGTCTCCGTCTTTTATGAAACTGTCGTCCAAATCGTCCAGCATCATGGCATCATCATTGAGTACGCTCTCATCGATTACCGGGACCACATCCACGCCGCGGCCCTCCAGGTAAGTATAAATTTGATCCATCTGCTCCGGATTCAGACTGTCTCCTGCAAAGAAATCGTTGATCTCTCCTGCGTCCAGGGCATTATGCCTGGTCTTTGCAAATTCCAGCAGTTTTTCCAGTTTCTGTAAAAAATCTTTTTTCTCCACCGGGTAACGTCCTTTCGTTAGGTGTAAAATAATAGTTCTTGACAACTTTTCATTATAGATGAAAAAATTCAAATTTTCAACATTTTTTTGCAGGTCCCTAGCTATTTTTGTCAAACAGACGGCAAATCTCCTGTTCGCAGGATCTCTATCCGTTTTTCCAGATTCTCTATCGTGACCTCTGTGCGGCTTCCGCCGAACTCTCCATCCAGCACCCAATCCACAGGTTCTTCAGAGTGAAATGTAATACGACGCGACTTAAATTTGTAGACGTAATCATTTGGCTCCTCTTTCAGGAACATGTAGTTTACAATATTGCTCAAATCGATAGGCGTTTTCGGCATCCTGATCAGCAGGACTTCAAACAGTCCGTCGCTGAGTGCTACAGACTGGGTAACCAACCCTTTAAAGCCACCTACGCTGAGAGTGTTGGTCACCATACCAAAGACAAAATCATCCTCCAACTCCATTTCCTCGCATTCCACCCGGAAGTGATAACTTTTCAGAGAGGCAAGGCTTTTTACCCCCTCCAGCATATATGCCTGGTGACCCAGACGATTTTTCTTATCCTGGGGCGTCAGGTAGGACACTTCCGTAAAGGCGCCAAAAGCGGCAATATACATAAAATGGCGTTTCTCCCCAAAAGCCCCCACGTCGATAGGCCAGGGAACCCCTTTTACGATACTTTCGGCTGCACTCTCCATTTTCTTTGGGATCCCAAGACTGGAAGCAAAATCGTTGGTGGATCCGGCCGGGATATATCCCAAAAGCGGTAGGCGTTCCAGCTCCATCATTCCCGATACAGTCTCGTTCAATGTCCCGTCTCCTCCGCTGCACACAATAACCGAAGCATCACGGCCTTTTTCTATTACAGCCGCTTTTGCATCTCCCTGGTGCTGTGTAACGTGAACTCTGACGTCAAAGCCCGCTTCTGTAAATATATTCAAAATCTCCAAAAGGCTTCGCCGTATCTGCTCTTTTCCAGAGCAGGGATTGACGATAAACAGCAACATAATTCCTTGCTCCCCCTCTTTCTCAGTATATCACTTTATGAATTTCCTATACGCCTGAAATGCATTTGGAAGAGGGTACTGCCCCTTCAACTCGTCTTTTTCAACAAAAATCCAGTCTTTCCATGCTTTTTCATCTTCTTTTTTTGTCTCTGACAGCCTGACCAGGTAGCCTGTCATATCCCATTCCACATGGGAAAATATGTGTTTTGCTTCCGGAAGGACCTCCATATGTAGGATCTCATCGTTCTGCACCTCAAGCACCTGGGACACTCTGTCTTCTGAAATCTTGCCTTCCACATTTGGAAGTTCATACAGAGAAGCCAAAAGTCCTTTGGGAGGCCTTTTTCTGACCGCAATCTTCCCCTTCCGTTCCACTACAAACACAGTTCTCTGCTCCATCCGCCGTTTTCGCTTCGGCGGCTTAAAGGGGATTTCCTGCCACAGATTATCTCTTCTCACAAGGCAGAGAGAAGCCAGCGGGCAGACCATACATTTTGGTTCCCCATTGGGTACGCAAACGATAGCACCCACTTCAATAAGCGCCTGATTAAAATCTCCCGGAGATTCCCGATCCATTGTTTCTGTCAGGAGAACTTCTATTTTCTTTTTTTCCGCCGGTTTTGTCATGTCCTCCCGATTCTCTGTGAATCTCGATACAACTCTCAGAACATTCCCGTCCACAGCGGGCACCGGTATGGAAAAAGCAATTGAAGCTATGGCTCCCGCTGTGTAACTCCCGATTCCAGGCAGTTTCAGCAGCTCTTTGTAATCTGCCGGCATCCTGCCGCCGTAGTCCTCTGTCAGCACCTTCGCACATTTTTGAAGATTTCTCGCTCTGCTGTAATATCCCAGCCCTTCCCAAAGTTTTAAAAGCCGGTCTTCCTCTGCCGCCGCCAGACTTGGGATGTCGGGAAATTCTTTCAGAAATCGCTGAAAATACGGTTTGACCGCCTCCACCCTGGTCTGCTGAAGCATGATTTCAGAAATCCATATCCGGTAAGGATCTTTATTCTCCCTCCAGGGCAGCTTTCTGGCATATTTTCCGTACCAGTAAAGTAATGGCCGATTGGCAGCTCTCAGACGTTCCTCCTGGGATAAAGGCGCGTCTTTCCGCTCCAGTACCTGGAGCTGTCCGTACAGATTCTCATACATAGCCGTAAACTCCTCTGACAGAAACTTCACCTGAAACCACAGAGACTACAGACCTGTCATCTTTTTTTACCCGCAGTTCGCCTGTGGAGGTAATTCCCAAGCACTGGCCCTCATAGCCGCCTGCCGGATCTAAAACCCGGACTCTCCGGTTCAGACTGACCAGCTTTTGATTATATTCTTCCACCATCGCTGACAGATTCTGTTCTTGGAGAAAGGCTTCGTAATACTCTTCCATGGCTTCCATGACGGCGGCCACAATTTCCGGCCGGTTTGCCTCTTTTCCGGACTCCAGCAACAGAGAAGTCGCTTTGTCTTTAAGGTCTTCCGAAAATTCTGTCAGATTGGCATTGATGCCGATTCCCACTACCACATATCCTGCACGGATTCCCGCTGTTTTCATTTCTGTGAGAATGCCGCATATTTTTTTGCCATTCAACACCAGATCGTTGGGCCACTTGATCTTTGTCGCCAGCCCCTCCGCCTTTCGGATCCCTCTCTCCACTGCCAGCGCTGCCACCAGCGTCAGCATAGAAGCCTTGTCGGCGGGGCAATCCGGGCGCAGCAGAATGCTCATCCAAATCCCTGCACCAGGAGGGGACACCCAAGTTCTCCCTCTGCGCCCTTTTCCTGCTTTCTGAGATTCTGCCAGAACCAGAGTTCCTTCAGGCTGTCCTTCTTCCGCCAGTCTCCTGCATTGAATATTCGTTGAGTCCGTAACCTGCAGTACCTGGCAGTTTCTCCCTGCCCACTTGGTACTTAGCCTGGAAAGCACCGCTTTCTCTGTCAAATATTCCACCCTGTCTATCCTCCTTAACGCCACAAGCTGACTGCGCTGATAACCGCCAGAGCAATCAGTGCCACGGCAAAGAGGATCAGGCAGATTCCTCCTGCTTTTTTCTTATTATCTCTTCCTGCACGGCTTATCTTTACATAGCCATTGACCAGATTCAATACTGAAGCCAGGAAAAAAATACATGGAAACAGAGTCAGGTGGTCATCAGGATTCGTAAAAGATATGACTGCCATGACCACTATGATCAATCCGATTGCGATGTGAAGCAGATCCAGGGCCGCCTCTGTATTTCTGACATTCCTTTTTCCAGACTGCCTGTACATCTTATATGCCTCCCAAAGTGGCAGCCATCACTGCTTTTATCGTGTGCATGCGGTTCTCCGCCTCATCAAAAACTTTTGACTGGCTGCTTTCAAAGACTTGATCCGTCACCTCCATATCTTCGATTCCAAAACGCTCTCCCATTTCCCTGCCGATCTGGGTCTTCAGATCATGGAATGCCGGCAGACAGTGGAGGAAAATCGCATTCTCTCCCGCATTTTTCATAATATCAGAGGTAACTTTATAGGGCGTCAGCTCGCGAATCCTCTCCTCCCATACTTCATCTGGCTCTCCCATGGAAACCCAGACATCTGTATACACAATATCAGCCCCTTTTGTTCCCTGAACCACATCTTCTGTCAAGGTTATGGTGCCGCCGGACGCTTCTGCATACACCTGGCATTGATCTACCAGCTCTTTATTTGGAAAGTATTTTTTAGGGGCACATGCCGTAAAATGAAGGCCCATCTTAGAGCAGGCAATCATCAAAGAATTTCCCATATTATACCGTGCATCTCCCATGTAGACCAGGCGAAGGCCCTTCAGATAGCCAAAGTGTTCCCGAATCGTCAGAAGATCGGCCAACATCTGGGTTGGATGGTATTCATTTGTAAGGCCATTCCAGACCGGGACGCCTGCATATTTAGCCAGCTCTTCTACGATCTCCTGTCCATATCCCCGGTATTCGATTCCTTCGTACATCCTTCCCAGGACTCTTGCGGTGTCGGCAATGCTCTCCTTTTTTCCTATCTGAGACCCTTTGGGATCCAGATAAGTCGTTCCCATTCCCAGATCGTGGGCCGCCACTTCAAAGGAACAGCGAGTCCTGGTGCTGGTTTTTTCAAAAATCAGCGCTACATTTTTCCCTCTGTGGACATCTACCGGAATCCCCTGTTTTTTCTTTTCTTTTAATTCTGCTGACAGATCCAGCAGATAGGTAATCTCTTCTGGTGTATAATCTTTCAATGTCAAGAAATTTCTTCCTTTTAAGTCCATAATCCCATCCTCCGATTTTTGCCTGATTTTTAGATATAAAATACTATATTGGCAAACGGCTGTCAAGAGTTCCCATCCGTCTTTGAATCTCCCGGGACAGCTCCTGCGCCGTATAAATATGAAATCTGTTTACCCTGAGTTTTTTAGCCATCTCCTCTAAAACCGTCAGATACAGATCCCGGTAATCCCAGTCCTCCTTCAGTCCCAGTTTTCTGGCCAGATGAGGAAAAATTTGTTCCGTAAAGGACCGATAACCTGCCAGATTCTCCCAGTCCTCTTCCTCCATAACCGGACGGATGTAAAGTTTGAGCAGTTCCAGTTCCGACATCATCCGGTCAAAGTAATAGGTTTCTCCCCCGGAGGCGTCTAAATAATAGCTGCGGCCCTCCAGACCATACAGAGACCGCATTGCGTCATAATATCCCAGTGTCATTAGCTTTCTGGCCTTTTTCCCAGAGAACTCCAGAATCCCTCCCAGATCTTGCCTGGGGGCAATATGATAGACAGCCACATCTTCCGGTATTTCCAAAAAGCGTTCTGAATCCCGGCCCAAGCCGTAGATTCTGATAACAATGAGATTTTTGTAGCCCCGTTCCAGAAGGGGCTCTATCGGCACATTATCTGCGCTCCCTCCGTCCATATAGCGCTTTCCTCCCAGCTTTTCTCTCTTAAAAGCAGGAAAATAAGCGCTGGCCAGCAGAGCGTCGCTCATCTCTCCGTCAGAAAGCTCTTTTATATTAATGACAACTTTTTTCCAGTCCGTAAGGGAATAAGTGATGACAAACAATTCCCGCTCAGAAGCCCGGATTCTTTCTTCATCGACAGTTTCTTCAATCAAGTCCTTAAGAGGAGTTACGTCCAGCCCACCATCCTTCAGGGCTTTTCCGACAGCGCTCCCCAGTTCCTGAAAATCTTGAATTTCCAAATCCTTTGAACGAAATTTTTCTATCAGGGCATCACTTACGTTCATCACCTTTGAGTAAGTCAGATTCTCCCAGATATGACAGGCCCTGTCCAGATCATCCATACACATCAGCGCTCCATTCAGTGCTCCCACTGAAGCTCCCGATATTCCTCCTATGGCAATTCCCGCCTCTTTCAGCGCCTTCCACGCACCAATCTGATACGCCCCTCTTGCCCCTCCTCCTTCCAGAACAATTCCATATTTAACCGAAGGATCCAGCCGAAGTTCCATTCTCCCTCCTATGCATAAAAGGGACCGCTTTTTCCATAGATGCGGTCCCTTCTCGTATCATCAAGTTTCTGTCAAACAGTATTCCTTTGACAGATTTTCAGGTTTTTTCAGTCATCAGGCGTTCCCATCTGTATTTTTGACCAGCTCCGCAATCGAAGTGGCAAGACCCGCCAGGCCCTGGATCTCCGATGGGATGATAATCTTAGTCGCCCTGCCGTTGGCTGCTGCCTGGAATGCCTCAAGACTCTTGAGCTGGAGGACTGCATTGTCGGCTCCGGCCTCTCTCAGGAAACGGATACCATCTGCCTGAGCCTGCTGCACCTTTAAGATAGCCTCTGCCTGACCTTCTGCTTCTTTGATTCTCTTCTCTTTCTCTGCTTCTGCGTGAAGAATCGCCGCCTGCTTATCGGCTTCTGCATCCAGAATCGCAGACTCTTTCTTTCCTTCTGCTACCAGAATCGTAGATTTCTTCTCGCCTTCTGCTCTCAAAATCGCCTCACGACGTTCCCGCTCCGCTTTCATCTGTTTCTCCATAGCGTCCTGAATTGCCGCCGGCGGAATAATATTTTTCAGTTCAACCCGGTTCACCTTTATTCCCCACGGATCAGTGGCAATATCCAAAGATGCCCGCATTTTCGCATTGATTGTCTCCCTGGAGGTCAGGGTCTGATCTAATTCCAGATCGCCGATAATATTTCTGAGAGTCGTGGCAGTCAGATTTTCAATTGCCATAATCGGATTTTCCACACCGTATGCATACAGCTTCGCGTCAGTGATCTGGAAAAATACTACGGTATCGATCCGCATAGTAACGTTGTCCTTTGTAATAACAGGCTGCGGCGGAAAATCTGCCACCTGCTCCTTTAAGTTTACTCTCTTGGCCACTCTTTCAATAATCGGCACCTTAAAATGAACACCTGTAGACCAAGTATCCTTGTAGGCTCCCAGTCTTTCCACGACACATGCCTGGGCCTGGGGAACAATTTTAACACAGGAAGCCAGGATAAGCAGCACAACAATCAGAACAGTAATTACCAGAATAAAACTAAACATACTATTTTCCCTCCTCTGCGGCGTCTACAATCAGTTTTACGCCTCTGATCTCTTTTACCACCACCAGATCTCCAGCCTGAAAAACCCGATCATCCCGAAGGCTTCTGGCTGTCCATTCCTGTCCGTCCAACACAGCCGCTCCGCTTCCCCTGCTGTTATCCACCTTCTCCGTTATCTGAGCTTTTTTTCCTATCAGACCGTCAACATTGGTCATGGTAACTCCTTTATTCACATACTTCTTTGCAAATGGCCGTATCAAAACCAGAACTGCAAAGGAGACAACCACAAACACAGCCAATTGCAGCTCAATTCCTGCTCCCAGCAGACTGAAAATAAAAGCAACTAAAGCCCCTGCTGCAAACCAGATCGTAGTCAGAGCCATTGTAGCAATCTCAATACCAAGAAGTACAACAAATATAATTAACCAGCTAATCGGTGTCATACGTCCCTCCTCCTAGTTAATTGCTTTTGTATACAGTTCAGCGACTTGTGCCCGGTTTTCTGCGGTGAACGCAGAAGCCGGTATGCACAGGTATCATAACCATAAACTGGTTATGCTCGATGAGCAGCGGCGTTCGATTCCGCTTCGCTTTATCTCGCCTACGAGTTTCGCCCTATGCCCAGATATAACAGGCAGTCAGCTTCTGCCTAAACGCCGCGCAGACCGCCTGTTATATCCGGGCGCACTGCTCATTGCCATCGTAAATATTATACCATACGAAATAGGGCAATTCAATATTCGGGACTTTTCCAAGTTCTTACATTTTTCTAAACAATTAGCTGTTCTGTCGCCTATTCTCCGATAGTCGCCGCAGCGCGCCGCCTGCTTCTGAAAAAAACCTGTAATAAAAGGGATTCTTCCTCGTCTATTCTGCATTCCTTCTCTGTCTGGCAGCTTCAAACATCAGCACAGAGGCGGCGACTGCGGCGTTAAGAGATTCTACCCTTCCCTTCATCGGAATTCTCACATATGTGTCTGACAAATCAGCGATAGCCTTCGACAGACCGTTAGCTTCATTGCCGATCAGAAAACCACAGGGGGCAGTGTAATCTTCCTTATCATAAGACTGCGTTCCTTTCAGGTGAGCTGCAAACAGTCTGATTCCCCTTTCCTTTATCTGAAGGCAGATTTCTGCCAAATCCTCCACATAGAGAAATGGTACCCGAAGGATCGATCCCATAGTAGAACGGATGACTTTGGGGTTGTAAATATCCGCGGTTCCTTTATCCATGATAACCCCCGTAATCCCGGCGCCTTCTCCGGCCCGTATAATGGTCCCCAGATTCCCGGGATCCTGAATCGTCTCCAGAATCATAAGGCAGGCAGGTGTCTCTCCCGTCAGGATATCGTCTAACGTGTAGATCTTTTGACGAACGACAGCCAGAATTCCCTGGGGTGTCTGTGTATCCGCCATAGCGCTCATCACCGGCCCGCTTACAGTCTCGGGATTAAATCGTCTCAGCCATTGAGCGATATTCTCATTCTTTCCGGCTCCTTCTAAGAACGCTTCTGTCACATAAAGAGAAACAACATGTTCCGGGCTCAGTTCCCGGCATATTCGCAGGCCTTCCGCTACATACAGCCCTTCTTCTTTTCTGACTCTGCTTTTCTTTGCCAGGTTCTGAACGTGCCTGACCTGCTCATTCTTTGTGCTGGTAATCATATTGATTCTGTTATCCTCTCTAATTGGGTTATTCTGCCTTTATTTTTTCCAGATCCTCCAACCAGATCCGGCTGACAGCATCGCTGGGCATTCTCAAATCGCCTCTGGGAGAAACGGCTGCCGATCCAACCTTAGGGCCGTCCGGGAGACAGGAACGCTTGAACTGCTGACTGAAAAAACGGCGGTAAAAGACCTTCAGCCATTTCAGAATCGTCTCTTTTTCATATCTCCCCTCAAAAGCCTGAATTGCCATCCGATAAATTTTAGACGGCATATATCCAAAGCGAAGAACGTAGTACAAAAAGAAATCGTGAAGTTCATACGGTCCCACAAGATCTTCCGTTTTCTGTGCAATCTCTCCCTCTTCAGGAGGCAGCAGCTCCGGGCTGACCGGCGTGTCTAACACATCTTCCAGAACCGCCGCCAAAGTCTTTTCGCCGCAGGTATCTGCATAATATCTGACCAGATGGCGCACCAGTGTCTTGGGTACAGAAGCGTTCACACCGTACATAGACATATGATCGCCATTGTAGGTCGCCCATCCCAGCGCAAGCTCTGACATATCACCAGTTCCGATAACCAACGCCCCGATTTCGTTGGCGGCATCCATCAAAATCTGTGTGCGCTCACGGGCCTGACTGTTTTCATACGTCACATCTCTCTTATCAGGCTCGTGGCCAATATCCCGAAAATGCAGGGAGACCGCCTCTCTGATCGGAATCTCCCTCAGCTCGGCCCCCACTTTCCTTGCCATTGAGCAGGCATTGGAATACGTTCTGTCTGTCGTTCCAAAGCAAGGCATAGTAATACAGTGGATCTGGCTCCGCGGGATTTCCAACAAGTCAAATGCCCGGACGCAGACCAGCAGCGCCAACGTAGAATCCAGTCCTCCTGACAGCCCCACTACCACATGGCGGCATCCCGTATGCTCCAACCGCTTCTTCAGCCCCATGGCCTGGATCGTGAAAATCTCTTCACAGCGGCGGCTTCTGTGTCCGGCATCATCCGGAACAAAAGGAGACGGATCAATAAAGCGCAGCAGGCGGCTCCTCTCTGGTTTTTCCCGGTTTTCCTCCCCATACTGTATCGTAATATAGGGTTCTCTCTGGTTCCTGCAGAATGTATTCATCCTTCTGCGCTCTGCATCCAGCCGCTCCAGATCCATATCCGCAATAATTGTTTCATTGACAAACCGTCTGGATTCCCTGAGACAGGTTCCGTTTTCCGCAATAATATTCTGCCCTCCGAAGACCAGATCCTGGGTCGATTCCCCATCTCCGGCATTGGCATACACATATCCGGCCACCAGTCTGGCTGACTGACCACAGATCAGCGATCTGCGGTACTGATCCTTCCCCGTAGTCTCATCGCTGGCTGAACAGTTAACGATCACCGTCGCTCCCGCCAGAGCATGGCGAATGCTCGGCGGATCCGGAACCCAGACATCCTCGCAGATTTCCGCTGCCGCAATCATACCCGGATTTTCCCTGCTGGCAAAAAGCAAATTAGTTCCCATAGGAATCGTTTCTCCGTTCCATTCCACCAGAACCGGTGTCTGATTGCCCGGTGTAAAATGGCGCAGCTCATAAAATTCAGAATAATTGGGAATATTTACCTTTGGGACGAGCCCCAGAACTCTGCCTCCGTAAATTGCTGCCGCCACATTATACAACTTGCCCTTTTCCTCCCAGGGGAGGCCTGCAAAAATCAGTATGCCAGAATCTTTTGCAGCTTCTGCCAGCTTTCCCAGCTCTTCTTTCGCCTTTCTCAGAAGGGGAAGCTGCAGGAACAGATCCCCGCAGGTATAGGCTGTGAGGCAAAGCTCCGGAAATACTAAAAGGTTTACCCCGGCCTGCTCACAGTCTTTTATAATTTCTTCTATTCTTTCCCGGTTCCATTCAGGGTCGCCTACCTTTACCTTTGGCGTTGCCGCAGCAACCCGGATCAATCCATCGTTCATTTCTTTTCCTCTCCTTCTGATAAGTTTTCTGGAAGCCACTTTCCTTTCCAGCAATAAAGAATATCCATTACCATTGTAGAGAACCAGGTAATTGGATAGCACAGCATAACCGCCTCAAAACTGTGGAAAAACGGAACAATCCCATTAATATAGATCATCCTTAACACGCACATATTTCCTAGCCCTATCATCATTGTCACCATCGTCTTCCCTGCGCCTCTTAAGGTTCCCATCAGGATCTGATGAATAGACAAAACAGAGTAAAGCGGAATGAGAATGGTCATAGAAATTTTGCCGTATTCCAGCACCGCGGGATCGCTGCCGAAAATCCGCAGAACATCTTCTGACCTCCATAACAAAATCGGACTTAAAATCAGGGTATAGATCAAACTGATAGCGATCCCCTGAAAAATTCCCTGAATCACTCTCTTTTTCTTTTTTGCCCCGATATTCTGCCCAGTAAAGGTAGTAGCAGCAATGCAGAAACTCTGCAAAGGCAAGGTGACAAATCCGTCGATCTTACTGCTTGCACCGTACCCGGCCATGGCTGCTGATCCATATATATTGATATTCGACTGCACAATAACGTTGGAAAGAGAGATGATCGACTGCTGAATTCCGCTTGGAATCCCTATTGCCAGGATCCGCTTCATCATCCGCACATCAATTTTCAGTTTTTTAAGGTCTACCCGGTATATATCCTGTGTTCGCATAAGGGCTACCAGAGCAAGCAATGCAGATACCGCCTGGGCAATGATGGTCGCCCACGCAGCTCCCGCAATCCCCATTTGAAATCCAACTACAAATACCAGATCCAAAACCACGTTGACTGCTGAAGAAACTGCAAGATAATAGAGTGGACGCCTGGAATCTCCGACCGCCCGGAGGACTCCCGCCGTCATATTATAAAGCAGGTTAAACAGAGAACCTGAAAAAAAGATTCTCAGGTAAACTACTGAACCTTCCATAACATCTTCAGGGGTTCCCATCCACTTCAAAATGAGAGGGGATGCAAGGACACCCAAAATGCTTAATGCCACCCCGCCGATCAGGCTCAACGCAATGCAGGTGTGAACAGCCCATGACAGTTTCTGTTCGTCTCCTGCACCGTAATATTGAGAAATAATTACACCGGCGCCGGTCGCAATGCCCAAAAACATACCAATGATCAGATTGATCAATGAGTTGCTGGAACCTACCGCTGCCAGTGCCTCGCTTCCTATAAAGTTTCCCACTACGACAGAGTCCACTGTGTTGTAAAGTTGCTGGAAAAGATTTCCAATTAACAGTGGGACTGAAAACAGCAGAAACTGCTTCCATATGACTCCCTCCGTCATCAGCATCGTCTTTTTCCCTGTCATCCCTGTTATTCCCCCCTATTTTCTCCTACAATCATCATCTGTATACCCATCTCCTGCCCCTGTCCTTCGCAATGCAAAAACATGACGCAAGGGTCAAAATACTTTTGACCCCAAGAGTATGATATCACAATTTGCCGAAAAAAGGAAGGCGGCCGGTTTCCTATTTACATTTCTCCCTAAATCAGTTACAATCTCATTATCTTAGTAACCTGATAAGAATAATCGGAAAGGAGCATTTTTCCATGAAGATTTCTACAAAAGGCCGGTATGCTCTTCGTATGATGCTGGAATTTGCCATGTCCGGAGACCAATGTACGAAGCTCAACCAGGTAGCAGAGCGTCAGCAGATCTCCGTCAAATATCTGGAGCAAATCGCTATGGTACTCTGCCGTGCCGGCTGTATCAAAAGTATGCGAGGCGCTCAGGGCGGATATCGGCTGGCCAGAGACCCCAAAGATTATACCGTCGGCGAAATTCTGCGCCTGACAGAAGGCAGCCTTGCCCCGGTACCCTGTCTGGAAGACAGCCCGAATCAGTGCAGCCGGGCCTCCGGATGTGCTGTGCTGTCCGTCTGGGAAGATCTGGCCGCTGCCATCAATCAGGTAGTAGATCGGGTCACTCTGGCCGATCTGGTGGAAGAACAAAAAAGGAAACCGGAGCAGAATCTTCTGTAACCGGCGTAGGGGGAATTATGGATTTTTATAAGGAACACGAATTTTCCAGAACAGAAATGCTGCTGGGTTCTGAGGGGCTGCACCGGATGGAAGCTTCCACAATCGCTGTATTCGGTATCGGAGGCGTTGGCTCTCATGCCGCAGAAGCGCTGGCCAGAAGCGGAGTCGGCTGCCTGATCCTGATCGACAGCGATACGGTCTCTCTGACCAACATTAACCGTCAGAGCATTGCTCTTCACAGCACTATTGGACGCAATAAAACTCTGGTGATGAAAGAAAAAATAGCGGATATTAACCCGCAGTGCAGAGTCATCTGCATCCAGGATTTTATTTTGCCAGAAAATCTGGGTAGTTTTTTTGCATCTGTCTTCAGACAGGTTTCATCCATCAGTTACATCGTTGACGCTATCGACACTGTCAGTACGAAACTGGCCATCGCAGAATACGCGTTTCAACGGGAAATCCCCCTGATTTCTTCCATGGGGACCGGAAACAAACTCCATCCCGAGCTGTTTGAAATTGCCGATATCTATCAGACTTCCGTCTGCCCACTCTGCCGCGTTATGAGAAAAGAGCTAAAAAAGATCGGCATCCCCGGCCTGGAGGTGCTGTATTCCCGCGAAGAACCCCTAAAGCCTGCGCCGTCCCAGGAAGCCCTTTCCTCCTCAAAGCGCTCCATTCCGGGAAGCGTCTCCTTTGTTCCGCCAGTAGCCGGCCTTCTGATTGCCGGCCACGTGATCAGGAAATTATGCGGTATCTGATATGTTTTAACCCATATCCCCAACCTGCTGTCATACGAATGTCCTTTCCTATGAAACGAATATGCCGCCTGCAGCAATATCACCGTATATGAAAAAAAGAACTGCTTTTCCCCCACAGAAAGCAGTTCTCACGTCACGATCACATAACCGTTACACCTATAAAGTTTTGGCATCCCCATACCAAATTGTCAGTAAGCATCCCGTACTTCTTTACTCACTGTAGTCAATATAGCACTTTTTAAATGACAAGTCAATCCTTCGCTGTACATTTTTTACAAATTTATTTGCCATTCATCCCATTTTTCCGTCGAATCGAATTTCTCTGCCTCCATTTTCCTTTGCGTATATTTTCCACAGAAACGGAACACACTTTGTTTAGCGTCGAATATTAACGTCAGTCTGCAGAGTCAAAACACGCCGACCACATGCACTGACGCCGTTTTGCGAGAAAAATGAGACGGAAAGGAAGGAAAGGATTTATGGAATTTTCCCAAAAACTCTCCGATAATATGGATTTTCTTCAAAAGACCCTGCTGACCGGGAAAAATTTTGATGTAGTATACCGTACCCTTGACATTGCAGGCCATGAAGCCTGCCTGTACTTTATTGACGGCTTTACAAAAGACGAGGTTCTGTTAAAACTCCTTCAGATTTTTTCCAGCATCAAACCAGAAGATATGCCGGCTGACGCCCATAGTTTCTTAAAAAAGTATTTGTCATACGGAGAAACCGGGCTTCTGACAGATTCAGATAGTATGATTACCCAGCTTCTCTCCGGCATATCCTGCCTCTTTATAGACGGGTACGAAACCTGCCTCACCATAGACTGCCGAACTTATCCGGCCCGCAGCGTAGCAGAGCCAGACAAAGACAAGGTACTCCGAGGATCCAGGGACGGATTTGTAGAAACCCTGATCTTCAATACAGCGCTTATTCGCCGGCGTATCCGAGATCCAAGGCTGACCATGGAAATCCTGAGTGCCGGCGAGAGTTCTCATACAGACATTGCACTCTGCTATATGCAAGGGCGGGCTGATGAGGAACTCTTAAATCTGATTCGCTCCCGAATCGAAAAACTCCATGTAGATGCCCTAACTATGAATCAGGAAAGTCTGGCAGAGTGTCTTTATCCCCACAAATGGTACAATCCTTTTCCAAAATTTCGTTTTTCAGAGCGGCCCGATACCACAGCGGCTTCTATTTTAGAAGGAAGCATCGTCCTTATCGTCGATACTTCTCCATCTGCTATGATCCTTCCCTCCTCCGTCTTCGATATTATCGAGGATGCTGATGACTACTATTTTCCGCCTATCACCGGCACATATCTGAGACTTTCCAGAATGACGATCTCACTTTTAAGCCTCATTCTGACCCCGCTTTGGCTGCTGCTGATGCAAAATCCGGATATTATTCCTTCCTGGCTGGAATTTATACAGCTATCCGACGAATTATATGTTCCTCTGATTTTTCAGCTCCTGATTCTGGAATTTGCTATCGATGGTCTCAGATTGGCTGCCGTCAGCACGCCAAGTATGCTGACGACACCCCTCAGCATTATCGCCGGTATCGTTATGGGAGAATATGCCGTCAAATCCGGTTGGTTCAACAGCGAAACCATGCTTTACATGGCTTTTGTCACTGTTGCCAACTATTCTCAGTCCAGTTTTGAACTCGGCTATGCCCTGAAGTTTATGCGTATTCTAATCCTGGTTCTGACATCCCTGTTTAACTATTGGGGCTTTGCCGCAGGCATAATCTTTTCCGTCTGCGCCATTGTCTTCAATAAGACTATTGCAGGAAAAAGCTATATCTATCCCCTGATTCCCTTTAGCTGGAAAGAGTTGAAAAAGCGATTCTTCCGCAGCCGGCTTCCTCATACAGAAAAAAACTGAGTCTTTTATGCAAACCACAGTTCCTGCTTTGTGGTAGAAATAGCATCTGCGCCGGCGGCAAAAGCAGCCATGATATCTTTTTTATCCGAAATCAAGCCGCCGGCAATAATAGGAATGTCAGTATACGCCCGTATTTCCTTCAGAACCTTTGGCATAACTCCAGGCATAACTTCCACCAAATCCGGATGGAACGTATCGATCTGCTTTTTCGTTGTGCTCATAGCAAGGGAATCAATAATAAAGGTTCTCTGAATCCCAAAAAGGCCCAGCTCCAGCGCCCTCTTTACCAAAAGAGGTTTAGTACTGATGATGCCGTCTGCCTGAGTATTCTGTTTGATAAAGTCTACTGCGATTTCTTTGGCACTGAGTCCTGCTGTCAAATCCGCATGGACAATAGCGATTTTGCCTCTTTCTTTTATCTGACGGACAATGTCTTCGATATTGCAGATACTTCCGTACAAAATAAAGACTACCTGACACTCGGATTCAAAACACTTTTTCAACCCGCTTTCATCCTTGACAGCCGCTATCACAGGAGATGCTTCTAATAATTCGATTGCTTTCATTTGTTTTTCCGTCTCCTTTATAAAGTTACTTATATTTTTTCTCCATAGCCTCGTATACCGTATACGGTGCATCACTTCATATTATTTTACCCTAATTTTCTAAAAAAGAAAAGAAAAAAGCACAGGCAATCAAAAATAGCCTATGCTTTTTGTCTTATTTTTCTGTTTCTTCAAACAGTACACCAACAGGCCCGACTTCTTCGGCCCTTCCTAGATATTGTTTTTTTTGCTGTCCACCCAGCTCTTGCAGACTGACGGATAATTGGTAATCGCCCCATCGCAGCCCCAATCATAAAGCTGCTCTAAGGTTCCCATATCATTGATGGTCCATACATTTACCTGAATCCCATTTTCCCGGCAGCCTTTTACCGTTTCTTCTGTCAGCCCCTTATATCCAGGATGGTAAGCCTCCAGCCCGAATTTCTTGCAGTAATGGCCGGCATTTCCGATTCCGGCATGATCCAGCAACGCGCCGCACACAGCCTGAGGATCCAGCTCTTTTACTCTTATTAAGGACATATGGTTAAAGGAAGAGTAAAAGACTTTCTTTTCCAGTCCATATTTTCTAACCAGCTCAACCGTTTTTTCTTCCAACCCCTCGTAGTAATAGACACCCGTCTTAATCTCGATATTGGTCACCAGATCCTGTCCTGCAGCCCACTGGCAGTACTCTTCAAAAGAAGGAATCGGACAAAATCCATATTTTCCGCCAAAAAGTTTTGCAGCATCAAGCTTAATCAGTTCTTCGTATGTATAGTCTTTTACGCGGCCAGTCCCAGTAGTCGTCCGGTCCACAGTTTCATCGTGAATCACAACTATCTTTCCATCCTTTGTAAGCTGTACATCCAGCTCGATTCCATCGCACCCTGTCTCAGCTGCTTTCCGGAAAGCCAACATCGTATTTTCCGGATACTTTCCGCTGTAGCCTCTGTGTGCATACACTTTCATGGCAATCCCCCACTTTCATTTTGTCAGTTTTATGTTGATTCAGACACAGCCTGAACACATATCGATTTTATTTCATTGCTGCCTTAGAATAGCCAGTCAGCATATACTTTTGGAAAATAAAAAACAGAATAATAACCGGCACTACCGCCAGTACAGCTCCGGCCATGATCTCATGATTATTCATCGTCTCATTTCCGGCGAATGTATTCTGCAGATGAGCCAAACCAATGGTCAATACCCTGCGTTTTTCCCCTCTCGCAATGATTTTGGGCCAGAAGTAATTGTTCCAGCCATTAGTAAATGTAACAAGAGTAACTGTAAACAGCGTCGACTTACACATAGGTGCCAACACCTTGGTGATAATCCCGATTCTGCCCAAACCGTCTACCTTTGCCGCATCTACATAGCTGTCGTCAATGGCCATAAAAGACTGTCTCAGCATAAAAATATAATATGGAGAAACAACATCCGGAAGAATCAGACCCAAAAAGGTATCTGACAGTCCCCAGTTGGCTATCATAATATACAGTGGGATGAATGTAACCTGAATCGGTATCATCAGAGCACCTAAAACTACAACAAAGCAAAGCCCCTGACCTTTAAATTTGCCTTTCGAAAATCCGTAACCTGCAAAAATTCCGGTCACTACCTGCGAAATCAGAATGCCTGCTGTCATCACGGCAGTATTCCAGTAATATTTTGCGAAGTTGCCGCGGTTCAGTACATTAATATAGTTTTCAAAGTGGAACTCTCTTGGCCATAGTGTCGGAACCGCTAAAAGGATTTCCTCCTGAGACTTTACAGAAGACACCAGCATCCAGTAGATCGGAAAAATAATGATCAGCAGGACGATGATTGCCAGAACCCACTGCACTACCGCTTTTATCTTCTTTCTTCTCTTCGCAGACTCATTGCGCGAATTCGCATTTTCCAGCGCGTGTTTGTCCATGACAATTCCTCCTATGAATCGTAAGTAACGTTACCTTTAGAAATCTTCATCGTTGCCACTGTCACAAGCAGCAGGAGAACAAAGAAGAATATCGCCACTGTAGAAGCTCGGTCCATCCGGAAATCCACCATCGCGTACCTGTAAATATTGTACACGAATACTTCTGTCGAACGATATGGGCCGCCTTGAGTTAAAATGTCTACCGACTGGAACACTTTCATCGAAGAAATAAAAGTCGTTACAAACAAGAAAAGCGTAGTGGGCGACAACATTGGAAGCGTGATCTTAAAAAATTTCTGGACAGAATTAGCCCCATCCAGAGAAGCTGCTTCGTAATAGTCTGTAGAGATTCCCATCATTGCAGACAGATAGATCATCATTCCATATCCGATACAGCGCCAGCCGGTCAGCATCAGGACGGAAATCAGAGCCGTATTCCTGTTTCCAAGCCAGTCGACCGGATCAATCCCCACCAGAGAAAGGAAGTAGTTCAGAATACCGGTATCTGTATTTAAGATCCATAAAAATACAACGGCTGCCGATGACATTGCAACATACTTGGGCATGAAGATAATCGCTCTCATGGCTGCAAAGGCTTTATTCATCCGGTTAAAAATAAGGGCAAATATCATGCCTCCTACAATGGTGATCGTCAGTTCCCCGATAGAATAAAGGACGGTCACTCTCAGAGAATTCCACAAATATTTGGTTCCGGAACCGTTGAACAGCCATTCCCAGTTCTTAAATCCTACATACTGCCAGGTATCTTTCAATAGATTCCAATCGGTAAAGCTGATGCGAACCAGTTCCACAATCGGGTAATAAGTAAAAATTGCCAAAAAGATCAGTACCGGTACGACACAGGCAAAATCCTTGAACGCCGACACTTTCCTGGGATTTATTCGTTTTTCTTTCATAAAGCTGCCCCCTGACTACCGGCCCCTTCTGACCGAAGGGGCCGGGCAGTTCTCCTATATATCGCCTAAAACGTCGTTGATTTCCATCGCCATCTGATCCATTGCTTCCTGGACGTCGCCGCCCTCAATAATCAGCTCGGCCATGCTGTTCTTCCAGATCGTAGTAAGCTGATTCCATGCTGCATGCTGGATTCTGGGGTTGATCAGATCCAGATTATCAAAGATTGCCTGGAAAGCCGGTTTCTTCTCTAAGAATGCCTGTCCCTCTTCTGTCTCCAATACAGACTTTCTGGTAGGCATATATCCGGTTCCCTCTGCCCAGGTCATATTTACGTCTTTGCTGCACAGATACTGCATGAACTGCCATGCTGCATTTTTAGTGGCCTGATCGTTCTTAGCTGGAATCAGCAGTACGCAGCCGCCGATCTCCTGATTTTTGGTCTCCGCACCCGGAAGCCATGCCATACCTACTTCAAAGTCACACTGGTCTACATAAGTATCATACAGAGAAGTCGTATGGATTACAGACAGAGCCTTTCCGGAAATAAAGTTATTTCTCATGTTGGAAGAAGCATCGTCTGCAGTTCCTGTCCAATAGGTATAACCGTTGTCACACCACTCTTTCATTTTTGCCGCAATAGCCACTGCAGTATCACTGTTCAGGTCTGTGGTAACCTGATCATCGTTGATAATCTTTACGCCTTGATTCAGATAAAACGTCTCAAAATACCACTGATCCCATCCGGGAATAATCGTGGCATAAGTCTCTGTAGAACCATCTGCAGCCTTTACTGTTCCTTCCTGCATAAAGGTATCCATCTCTTCCCATGTGGTCGGCATGGTAACCCCCATCTCATCCGCCATATCTTTATTGTAGAACATAATCTGGGTGGAAATCAGGAACGGCAGAGATACCTGCTTACCCTCATACTGGGAAGCGGCAATCATACCGTCTCCGAAATCCTCTACATCGTATCCAGTCGCTTCAATATACGGTGTAAGATCTTCCGTCAGGCCGCCTGCACCGTATTCAGCTACGTACGGGGTATTTGCAACCGTAATCGCCGGAAGGCCGCTTCCTGCCGCGTGAGCTGCTACCAGAGCTTCGTTTACATCAGAGTAGCTTCCCACATATTCTGCCTGCACGGTAATCAGATCCTGGGAATTATTAAAATCATTGACAATCTGCTCGACCGTATCGGTGTACTGCTCCTCCAGAGCATGCCACCAGGTGATGGTGATCGGTTCCGTTACTTCATAATTGGCAGGGTCTGCGGCTGCCGCCTCGCTTCCCTCCGCTGCGCCTTCTTCTGCTCCCTCTGCCGCAGCGGTCGTTTCTCCGCCACCTACAGCCGATTTGCCTGTGGAGCCTCCTCCGCTGCATCCG
>CAJFOF010000038.1 GCA_904395885.1 uncultured Lachnospiraceae bacterium
CCCCGTTTCTCCGGTCTCCAGTTCTGTGTGAGGCTGTTCTTCCACCGACTCCGCTTCTTCCTCTGTCATCTGCTCCCTTGGGGACTCTGTCTCCCTGTCAGACCAGGCAGGCGGCGTTACCTCTACCGGAATCCACCCTGCATCTTTCAGATAGATCTCCACCCAGGCATGAGCCTGTCCGTCCGTAAGGACAGCCCGGTACAGCCCGTCCTCGCTTTCCTCAAATTCTTCCGGCTGAACAGAGTAACCGGCAGCATATCTGGCCGGAATCCCATACAGGCGATATAAGAGCGTGGCCGCTGTTGCAAAATGCTGGCAGTATCCCTGGCCTCCCTCAAGCAAAAAGTATTCTGCCACTTCTTCCCCTAAAGGCATCATTCCCGGAGTCAGACTGTATGTGGCATGGCTCCACAAAAACTCCCGGATATACTGTGTTATCTCCCCAGGGTCTGTCAGGGGCCGTTGGATTCCTGACCAGACGCGGTACTCCCTCTCAATATCGCGGTTCCAGGCGCTTCCATAGTCTCTTACCCATTCTTCCCATTGACCATAGTACAGCGCCTGATACTGGCGCTTCTCAAACTGGGTCGGAGGCATATAATAGCTATACCGATCATTCTCCCGGTTTCTATACCGCCAGTCATCATAGTAGACCGTCTCGTCTGCCGCCTCCCATCAATTCCCCAGATAGTTTCCAGCCGTATAATTTTTAGGTATAACGTCTCCTGAGGCCGCTGCATTGCGGTCAATTCCAGCCGCTCTTCCCCTGTTGGGAGATTATTTCCCAAATTGATCCTGCCGCTGTCACTGTGTATCACTCCTGCCATCCTCATCTGCTGAAGCACCTGCTGCTGCAGGAGAACCGACCCGTCAATCAGCTTTTCTCGATATGCCTGCGGAACCGCTCCTGCCAAAAACATGCACACACAAAAAACACCGGCCAGAACTTTCAGCCCGCCTTCCTCCGCGCGGCTGCTATCCGTTTCTCCTTGTGCGGTTTTATAACATCTGCATCCAATATAAGCTCCAAACAGCAGCAAAAATCCGGTCTCTTCTGTTTGGACGCCAAACAGGCGGCCCAGCAGAGCTCCGGCCGCTGCAGCACCGGCCAGACCGGCACCCAGCCGAAGGCGAACTGCAAACAGATAGACAAGGAGCGCCAGCAGCAAAATTCCCACTGCTTCTATGCCTGATAGTCTTCCGCTAAATACAACCCAAATCTCAATGATTCCGATCAGCGGCCAGATAACAATCCCAACCATTTTTCCGAAAACGCGAGATGACCAGACTCCGGTGCAGCACAAAAGCAGTATTGCCAGGTGCACTGATCTCAGCTCCCCCTGGTTTCCGGGCAAATTAGGGAGCAGTAACAGACCGGTCGCCAGGCAGGCATAATTTATGTATAAAAATAGCTGTCTCTGATACCGTTTCTCCTCTATATCTATTCATCCCCTCTCACTCTGCTCCGGCTTCAAGCACTGGGGTGCCATCAGCATAGAGAGTCCCATCCCAGTCCAGCTTCAGGAGAACTGCATTTCCCGGCAAAGTTGCCTTCACCTGCATTTCCTCCTCTGAAGCCACTGTTCTTTCCTGCCCTTTCTCAATTTTTCTCAGTCCGATTTCCTTCATCAGGGCATCCATAGCCTCCTGATATTCCTCCGACTCAAGCAGCGAGTATTCCATCAGTTCTCCGTTTTCCGAAGATTTCCACATAAGCCTGATCTGCCAGGACTCCAAAAGGAATCCCCGAATCACAGCAGAGACCGTATCCAGAAAATCATTTATTTCTTTGGCATTCTTTTCTCCCCATCCGTCTCCTGCCGCCAGCAGTACCGCTGTACCTCCCTTTTCCCGATGATATTGCTTTACCATCAATTCCCCGTATCTGGCGCTTAGCTTCCAGTGGATCTGCCTCGGAGAGTCCCCTGGCCGATAGCCTCTCACCTGGTCCATCTCCGTCCCGTCCGGCCCTATTGAACGGTATCCGCTCTGGCCGCCTGACAAACTGCCCAGATTCTGTCCGTCTAAACCAATATGATCTGTATTTGGCAGAATTGTCAGGCAGGTCTGACAATCCAGTCGGCGCTTCCAGGCAAATAACCCCATGGGATCCCGAACTTTCATCCATGCCGCCCAGATCCGGATATTCCCACAATTTTCCGTCGGCAGACAAAATGCCTCCTCCGTCTGATCACCAGGCATACAATTTCCTTTCACCTTTGTCCGTCCTTTTGTCTGAAAAAGACTATTATGCCATCGAATCGATGCACAGAGTCCAATCATGGGAATTCTCCCTCTGTTAGAAAGTCGGAGTACTCCCTCTGCTTCCTGTCCCCGCTCTTCAAAACCGTTCTTCACAAAAATCGTTCCGCTGATCTTATCTCTAAGATACAAAGAGATCACAAACATACTGACAAATAAAAAGATCTGGATCAGCACAATAATCCCCAGTATTTCCATCTGATAAAGCCCTGCCAGATACCAGGTTACTGCAGAGAGGCCCAACCAGCACAATGCATTCATAAAGATCTCCCCCTCTCCAAATCGGATCTCTATTATTGATGGTTTCCGAACAGCCACCCCATTACGGCGGCGTCTCTGCAAAACAATTGGCCGCCTCCGCCATGCTGGTTCGTCACACCTCCGGCCTCAAAGTAGGAAGCCGGCTTGATATCCAGCCGTACAAGTTCATCGATCTCAGCCTCAGAGAGGCCCTCTGCTTCGTAGCGACTCCTGATCTCCTGATAGGCCTGGCGAAATGGCTCGGCTCCGTAGTACTCATCAGATTCTCCTGTCACAAAGTAAACAGGGGTTCTTGCCTGTGTCAGCGCCTCATATCCGCCATCCCACTGAGAACTGCACATCAGCGCAGCCGTATAAAGGTCCGGCCGCTTGTCCAGTACCAGAGACAGGGTTTCCCCGCCTCCGGAATACCCATTGATATAGACTTGTTCCGGATCAATATTATAATGTTCCAGAAAGTACTCCGTCAGCCCAATCGTCTTGTCAGCGGAGGTCTCTCCCCAGTCCTCCAACTGCGGGGCAGCTACAATCATCTCATCCTTGTAGTTCCTCGCTTCAAAGGCAAATTCTTCTGTCTGAATATTGACTCCTGCTCCTTGAAAATAAAGGCCTTGATATCCCGGCAGAGTGATGTACAGGCTGTAAGCCTCACTTCCGTCGTAACTTTCCGGTATGTAGATGCAGTAATGGATATCCCCAAGTTCACGGGAATGGAGCACACTGTCCACCACAAAATCCCGGTAAGTTTCCGTTCCGTCGGTCACTTCATCCGACCGCGCCTCTGGGGCAGCCGTTCCATCTGATTCCGCTCCAACTTCCGTATGTTCCGACTGACTCTGAGCCTGAACAGTGGCTTCAGGCTGACGGGCGCAGGCCCACAGACCTATTATTGTTATCGCTGCAAACAGCTCGATTCTGGTCTTTCTCATCTCTTTCTGTCCCATTCTCCTTTTCCCGGATTTGTCTCCGTATACGGCCTGCAGAATAGCTCTGCATTTTTCAAGATGATTTCAGATTTCGATATTACTACTACCTCTATTTTAAATAATTATAGCAATCCGTCTGAAAAAACAGAACCCACCAATCAGTTTGTTGGTATAAACCTCAAGGTTTCGGCGAATTTTCTATTAGAATTCTTTTTGTATAAAATCTTCCCCCAATGTTAAAAAGGTGTTACAATATAAGAAGTTTACATTTAAAGAAATTGCTGAGGGGTGGGATACAAATGAAAAATCATCAGACACAAGAAGAGCGCCATGAGATGCTGGTAAATGGTCCAATCGAGACCGTCATTCCCAAGCTGGCAATTCCGACTATTATCAGCATGATGGTCAGCTCAATCTATAATACGGCCGACACCTTTTTTGTCAGCCAGATCGGCACCAGCGCTTCCGGAGCTGTAGGCGTTATTTTTTCGGCCATGGCAATCATCCAGGCCCTTTCTTTTATGATCGGTATGGGCAGTGGCAACTACATGGCCCGCACCTTCGGAGCCGGCAATCAGGAATTGGGCGAAAAAATTGCCTCGACCGGATTTTTTACCGGATTGATCCTGGGTACCCTGATCGCAATCATTGGAGTCAGCAATATCGAAGAAATCGTAATGCTTCTGGGTTCCACTGAAACAATCAAGCCTTATGCCGTAGATTATGCCCAGTATATTTTCCTGGCAACACCGTTTATGATGTGTTCTTTTATTATGAATAATCTTCTCCGCCTTCAGGGACTCGCCATGTACGCTATGGTAGGAATCACCACTGGCGGGATTTTAAATATTTTTCTTGATCCTCTTTTTATATTTACATTCGATCTGGGTACCGCCGGGGCCGCCATTGCCACAGGGCTATCTCAGTTCGTCAGTTTCTGTATCCTGCTGGCCCAGTGTAATTTGAGAAAAGACTGTGTTACGATTCGCTTTCGCAACTTTCTTCCCAAACCGTCCATCTATAAAAACATTATCTTCGGTGGTCTTCCGTCCCTGGGACGTCAGGGAATGGCATCCCTTTCCAGTATTGTCCTCAATGTTACTGCCCGGCCTTATGGAGACGCAGCGATTGCAGCTATGGCCATCGTAAGCAAATGCACTATACTGCTGAACTCTGTTATGGTCGGGTTCGGTCAGGGCTTCCAGCCGGTGTGCGCTTTTTCTTACGGAGCGCATAAGTACAGCCGTGTGAAAAAATCCTTCTGGTTCTGCGTCAAAGTCAGCACTATTTTCCTCTTGGTTCTCAGTGCCACTATTTTCCTTTTTTCCAGCCATGTCATCGAACTGTTCCGAAAAGATGACGCCGCAGTTATTGCCATCGGTACTCTGGCCCTCAGGCTGCAGATCTGTACAGTACCTTTAAATGGATTTTTTACCATGTCCAATATGTGTACTCAATCCGTCGGCTACGGAATCCGGGCTACTATTCTCTCCATGTCCAGACAGGGAATCTTTCTCATCCCCATCTTAATTATAGCATCTCACGTCTGGGGGCTTTTGGGTATCCAGGCCGCCCAGCCCATATCTGACATCTGTACGTTCTTTTTGAGCATTGTGATCATGCGTGGGGTTCTGAAAGATCTGGATCGCCAGGATTTTCAGGAAAATCCTGCAAGGCAGAATTAGCACAACAAAAAAGCGGCAGATGCACTGTTTTAGCTGCATCTGCCCCCACTTGCGAAAGATAAACGTTATTGACCGATTACCCGGTTCACATTCCGCTCCGGTGCAATCTGCATATAAGGGTAAATTTGGTGGTATCCATCCTTTCCCACCGGTTGAGAAGAGTATTTTTGGTTCATTTCCTGCCAAAGGGGATTCTCCTTATCTATGGTCACATTGGACCGATACCGCTCTTCTCCTTCCGGAAACCAGTGGCCCGTAGATACGTCGTATAAATTCGCTGTTACCCGAAATTCCGTCCCGTCTTTTCTGCAGAACCGGATAACGCTTTTGGATCCCTCAAGGCTTCTCTTAACCATGCCCTCGCTGATCTCCATATTGCATACCATCCGCCAGACTGCCTCAATATCTTCCGGATCTGTAATCTCCATCTTCTCTGTTGAAGTCGGATGGGGAATGATATACCATTCCACCCGTTCCACCTCATCTGCCAAGAAATCCATGCCGAGCATCGTCTTTGCATCCGGAATCCATGCGCCGGAATGATCTACATAGTATCCGTCCGGTGTGATGCAGCCCATATACAGCCATCCGCTCTCATCAAAGCAGTAGCACTGGCCGTCGATCCAGAGCCACTCTCCGGCGGCATAGCTTTCATCTTCCTTCACGTAGCGCCAGGTTCCCCCTGAATGCTCCTCCCATCCTGCAGCGGCATATGCTGTCTCGCCCCCGAAGGCTCCCGCCAGAAGGATAACCGTAAGCGCTGCGCCAGAAACCTTCTTACAGATGCCTGAAGTCTTTTTGCCTGCTCTCTTCATTTTTCTATCTCCCCCTACTCGCAAAAGCCGGTATTTGGCAATCCCGACATATTCTTTCTGCTCGCTTCTGATTTTATAATATCAGAATCAAAGGGAGAAATCCTTACAAAAACCCTAAATATATCTTTCAAATTCGCCTATTTATTTTTCTGAGGAACCATCTTCTGAAGTTCCGTTAAAATTTCTTTGGCTTTTTCCATCATGGCACTGCTGTCCTGATTCTTTTTGTTCGTCTCCTGATACAGGAAATAGGGCTCATCACCCATATGGAACTTCAGTTTGCCTTTGTGGGCCTCAACCAACGGGGGAATTCCCGCTCCATTGATATTGGCCTTTGGATACATGGAAAGGCGAATCTCCTGACGGTTTATGGAAACCTCCGTCACATACGCACTGTGGGCAATCCCTTTCAGAGCGGCAATCCGCAGCAGATTTTCCACTGCCCTGGGAATTTCTCCGAAGCGGTCCATCAGCTCATCCTGCATATCCATATACTCTTCTTCATTTTCAATCGTTGATATCCTCTTATAAATATCCAACTTCTGATATTCGTTTTTGATATACGACGGCGGAATGTATGCATTGATATCGCACTCCACCACTGTCTCGTAGGCATCCTCCTCTTTGTCCAGTCCCTGTATCGCGCGAACCGCCTGGTTCAGCAGCTTGCAGTACAGATCGTAACCCACAGCTTCCATATGGCCGTGCTGTTCTGCTCCTAAAACGTTCCCGGCTCCCCGAATCTCCAGATCCCGCATAGCGATCTTAATGCCAGAACCCAACTCTGTAAATTCCCGGATTGCCTGGAGCCTTTTCTCTGCTTCCTCTTTCAGCATTTTATCTCTTTTATACATAAAAAACGCGTAAGCCGTCCGATTTGACCGCCCTACCCGGCCTCTGAGCTGGTAGAGCTGGGAAAGCCCCATATGATCGGCGTCATGGACAATCATTGTGTTGGCATTGGGGATATCCAGACCGGTTTCAATGATTGTTGTGGAAACAAGCACATCAATATCCCCGTTGACAAAATCCAGCATGATCTTCTCCAGCTCGTGCTCTCTCATCTGTCCGTGGGCAAAGACAACCGATGCCTCCGGCACCAGAGCCGCAATGCGGTTTGCCACCTCGACAATATCGTTTACCCGATTATAAACGTAATATACCTGGCCGCCCCGCGCCATTTCCCGATGTATCGCCTCCCGAACCATTTCTTCATTGTATTCCATCACATAGGTCTGAATCGGAATCCGGTCTACCGGCGGTTCTTCCAGCACGCTCATATCCCGGATACCTGCCAGGCTCATATGAAGGGTTCTGGGAATCGGAGTTGCCGTCAAAGTCAGGACATCAATATTTTTCTTTAATTGTTTAATCTTTTCCTTATGTGTAACTCCAAACCGCTGCTCTTCGTCAATAATCAGAAGCCCAAGGTCTTTAAATACTACGTCGGCGGAAAGCACTCTGTGTGTTCCAATCAGCACATCCACCAGCCCCTTTTTTAAATCCTCCAGGGTCTTTTTCTGCTGTGCCGGCGTCCGGAACCGGGAGAGCATATCCACCCGGACAGGAAAATCTTTCATCCTCTGGACAAATGTATTGTAATGCTGCTGGGCCAGGATAGTAGTCGGCACCAGATATACCACCTGTTTGCTCTCCTGAACAGCTTTAAACGCTGCCCGGAGCGCGATCTCAGTCTTTCCAAATCCCACATCCCCACAGATCAGGCGGTCCATAATCTTGCGGCTCTCCATATCCGCCTTCGTCGCCTCAATTGCTTCCAGCTGATCTTCCGTTTCTTCGTACGGAAACAGCTCTTCAAATTCTTTCTGCCAGACTGTATCCGGGCCGCACTGAAATCCGGAATCTGACTGTCGGGCTGCATACAACTGAACCAAATCCTTCGCGATCTGCTGAACCGCCCCCTTTACGCGGGTCTTCGTTTTGGTCCATTCTCCGCCTCCCAGCTTATTCAGCTTTGACTTTTTGGCTTCCGCCCCGGCATATTTCTGGATTCCCTCTAAGCGGGTAGCCGGCAGATACAGATTGCCGCCGTCCCCGTACTCGATCTTGATATAATCCTTAACCACATGGTCCTGTTCAATTTTTTCAATTCCCCGGTAGATTCCCACACCATGGTCCTCGTGAACCACGTAATCTCCCACGGACAGTTCGGAAAAGCTCTGAATTTTCTTTCCCTGATAGGATGTTTTCTTTCTCTTGCGCTTCTTTTTCTCAACGCCGAACATGTCCCCTTCTGTGATTACTACGAACTTAATCAGCGGGTACTCGAACCCTCTGTGAAGATTTCCGTAGACTACCAGAATCTCTCCCGGGCGAACTGTGTTCTCATTTTGATTCTCGTCCGGGCAGTAGGCCTTCAGGCCGTATTCCCTCAGGTCTCCTGCCAGGCGGCTTGCCCTGGTTCTGGATGCAGACAGAAGAACAACCCGGTATCCGTCCTTTTTCCACCGGGTAAGATCCTTGATCAGCATTTCAAAACTGTTTTGATAAGAATTGACATTCTTTACTGTAAAGCCAAATTTTTCGTGGACGGTCATCCCCGGCAGGTTCTGATCCAATCCGGTCAGATATACCGTTCTGTTTGTCTGACTTCTGGCCAGAATCTCTCTGGCAGGGTACAAAAGCTCCGTCTGGCCGGGCAAAAGATATCCTTTTTCCAGACGCTGAACCATACTTTCTCTGAATTCCGCTTCTACGGTTTCCCCTTTTTCCTTTAAGCGCAGAGGTTCATCTAAAAAAATCAATCCCTTTTCATCTAAAAAGTAATCCAGAAAAGACACTGTATCCGTGTAAAAGTATTTAATGTATCCGTCCAGACCGTGAAGCTTCCAGCCTTCTTTGATCCCCTCTGTCAGTTCTCCGATGATGCCGCGGATTCTGCTGGCTTCTTCGATCTTTCTCTGTCCTCTCAGAGCTTTTTCATAGGAAGCCGCCTCTTTCTCCAGTCGCTCTATCCCCGCTGACAAATTCTCCTGATCCACTGCCACCTCTGCAGCCGGATAGATAGAAATTTCATCCAACTGCTCAATGGAGCGCTGGCTCTCCAAATCAAAGGTGCGGATCGAATCCACCTCATCGTCCCAAAGCTCAATCCGCACTGGCGTCTCTTCCGTCAGGGGAAACACATCAATAATTCCTCCCCGGATCGAGAACTGCCCCATTCCATCCACCTGGACCATATTTTCGTATCCCAGAGCAGTCAGGGCTTTTCTCCACTTATGGAGATCGATGGTTTCCCCGGCCTTAACTGTCAGCACCTGCCCCGCCAGATTTTCCAATGGTATCAAATGATCCATCAGACCGTCCACAGTGGTAATCACGATTCCCTCCGGTTCCTCCAGAAGCCGGCGCAGCACTGCAAGCCGCTCTCTGACCATCAGGTTCCCGTGAATATCTGCACTAAAGAACAGCAGATCTTTTGCCGGATACAGCCAGACATTGGAGGTGAAATTCTTAAAATCGTCGTACAGCTCTCTTGCTCTGGTCTCATCATAAGTCACTACCAGCTTCCAGGAGTAGGGTGTCCCCAGTTCATACATAAGCTGAACCTTCTGGGAATCCATACACCCTGTAGCCTGTACAGGGCCTTTTTCCCTTTTTAAGGCTTCCTGCAGATCTTCGTATTCTTTCAGTTCTACTAATGGATTATTCATACTCACTCCTGTGATTTCTTTGCATTATACCGGTTCATCGCTGCCTCCATCCCATCGAGAATGATTGACTGGGCCGCCTGTCCGGCTTCCTTCGCCGCATCCTCCATGATACGCCCTTCAACCTGTGAGAAACGCCCCAGAACGTAATCCGCCAGGTCCATTCGATCCGGTTTGGCTCCCACGCCTACCTTTATTCGCGGGAATTCCTGGGTTCCAAGGCAGGCAATAATGCTCTTGATCCCGTTATGTCCCCCTGCACTCCCCTTCTTTCTGATGCGGAGCTGTCCCGGATTCAGGCTAATATCATCATATATTACCATGATATGCTCCGGTTCCACCTTGTAGAAATCGGCAGCCGCCCGAATACTCTCCCCGCTTAAGTTCATGAACGTCTGGGGTTTGAGCAAAAGGACTCTTTCGCCGCCGATCACGCCTTTTCCGCAGAGCGCCTTATGCTTTCTTTCCTCCACCGCAACGCCAAGCTGGTCTGCCAAAGCGTCTAATGCCATAAAGCCCGCGTTGTGTCTGGTATTTTCGTACTGCCTTCCCGGATTTCCCAATCCCGCAATAATATACATGATTTTGCCTCCATTCCTGTTTCCTTCGGTATTTTTACCCACGCCACAAAAGCGCTAGATTCACCGCCTGGGAATCTAACGCTGTTATTATCATTCATAATTGATTGTCTCTAATAGTATTAGTATACCCTAATTTTTTCATTTTGTATACCGCATTTTTATAGTAAAATCAGCCAGGGCCTTCGGTTTCTTTTTGCCATCTGGACTGGTTAATAATTATCAAACTGGATATTTTAATCAATCCACTTGTATAGTATAGTTAGAAAAGTTATAGAAAGGACGGAATATATGACATGAAACAGCAATCAGTAAAAAAATTAATCACCGCTGCTCTTTTTGCAGCTTTGGTCTGCACTGCGACAATGGTTATCCGAATCCCTACACCGGGTACAGGCGGATACGTCCATCCCGGCGACGGAGTCGTGATCCTGTGCGGCCTGTTCCTCTCCCCCGGATGGGCTTTTCTGGCCGCGGGCATCGGTTCCTGTCTGGCCGATCTTTTGGGGGGCTATTTTATCTATGTTCCTATTACCTTTGCAGTAAAGGGCCTTGTGGCCTTTCTGACCGCCTGGCTTTCCCTGTATCTGAGCGGAAAAATAAAATCCTCCTGGCCTTCCGTCGTGTGCGGTGGCATCCTGGATATTCTTGTGGTGGCTACAGGGTATCTGTTGTGCGAGACGCCAATCTATGGGTTCGCTGCTGCTGCAGCCAGCGTTCCCGCTAACATAATCCAGGGCATCAGCGGCCTGCTCATTGCCTGCGTTCTTTATCCTCTGCTGGCAAAGCCTGTCCGGCTTTACTTCGGCACTGCCCGGCAAACTCTTCACAAAAAATCGTAAACTTTGCCTTGCCCCATTTTTCCAAGTATGCTAGAATATTTATCGTGCTTATATATGTTCATAATACAGGTTGAACGTTTCTACCAGCTACCGGAATAGTTGACTATAAGCCTTCTTTCCGGTACTGGTTTTTTTATTGCGGCAAAAATACTGTGGATTTTTCAAGATAGGAGTGATGTTATGAATCAGACAAATTTTGATGTGATCATTATCGGAGCCGGGCCTTCCGGAATTTTCTGTGCCTATGAATTGATGCGGAAGCATCCCGGAATGGAAATTCTGATGATCGAAAAGGGGCGTCCCATTGAAAACCGGGTCTGTCCCAAACGGAAAACCAAAGTATGTGTAGGCTGCAAGCCCTGTTCTATCACCACGGGCTTTGCCGGAGCCGGCGCTTTCTCCGACGGCAAGCTGTCTCTGTCTCCCGATGTGGGGGGCACCCTCCCGGATATCCTGGGATATGATGAAGCTCTGGACCTTATTCAGGAGTCTGACAGCATTTATCTGAAATTCGGGGCTGACACCAATGTCTACGGCGTTGACAAACAGAAAGAAATTGAAGATATTCGCCGCAAAGCAATACAGGCAAACCTGAAGCTGATCGAGTGTCCCATCCGCCATCTCGGTACGGAGGAAGGCTACAAAATCTATACCCGTCTGCAGGAACATCTTCTCTCCGAAGGTGTCCACATGGAATTTCTGACCATGGTTCAGGATATCCTGATTGAGAATGGCCGGGCTTACGGGGTCGTGACCGACAAGGGCGAAACATACTATGCCAAGGAAATCGTGGCAGCTATCGGCCGGGAGGGTTCTGACTGGTTCAGCCATATCTGCGGCAGCCACGGAATTGAAACCCAGGTTGGCACGGTAGATATCGGTGTCCGGGTAGAGGTCCGAGATGAGGTGATGGAATTTTTAAACAAAAATCTCTATGAAGCCAAGCTGGTCTACTATACCCCTACCTTTGACGATAAGGTCCGGACCTTCTGCACAAATCCCTCCGGTGAAGTAGCGACAGAATATTACGAGAACGGTCTGGCTGTGGTAAACGGCCATGCCTATAAATCCAAAGAATACAAGACTCATAATACCAATTTTGCCATACTGGTGTCCAAGAATTTTACAAAGCCTTTCAAGACTCCCATTGAGTACGGCAAACATATCGCCCAGCTCAGCAATATGCTCTGCGATGGCAAGATATTGGTTCAGACCTTCGGAGATTTCCAGAGAGGCCGCCGCACCACAGAAGAGCGCCTCTGCCGCAACAATCTTGTACCGACGCTGAAGGATGCCGTTCCTGGCGATCTGTCCCTGGTCTTTCCTCACCGAATCATGGTGGACATTAAAGAAATGCTTCTGGCACTGGATAAAGTCACCCCGGGCATTGCCAGCGATGAGACTCTTCTCTACGGTGTGGAAGTGAAATTTTATTCCAATAAGGTAGTTGTAAACCGAGATTTCGAGACCAGCATCAAAGGGCTCCGGGCCATCGGCGACGGCGCCTCTGTCACCAGAGGTTTGCAGCAGGCATCTGCCAACGGTCTCAGCGTAGCAAGAAGCATATTAAAGGCCTTTCCTTTCTGATTTTGAACGCAGAGTTCCGTAAACGGGACTCACGTGCCGGACGCTGTCACTTTAACGACATCACCATATATGAAAAGCTGGCGAGATGCCCATTTACAGCAATCTCAGCCAGCTTTTTTTCATCAAGTTCTGTGTATCTGCTCTTTTTCCTTATTCTGCAGCAGTCTCGGACTCAGCGGCATCAGATTCTGCTTCTGAGCCAGCCTCTTCGTCTGACTCACCTTCTGCAGATGTTTCTTCTTCTGCTGCGGTCTCCTCTTCAGAGGCTCCGGTCTCTTCTTCTGCTGACTCAGCCTCTACGCTTGTCTCTTCCTCAGAAGCCTCGGCCTCGGTAGTCTCCTCCTCGGTAGTTTCTGCCTCAGTGGTCTCCTCCGCAGTTGTCGTCTCCTCGACGGTGGTCTCTACCGCTGCGGTAGTGGTCTCCTCTGCATCGGTTCCGCCGCATCCTGTCAATACAGAAGCTGCCAGCATAGCGCTGATCACAGCTGCACTCATGGTTTTTGTCATCTTTCTCATAATAATCTCTCCTCTTTTTTAATCTACAAAGAATCTCTCTTTGTGGAGTCTATATTAAAAAACAATTGTGTTCACTTTGTGACCAATTTATTAAATTCAACTTATATTAGATATATTTTATACTTTTTTTATAATTTGAATCTATATTGTACTAAAAATGGTGATTCCAGGAATGCTTAAAAGAGCTGTCAGCGTTTCCGTACTGAAAACAAGGGCACTGTTCCACCGTCAATTCTGACGATTTCCCAATGCCCTCATCTCATTTACATATGTTTCCGTTTTCCTATTTCCACTGATAGTTTCTCAAATGCCCCTCCAGCGTCATTTTGTCAAAATTGTTCTGCCGCAGGGCTTCGTATAAAATAATCGCCACGGAGTTGGAAAGATTCAGCGAGCGAATCTCCCCCCACATAGGAATCCTTACGCATGTCTCCTGGTAGTTGACCAAAATTTCTTCCGGAATACCACGGCTCTCCGGCCCAAACATAATATAGCAGTCCGGTTCATAGGAGATATTCGTGTATACGTTAGGCGCTTTTGTCGTCGCCATATACAGTTTTGCTCCTGAATTCTTTTCCAAAAACTCATTAAAGTCGCTGTAGACCGTAACATCCAGCTTATCCCAATAATCCAGCCCTGCTCTTTTAAGCTGTTTTTCGTTCAGCTTAAAACCTAACGGCTCAATCAGGTGAAGCCGCGTCCCCGTAGCAACACAGGTTCTCCCGATATTTCCAGTGTTTGCCGGCATTTCCGGCTCATACAGTACAATGTTCATGGTTATCCAGCCTCTTGATAAATCGATCTATTCTGCCCAGGGCTTCTTTTAAATTATCCAGGGAATAGGCGTAAGAGATACGCAGATATCCCTCCCCGCAATCTCCAAAAGCCGTTCCCGGAACAACCGCCACCTTTTCCTCCTGTAACAGTCTGGTGGCAAACTCATCCGATGTCATTCCAAAGCGCTTAATACACGGAAAGGTGTAAAAAGCCCCATACGGCTCGAAGCATTCCAGCCCCATCTCCTGAAAAGCATGCATCAGATAACGGCGGCGCTGGTTATACGCCTCGCGCATTTTCTCTACATCCTCGTCGCTGTTTTTCAGAGCTTCGATGCCCGCATACTGGCTGGTGGTAGGAGCGCACATGATGGCAAACTGGTGGATCTTCAGCATCTGAGTCAAAATCAATGCCGGAGCACATGCATATCCGAGACGCCATCCCGTCATCGCAAAAGCTTTCGAGAAGCCGTTGATCAGTACGGTCCGTTCCCGCATTCCCGGAATTGAAGCGATGGTAGTGTGATGGCCCTTATATGTAAGCTCTGCATAGATCTCATCCGAGATGACAAACAGGTCGTGTTCCTCGATAATTTCCGCAATCGCTTCCAAATCTTCCTTTTCCATGATAGCCCCCGTAGGGTTATTGGGGAACGGAAGAATCAGGATCTTTGTTTTCGGGGTGAGTTTTTCCAGCAATTTCTCCGGTGTAAGGCGAAATTCATCTTTCGCTTCCAGCTCAATTACAACCGGCACGCCTCCGGCCAAAATCGTACATGGCACATAAGAGACATAGCTCGGCTGAGGGATCAGGACCTCTTCTCCGGCCCCCGGATTGATCATTGCCCTCAATGCCAGATCTATCGCCTCGCTTCCGCCTACCGTCACTACGATCTCATCTGTATAGTCATACATAACGCCGTATTTGCGCTTCTGGTAGTGGGCAATCTCCTGCTTCAGCTCTTTCAGGCCGGCATTGGAAGTGTAAAAGGTCTTTCCTCTCTCCAAAGAGTAGATCCCTTCTTCCCTGATATGCCACGGTGTATCGAAATCCGGTTCACCTACGCCCAGAGAAATGGCATCCTTCATTTCGCTGACAATATCAAAAAATTTACGAATCCCTGATGGTGGGATCTTTACAATGGTTTCTGATAATGGATTTCTCATAGGCTGATCGGCATCCTTTCATCTTGAGCAGGCTCTGCGATAATAGTACCGTGGTCTTTATACTTTTTCAAAACAAAGTGGGTGGCTGTGCTGAGAACAGAATCCAGAGTGGAAAGCTTTTCGGATACAAAGAGGGCTACCTGACGCATTGTCTTGCCTTCGATGATAACGGTAAAATCATACCCGCCGGACATTAAAAATACAGAATCCACTTCACTGTACTGATAAATCCGTTCTGCGATTTTATCAAATCCCATTCCTCTCTGAGGCGTAACTTTGACTTCGATCAGAGCCTGCACCTTCTCTTCACTGGTATTATCCCAGTTGATCAGCGTATGGTAGCCGCAGATAATGTGTTCTTTCTCCATATCGGCAATCTCATTGGCCACTGCGGCTTCGCTCTCGCCCAAAAGGATCGCCAGATCTTTTAAATCAATCCGGCTGTTTTTTTCAATTACCGCTAAAATTTTCTCTCTCATCCGTTTCTCCTCCTTCTTCTATTCCAAAACCAGGCAGGATCCGGTACACCTCGTCCGGCCTTGGCCTCTCCAGACACCCTGTTTCCCCCCGGCAGCAAATTTCTTTCGTTGCCCCGGGCAGAACGCAGCCAATCACTGCCCCATTGATACCCATCTTTTTCAACTGTCTCACCAGCCGCCCTCCGTTGTCTGCCACCAAAAGGGCGCAGCCGGACCAAAGGCGATATGGATTCAGCTCATACCGCTCACACAGCTCTATTGTCTTTTGCCGTACCGGAATGGACGGCAATTCCACTGAGATTCCTTTTTGGTATGTGGCTGAAAGTGTCCAGAGGGCGGTGAATATACCGCCCTCTCCCGTCATTTCATATTCCGTCGCTCCAAGAGCTTCCCAATCCCTCCGGGACAGCTCTACCGCCAGACGATCCTCTTCCTGGATCGCCCTTATATAGTCTCTTGTAAACCAGGCCAAAAGTTCCTTTTCTCTTGCCCTGGCAATAGCTGCCGCTCCAGTCTCGCCGATATATCCTGCTACCACCAGCTCTTCCCCGGGAACCATTCGGCCCATCCGTTCTCTCTCTGTTCTCCGTATCATCCTGCTGCTCCCTCTGTCTGTGCAGGCTGTGTCTCTGCGGGAGCCGTCTCGGCAGGTGCCTGAACACTTCCGTCGGGAACATCTAAGCCGATTCCTGGCCCATACACACTGGGATCCGTTTCCACCGGAACGGTCTCCTCCGGGGCCGTCTCCGCCGGTACTTCCGCTGCTGTCTCGGCCGGCTGAGATTCTGTCGGAATCATCTCCGGAGGCACAACAACAGCCGCAGCAGGCGGTCCCACCCGATAGATCGCTTTAGAGGCCGTATAGGTGTCCGAGTTTAGAAGCGTTCTCTCCACTTCGGCCCCATCGACATAAACCACTTTCCAGAGCCTGGATGTCAGTCCATTGTGGGCAGACTGGACTTTCACTCTGGCGCCCGGAGCCAAAGCAGGATCTACAATCTCCTTGGGTGCTCCCGCACCGGTCCTACTGAGAATCTCTGACACGTACTCTACTTTCCGATTGTCCGGCCGTGTCTCTTTCCCGTATATGGAAAAAGTCAAGGTCCTGCCCTCCGTATATCCTTCTACGTAGATGGGTGTGCTGTAGTTATTCGTAATCTTGATATCCTTTACCGTGCCGGCAATGGCAGCATCCATAGAAGGCTGAACGTAGGTGACGATCATAGAATGGTTCTGCCTCTGGGTAATTTCCAATTCTGCCTGCAAGGCTGCATTATACAATGTCGTGGCAATCTGGCAGACACCTCCGCCGATGCTGTCCACCACCTGGCCATTTTCATACGTCGCTGCATTCTTATATCCGTTCTCCGCCGTAAAGGGCTGGAGGCACTCATAACCGGACAGGGTCTCTCCGGGCATCAGCACGTGGCCGTTGATCTTTCCGGCGCCCACCTGGAGGTTGGTAGCCCGAGCCGAAGAGCTGCTGCTGAAATCTGTGGAAAAAGTACCGAGAAGATCCTGTATGGTTTCCAGGTCCTCCGTCCTGATTCTGGGCTGGCTCTCTGTCAGAGCCGCTTCTACCTCCACGGCCTCCTTCAAATCAGCCTGAAAAGCCTCCTGCAGAGCTGCATTGGTGGCCTCCACATCAATCATTACGCCGGGTGTTGACGGCGTAATGACAAACTCGCCATTTTCCCTGGTTATCGCAGCATCCTGGGGTGCCTGAACCAGTCCTGAATATTTACTTTCAATAAAAGCCTTTACTTTTTCTTCATCTACTGAAGTCTCCAGCGGAATTGATTCCGGGGACTTCTTCAAATCAGCAGATTTCATATACTGTCTGATCAGATTGCTGTTCTGGTACTCATCCAGCGCGGCATTCACTTCATCCTGATTGCTCCAGTAGAGTCCCAGCTCTCCCGCGGTTGTATCCGCCTTATCCTCCCCCATATTCAGGGTGATCTTTCTGGAAGCAAGGCCTGACACATAATCATTGACAGCCTGATCAGCCTCTTCTCTTGTCAGCCCGCCCAGGCTGCATTCCCCTGCTGAAAGGCCTTCCGGCAGTCTGGGTTCGGCCGCTGCCGGCACTGACAGCGCCAGAGCCAGCATCAGTGCCCCAGCTCCAACTCCCCAAAACTTTTTTCTCATACCCGATTCCTCACTCCCAAAATCAAATTAAAACGAAACGGCGCTGAGAACCAGCGGAACAACCATTGCAATTACCAATAAAATAACGATAACCGCAGATACTATTTTTCTCGTCTTTTTATTACTCATATTTATCATCGCAATCACCTCTTTATATTCTTCCGTACCGGGACAAGATCTGATCCGTCAGCCGGGACGCTTCATTTCTGGTTAAATACTCTATTTGCACAGACATGTTTATTTTATGATATTTTATTAAATCATGCAAGCGTTCTTTTTGCCTTTTCGTGGCAGGCTGCTGCCTTTTTACCTTATAAATCATAGGATGGGCGCCAAAAGCTTCCGGTGACTGTCCTTCGTACCGAAGAGCCAGAATCTGGTACAGTCTGTGGGCTGCCCTTGCATCTGCCGACGCTCTGTGGGCCGCTCCGCTTTCTATGCCAAAATACCCGCAGGCGGAGACGAGGGATTTTTTCACTTCCGCCGGCATAAACTCCCGGCACAAAGCCAGTGTATCGATCCCGTCTTTCTCCCACTCTTTTTCATTTCCCCAGTCGATAACTGCCCGTTTTAAAAAGCTGTAATCAAAAATAACGCGGTGTCCCAGAAGCGGCAGCCCACAGCAAAACTCCTTTACCGTTCCGATCACCGCCTCAATTCCCGGCGCATCCCTCAACATGGAATCATCAATTCCGGTAAGAGTCCTGATCCGGTCAGGCAGCTCCATCCGCGGATTGATAAGGGTTGAAAACTCTTCCCGCTCTTTTCCCTGTTCGATACGAACAGCACCGATTTCGATAATTTTATCTCTTTTGGGGTCTAAGCCCGTTGTCTCCAAATCAATGGCAATATATGAATCAACCATATACGGCAAATTCCTCCAGTCTCACAATCCCGGCATTCTTTGTCAGCGGATCCCGATTCCGATAATCAAACAGAATCCCCGTCCCGTCTCTCATCACTTCCAAATGGGCCATTTTTGCCATTTGCTTTGAATCCCAGCCTTCATACCCCTGGAGATAACGTCTTTCTTTTTCTTCCCGAATAAAAAAATCTCTGACAGCAGTTTTATATGAGGACTGATCGCGGGCGAAGGATGGACGGCTCTTTGCGTTTTCCCGCAGGTACAAATCGGTCATCATCAGATCCCGGTATTCTTCCAACTTATCCGGAATTTTTTCCTCCAAGAAGGCAAACAGATATTCAAACCGGGTCAGACGGCTCTGGCTGTTCTCCCCTGCTGCCTGCTTCTGGTACCATTGAGCCAATGCCTGGTACAGGTCAAAGGGACCGTCGAATTCTTTCTCCAGCGCTTTGATGGTGCAGGTAAACTGGCTGCTGTTATAGTAGACCTCAACCATCTCCTCTATCCGCTTCAGTAAAATAACGTCTGCAAAAGACAGCCAGCGTGTGGAAAGGACCTCGTACGGAGGCTCACCTGTAAAAGCAAGGCTGTACGCATCTTTTTCCTCCTCCATATAGGAGCCTTTCAAAACCTTTAAAAATCCCAGTTGGAGCTGCTGCGGCCTCATCCGGTACACTTGATCAAAAGATTCCCGAAAGCTCTCCAACCCTTCGTAGGGCAGTCCTGCAATTAAATCCAGGTGCTGATGAATATTTTTCCCCAGATTGATCTGATCTACTACAGATTTTACTCTATTCAGATCCATTTTTCTGCGAATCTCTCTAATCGTTTTCGGGTTTACCGTCTGTACGCCGATTTCAAGCTGAACCAGTCCGGGCCTCATCCTGCTCAGCAGCCGGATTTCTTCTTCATCCAATATATCAGCGGCAATTTCAAAATGAAAATTTGTTATGCCGTTATCGTGCTCCTGAATATACTCCCAGATTGCCATAGCATGGTCTTTTTTGCAGTTGAAGGTTCTGTCCACAAACTTCACTTGGGGAACCTTTCTTTCCAAAAAGAAATCCAGCTCCCTTTTTACCAGCTCCAGATTTCGGAACCGGACCGATTTGTCGATAGAGGAAAGGCAGTAGCTGCAGGAGAACGGGCAGCCCCGGCTGCTTTCATAGTATATGATCCTGTTCTCAAAATCTTTCAGGTCTTTGTAGGCAAATGGAAGTTCATCCATATCTATTGGCCCTCTGGCAGAGTTTTGTCGGATTTCCCCTTTTCTGTCCCTCCAGATGAGTCCCGGAATTTCCGACAGATCCGCATCCCTGTTCAGCTCTTTTCTGCCGTCTTTTGATGTTCCCGTCCAATAGGTTTTCAAAAGCTCTGCAAAGGTTTTTTCACCTTCCCCCGCCATCACGCCAGCCGCCTCTGGCAGCTTTTTGAGGACCGCAGGGGCATCGTAGGACACTTCCGGGCCTCCCAGCCAGATAACCGCATTGGGAAGTACTTTGGGGAGATCCTCTACCAATGTGCAGATTTCTGAAATATTCCAGATATAGCAGGAAAAACCGATAATATCCGGTCTTCTCTCATAAATATCCCGAAGAATCCGCTCCCTCTGATGGTTGATCGTATATTCTCCGATCTCGATCTCAATCTCTGCTCCGTCCTGAGCAAGCTTCTCTCCGGCATATGCTTTCAAGCTGTAAATGCCCAGATTGGAATGAATATATTTTGCGTTTACTGCCGCCAACAATACTTTTATCATTATACGTATATCTCAATCTTTCTTCCGGTCGGCTGATACTGGTAATAACGGACGCCTGCCGCATTAAGCATCCGTTTGGATGCCCGGACTGCCGGCGTGTCGGCATATTTATCGCTTCCATAAATCAAAGTCTTGATTCCGGCCTGGATAATCGCCTTGGCGCACTCATTGCAGGGGAACAGGGTAACGTACAGTTTGCTTCCTTCCAGGCTTCCGCCCCGGTAATTTAAAATAGCATTCAGCTCACTGTGGGTTGAATAAAAATACTTTGCATTGTAAGGATCGTCCTTCTCATTCTCTTTCCCCCACGGGAATTCATCGTCTGAGCAGCCGATGGGAAACCCGTTATAACCCATAGACAGGATCTTATTGTCTTTGCTGACAATGCAGGCCCCCACCTGAGTACTCGGATCCTTGGAGCGTTTTGCGGCAAGCTCCGCTACGCCCATAAAATATTCATCCCACGTGATATAATCTGTTCTTTTTCCTGACATGTCTTCTCCTTTCCGTGTCTCTACATTACATGAATGATATGGTACCCTGCCGCCTTTGTCAGACGGTTCATAATCGCCTGACCGATCTGATCTCCCGGAAAACTTTCTGAATAGATCACATCTGCCCCCAGATCGTCAAACTCTCTCAGAACCGCATACAAATTGTGGGCCACTGTTTCTTCTTTCGCCCGAATGCCAATAGAACGAACCATTCCCGCAGGATAGCAGGAACGGGTTTCATCAGTACAAATAATCCCTACCTTTTTTCCATCCGCCAGGGACTTCTTTGCCAGCCGGTTGATGGAGCGAACCACCTGCTCCATCTCCCCTTCCACCAGAGTCATTTCGGCTTTTGGGGCATAGTGCCGGTACTTCATTCCCGGTGCCTTGGGTTTTGTCCCTTCCTTCATTGGACCGAGAATAGCCGGATCAATCTCCACTCTGCCCAAGGTTTCTTCCAGCATCTCCATTGTAACAGCCCCCGGCCGCAGAACGGTGGGAATCTCCCCCGTGACATCTACAATGGTTGATTCCAGACCGATTCCCACCGGACCTCCATCCACAATGATATCGATCCTTCCTGCCATGTCCTGCCACACATGTTCCGCCGTAGTGGGACTGGGCCGTCCCGACAGGTTGGCGCTGGGCGCAGCCACAGGCACCTTAGCCATTGAGATCAGTTTTCGGGCAATAGGATCCGACGGCATTCTCACCGCCACGGTGTCCAGCCCTCCTGTCGTTCCGTACGGAACGATCTCTTTCTTCCGGAATATCATGGTCAGTGGTCCCGGCCAGAACCGTTCCATCAGCTTTTCGGCTGCTTCCGGGATTTCTTCTACCAGCGGGGCCAGCTCCTCCGGTCCGGATATATGGGCAATCAAAGGATTGTCCGACGGTCTCCCCTTTGCCTCATATATTTTCTTCGCCGCTCTTTCATCCAGGGCGTTTGCCCCCAGGCCATAAACCGTTTCCGTGGGAAAAGCCACCAGGCCCCCATTTCGCAAAACGGCTGCCGCTTCCTCCAAGTCTTCTTCCCTGATATGTTCGGGATCTGTAATTCTTACCCGCTTCGTTTCCAATCTTCTCACTCCTGTCTCTACACCAAAGAGCCGGATCCGGCTCTTCGCTATATAGCAATGCCGCAATCCAACGGCGCACACCATCTGATCGCGGCTTTCCTGTCTGTACTTTTTCTGCAGATTTTCCAGATCAGTCTCTGGCCATATTGACAAATTTCGTATATTCCGGACGCCATAGCAATTCAATGGTCCCGATCGGGCCATTTCTCTGCTTTGCAATAATGACTTCTGCCACATTGGGCTTATCCGTATCTTTATTGTAGTAGTCGTCTCTGTATAAAAACATTACCACATCGGCATCCTGCTCGATGGCTCCGGACTCTCTCAGGTCCGACAGCATTGGCCGGTGATCCTGCCTGGTCTCGCAAGCCCGGCTGAGCTGTGACAGAGCTACCACAGGCGCATTCAGCTCCCTTGCCAGCGCCTTCAGAGAACGGGATATCTCCGATATCTCCTGCTGACGGTTATCTCCGGATTTGCCGCTTCCACTCATAAGCTGAAGGTAATCAATAATAACCATGGACAGGCCGTACTCCAGTTTCATTTTCCTGCACTTGGATCGCAGTTCCGTAATCGAGATGCCAGGCGTATCATCGATGATCAACTTGGATCCGCCTATAATTCCGATTCCCTCCACAACTGCATCCCAGTCTGCATCCGTCAGGCTTCCGGTCCTCAGCTTTTGGGAGTCAACGTTAGATTCCATGGAGAGCATACGGTTGACTAGCTGCTCTTTTGACATTTCCAAACTGAATATCATACAGGGCATGTGATTGCGAACCGCCACATAATCCACCAGGTTCAGGACAAAGGCAGTCTTGCCCATAGACGGCCGGGCCGCAATCAGTATAAAGTCTGACGGCTGCATTCCGGAGGTCTTATAGTCCAGATCAATGAACCCGGTGGGAATGCCCGTTACAGATCCCGGGTTTCGGGATGCAACCTCGATCTTCTCCAGAACGTTTAACGCCACCTGCCGGATAGGCACGAAATCTCCGCCGGCTCTGGACTGAAGAAGGTCAAAAATTGATTTTTCTGTCTGAGCCAGTATGTCTTCCAGCTTCTCTTTCCCCGCATAGCAGGTATTTGCAATCTGTTCATTTATCTTGATCAGTTTTCTCAGAACTGCTTTCTCATGTACGATATTGGCATAGGACCGGACATTCGCTGATGTCGGCACCGTGGTGATGATATCTCGGACGAACTCCAGACTGCTGACCTCCGGTGGTACATCTTTTTCCTTCAGCCGGTCCTGAAGCGTCACCAGATCTACCGGTTTTCCTTCATTAAACAGCTCCACCATAGCCTCAAACATCACACCGTACTGGTGCTGGTAAAACTCATCCGGGGTAATGATCTCCGAGGCCGCTATGATGGCATCCCGGTCCATCAGCATGGAACCGATGACCGACTGCTCCGCCTCCGCACTGTGAGGAAGCACTCGCTTCATCAGGGTTTCTTCCATTACGCTTCCTGTACCTTTACTGTCAGCTTGCCGGTAACATCTCTGTGAAGTTTCACCGGCACTTCATGGTTCCCAAATGTTTTGATCGGATCCGGCAAAATCAGTTTCTTTTTATCAATTTCCAATCCAAGCTGATCAGAAATCGCTTTTGCAATCTCTTTTCCGGAAACAGAACCGAAAGCCCGGCCGCCTTCTCCGGCCTTCATTTTCAATGTCACTGAGAGATTTTCCAGCTTTTCAGCCAATTCCTTTGCCTCAGCAAGCTGCTGTGCCGCCACCTTTGCCGCATTGGCTTTCTGCAGCTTCAGATCATTAAGATTTTTAGGCGTAGCTTCTACTCCGAGCTTTTTCGGCAAAATAAAGTTATGGGCATAGCCATCATTTACTTTTACAATCTCTCCCTTTTTTCCCAAAGACTTCACATCTTCTAATAATACTACCTGCATGTTATGATATGTCTCCCTTCTCTAGCATCTGTGATATAACATCTTTAATGCGCTCTTTTGCTTCGTCCATCGTCATATCTGTAAGCTGCGCGCCCGCCGCATTGCGGTGGCCGCCGCCGCCCAGGTACTCCATCATGACCTGAACATTAATGTCATCGATAGACCTGGCGCTGACAAAAATTGTCCCATTGTACTCCGTCAGTACCACAGAGGCCCGGATCTTGTTGATATTCAGCAGATCATTGGCCGCCTGAGCTCCCACTACCGTAGGACTTACCAAGCCCTCCGCCGGGCATACGCTGATTGCAAAAGCGTCCTTATAGACCTCTGCCTGTCGGACAGCCTCTGCTTTCGCCTGATATTCCTCCATATTATCCCGGAACAGCTTCCTCACACGGGTGATATCCGCGCCATTGCGCCGCAAAAACGCCGCCGCTTCAAATGTGCGAACGCCTGTCTGATTGGTGAAGTAGTTCGTATCTATCACGATCCCGGCATACATGGCGTCAGCCTCCGCCGACTTCATCTTGATTCCGTCTGCGATATACTGCAGAACCTCTGCCACCATCTCACAGGCCGACGAAGCATAGGGTTCAACGTAAGACAGCACCGCGTTGTCAATAATCTCGCTGGACTGGCGGTGATGGTCAAGGACCACTATCGTCTTTACCATTCTTAAAAGCTCCGGCGCGTCTGTAATGCTGGGCCTGTTTACGTCCACCACTACCAAAAGAGTATTGGCGTCCACCAGCTCTGCAGCTTTCTCGCTGGTCAGGAACATGTCCTCCGGATAATCCGGATTCCCAATAAAACGCTCCATCATAGGCTTGACAGAGGCCGTATAGTCATTTGCCATGATATGGGCCTTTTTATTCAGAGCTGTGGCGATCCGGTAGATTCCTACCGCTGCGCCAAAGGAATCAATATCTCCCCGCTTGTGTCCCATAATCAGCAGCCTGTCCTTTGTCTCCATCAGCTCTCTCAGAGCATGGGCCTTAACTCTTGCCTTGACTCTGGTAGTCTTCTCCACCTGCTGAGCCTTGCCGCCAAAGTACTGGATCTTTCCCCCGTTTTTCACTACCGCCTGGTCGCCGCCTCGCCCAAGAGCCATGTCGATAGCAGTTCTGGCAAATTCATAGTTCTGGTTATAGCTGTCTCCATTCATCCCCATTCCGATGCTCAGGGTCACTGCCATTTCGTTTCCGATATTGACAGTCTTAACATCCTCCAGGATTGAAAAACGGTTTTCCTGAATCTTCTCAACATACTGCTGCTTAATTGCAAAGAAATATTTGTCCTTTTCAATTTTCTTTACAATACCGTTCATGGAATAGATGTATTTATTGATCTTTCGGTCAACCAAAGCAGTCAGCAGAGAGCGGCGCACCTCTTCTACACTCTCCAGCGCCTCATCATAATTATCCAGATAGATCAATCCTGCTACCAGCTTTTGATCATTGATCTCCTGACGGCACTTGATCACCTCTGTCTCATCGGTCAAATAAACCGCCAGCAGCTTTTCCTTCTCTGCTCCCGCTCCAAGCTGGCTCCCCACTATCTTTGCGTCCTCCAGAGAAACCCACTTTAAATCAATCCGATAGCAGTTATCTGCCAGAGAGACATGGACGGATACCGTTTCCTCCTGTTCCTCCAGGTCTTCTTTTTTAATTTCAGGAAATAGCGATTGGAGATGCTTTTTAGAATTTTTTTCAAGACCGGTAAGCTTCGCAAAAGCTTTATTCATCCACATAAGCTTTCCTGTCTCGTCTGCCATGGCATAAGGCTGCATCATATCCGAAAGCAGTCTCTTCTGAACCCAGGCATATTCGGAGGCAAACTCCACCATATCTGCTAAAAGGCTGCTTCTTTTCTGGAAATACAGATGAATGGCAATGGCAATATACACGATAGTAAATACCGCCATTACCATACCGGCCCTCACATCCATGGCTCCTACTGCTGCGTTGGCTGCTATAAGAAGCAGTGACAAAATCAGCGGCCATTGCAGATAAAGGCGCATTTGCCCCTTCACCTTAACTCTTTCTTTCATTTCAGTCTCCTGCAAACAATCATAAAAATACGGACATTTTCATATCACATTGACACCGTCTCAGACAGCATGTCTATTTGCCTAGTATACCACAGTTTCTGGATTTCGTCTATGCACTCTGGAGAACTGCAGCCAAAACAGCCGCCAAATTTCAGCCCTTGGCCAGCCTTCACATCCATCTGCAATTCTTCCTGTGATACAAAGACCCCGAACTCTCCTCTGTAGAGTTCGGGGTCTTTCTCTCAATGCCGCAGACCGGAATCGAACCGGTACGGGTATCACTACCCACGGGATTTTAAGTCCCGGGCGTCTGCCTGTTCCGCCACTACGGCAGGTCTGCTTTGGTTTTTCCTGTACCAATGGATGGAGGTGGATTCGAACCACCGAAGCGTGTCGCAACAGATTTACAGTCTGCCCCCTTTGGCCACTCGGGAATCCATCCAAACGCTTTCAAGAAGCGTGTTTATTCTATCACAGCGCTGTCAGAAAATCAAGCACTTTTTCGCTGTAATTCAAGCCCAGTATACTTTCCCGCCAAGTTTTACTGCCCTACACCAAAAAAATCTTCTGCCTTTGTCGTATACAGCACACTGCTGAACGGCGGCATTGCCGCTGTGATTTTTCCATTTTTCACCGGCACCTTCAATTTTCCGACATTATACCCTTCTTCTGTCGTCATCATAATCCGGCTCAGTCCGGTTGTGTCGGTAACGCCCAACTCCCAGACAGGCACTTCGATCTCCTGATCCGTATCACTGTTATTTAAGACAACCACACATTTGTAATCGCCATCCATTCTTCCATACGCGATTACCTGATATCCGGCCAGAAGCGGTTTTAAAGCACCTCTGTACAGTGCCGGAATCCGGTTGTGAATTCCCGTCATATACTTGTGAAATTCGATCAGTTCCAGATTCTCATGGCCCCATGGATACGTTCTCCGGTTATCCGGATCTGTAAAGCCGCACACCCCCGCCTCGTCTCCGTAATAGATTGTCGGAGCACCTGGCCAGGTCATCTGAACCATCACGGCTTCTCGCATCACACCATAGTTCACACCCTCGGAGGCTGCCTCTGATCCTAAATCCCCCACCCGGCCGACCATCTTGTTGGTCCTTGTCAGAAAACGGGAATGATCGTGATTAGACAATTCGTTCATGCTCACCAGTATTGAGGGCGTCTGCATCCTGCTCATGTGGTAGATCATAGAAGAAAAAAACACATTTCCGTCACCCAAAAGTGCCTCATTGTATTCGTCACTGTGTTTTTCCATCCCTGTCAGAAACCAGGTGAGCGGCTCCATAAAAGCATCGTAATTCATAACGGAATCCCACTGGTCTCCCTTCAGCCATGCTGCCGGATCCCCATAGTGTTCCGCTAAAATCAGCGCATCTGGATTGACTCCCTTTACAGCCTGGCGGAAGCGCTGCCAGAACCAGTGGTTATACTCAGCGCTGTGGCCTAAATCGGCCGCTACATCAAGCCTCCAGCCGTCCACACAATAGGGCTCTGAAACCCACTTTTTGGCAATGTTCAAAATATAGCGTTCCAATTTATCAGAACCTTCGTAATTCAGCTTCGGCAGCGTATCATGGCCCCACCAGCCGTCATAGCTTGCATTATAAGGCCATTCCTCCGGGCCGTCTTTATAAAAATGAAAGAATGTATGGTAAGGGCTGTCCTCTGAAATATAGGCCCCTGGCTCATAGCTGCCTTCTCTCTCATAGATCTGCTCCCGATCCATCCACTTATTGAAAGAGCCACAATGATTAAAAACTCCGTCAATGATGACTCGCATCCCTCTCTTGTGGATTTCCTGGACTAATTTTAGAAAAAGAGCATCGCTGGCCTCCAAATTTTCCCTGGAAGCGGTTCTAATTACATAACGCTGGGCCTCTTGATTGTCCTTCGCATCGTCTTTCACCAGCCCTCCATTCTCCTCATCTTTTATGATCACGCCGAGATGGGGATCTATATGCTCATAATCCTGTATATCGTACTTATGATTGGAAGGGGAGACAAAAAGAGGATTGAAATATATCACCCGCACACCCAGACTCTGAATATAATCCAGTTTTTCCAGCACACCCTGCAGGTCGCCTCCATAAAACCGCCTAACATCCATCGCCTCTGGGGGAGAATCCCAATCTTTCACCTGAATAACCGGCTTTCCGATATAGACGTATTCGTTTGTCAGAACGTCATTGGACTTATCTCCATTGCAGAAGCGGTCCACCACGATCTGATACATAACAGCGCCTTTCGCCCACTCCGGCGTGTGAAACCCCGGAGTTATGCAGAATCCAAAGCACTCGCTGTTGTCCAGCGTGGCCCCCAGGCGGTTATAATAGCAGACCTCGCCGCCTGAAACCACCTGAAAAAAGTACCGGACGGCCTCACGCCCCACCTCGATGCTGCCGCTATAATAATCAAACAGCTCGTCGCTCTCTGCTTTTGAAATCTCTTCCATAGTGTTCTGGCCGTGTATTCCGAGAAAAACATGATCCACATTGTCTTTCAGGGTCCGAAAACGGAGAAGCACGCTTTCTCCGGGATTTGGCTCCTCCGGGATCCGATAATCCCGTGTCTCAGACGCAAATAAAGCCTCTTTGTTGAGGGGAACCTCCCGCACTGCCGTCTTCCACTGGGAATTTCCTTTGTCATCGCCTACTCCGTTGCAATGCATGCCATCTATCTTAATACAATCAAAATCCATATTCATATAAAATTCCTCTGGTTTCAGAATTTACTGTCATTTTGGTTCCTGTATTATTATTGTAAATGATTTTATCCCAATTCACAACTAAAAAAACACCCGCAAAAATTAGGCGTATTTCACATATCGTATACCGCCTCTGTTAAAATATAAAACCGCTCAGCAGAGTTTCCACAGCAAGTAAAAAGGCCAGCGGGGTAGCTGGCCTTTTTAGGAGAAGGTATTTCGTTTCTTATGGGGTGTAGCAAAAACTATATAATGTATTGGGGGGGGTTACGTCTATTATAATAGCATAGGTTTCAAAAAAAGTGTGCACAAACTTCAATTTTATTTTAAACTTTTTTTGTATACAATTTCTAAATTCTCTTTTCTTCTACCGAATGAAACAGTGCTTCAAACTCTGCCTGGCCGATCTTTTCTTTCTCAATCAGCAACTTACTGCAGGCGTGAAGGAAATCTGTATGCTCTGCAATGATCTCTTTGGCCTTCTCATAACATTCGTCAATGATTCTCTTGATCTCGCTGTCGATGACCGTAGCCACAGATTCCCCGTAGCTCTTGGTATGTGCCAGATCGCGTCCAATAAAGACCTCGTCTCCTTCATTGCCATAATCGATCATGCCAACCTTTTCCGACATTCCGTACTGAGTCACCATAGCCCTGGCAATGGCTGTCGCCTGCTTAATATCCTGAGACGCCCCTGCCGTAATGTCATCAAAGATCAATTCTTCTGCGATTCGGCCGCCAAGGGAGACCATGATCGTCTGAAGCATTTTCTTTTTCGTGATATAGAGGTCATCCCGCTCTGGCAGCGGCATCGTATAACCGCCAGCTCCATTTCCGGTGGGAATGATGGAAACCGTGTGGACAGGCCCTACTTCCTCCAGCAGATGGAACAGAATCGCATGGCCAGTCTCATGGTAAGCAGTGATCCGCTTATCCTTGTCAGAAACTACTTTGCTCTTCTTCTCTGCGCCGATGCCAACCTTGATAAATGCCCGGTCAATATCTGACTGGCGAATGAAAGTCCTCTCGTCCTTTGCCGCCAGAATCGCGGCTTCATTCATTAAGTTTTCCAGATCCGCTCCCGTAAATCCGGCGGTTGTTTGAGCCACTCTGTGAAGATCTACATCGTCTCCCAAGGGCTTTTCTTTCGAGTGGACTTTCAGGATCTCCTCCCTGCCCTTCACGTCAGGGCGACCCACTACTACTTTCCTGTCAAAACGGCCGGGACGCAGGATCGCTGGATCCAAAATATCGACCCGGTTGGTTGCAGCCATTACAATAATGCCCTCGTTGATGCCAAATCCATCCATCTCTACCAGCATCTGGTTCAATGTCTGCTCTCTCTCGTCATGGCCTCCGCCCATACCGGTACCTCTGCGGCGGGCCACTGCATCGATCTCATCGATGAACACGATACATGGAGAATTTTTCTTTGCATTCTCAAATAAATCCCGGACTCTGGAAGCGCCTACACCTACAAACATCTCTACAAAGTCAGAACCGGAAATGGAAAAGAACGGAACGCCGGCTTCCCCGGCCACCGCTTTTGCCAAAAGCGTCTTACCAGTTCCCGGAGGACCCTCCAACAGAAGTCCCTTGGGAATTCTGGCGCCCAGATTTGTATACTTTCTGGGGTTCTTCAGGAAGTCCACCACTTCTGCCAGCTCTTCCTTCTCTTCGTCCAAGCCGGCCACCATTTCAAAATTGACCTTATTGTCCCTGGTCATTCTCGCCCGGCTCTTTCCAAAATTCATCATCTTGGCGTTGCTTCCGCCGGAAGCCGCCCGCATATTCATAAAGTTAAACAGCACCATGATGATCACGGCAGAAAGTACAATGGGGAGAAAGATCGACAAAACGTAATTCTCCTGAGGCACATCGAATAATCTGTAATCGATATCCCTCGCTTTCAATTCTTCTTCAATCTCCGTTACATCGGAAACATAGACCGAACTGGTCCCACCGCCTCCGTAGTAAAGTTCTACCCGTCCGGTAGGCGTTGCCTCGTTGGGCCGGATCCATACCGCCTCAAAATTTCCGGCATCCAGGGCCTGATAAAACTCCTGCATGCTGAGAGTATCATTATTCCGTCCGGCAAATGTGGTGATGACCAGCACGAAAAGCACAATGATCAGCACCAGGCCGAACCCTTTATACTGCTGTTGTTTCAACGAATTGCCTCCTTACTGTTCCTGTTCTACGACTCCAATGTATGGCAGATTTCTGTATTTCTGGTCGTAGTCCAGTCCATAGCCAACCACGAATTCGTCTGGGATAGTAAAACAGGTATAGTCCACATGAACCTGTTTTTTTACCCGGCGCTCCGGCTTATCTAACAGAGTGCACAGACGGATACTGCTGGGATTTCTTTTTTCTAAAATATCAATCAAATATGACAGAGTCCGGCCGGAATCAATGATGTCCTCCACAATCAGCACATTCTTGCCTGCCAGTGGCTCATCCAGATCTTTTATAATTTTTACCACCCCGCTGGACTCAGTGCCGCTCCCATAGCTGGAGACCGACATAAAATCCAGGCTTACCGGAACGGTCAGCCGTTTTGCCAGCTCACAGGTGAAAAATACGCCGCCCTTCAAAATACAGATCAGGTGAATTTCTTTCCCTGCATAATCTTCATTAATGCGGGCCGCTACTTCATTGATCCTCGAGTTGACTTCATCCTCTGACAATAATACACGAATCTTATCTGCCATGGTACTCTCCTCCGTTTATCTGCGCTTGTAATATAGTCTTTGTCTGGGGGCCTATTTTATAGTATTCGCTGATCCGATATCCGATAATCCACAAAACATGGCTGCCGTCGGCCAAAAGAAAAACGGAATCTCTCAGCGAAGCAGGAATTTTTTCATCGATCATATAGGCCTTTACGCTTTTTTTGCCGCCGCCGGCCAGCGTAATAAAGTCTCCAGTCCGGCGTGTACGTACAGACAATATCTTTTTTATTTTATCATAATCAAACCATTTCGTATACTGGTTTTTCGGAAATTCACTGTTTTTTTCCCGCGGAAATACGGTAAATTCTACCTTTGGGGCCGCTGGTTCTGCTATCGTCTCCACATACTCTCTATCCCGGCGGATCAATCTGAGAGCATGGTATTCCCGGACTGCACACACACCATCTGACAGATCGGCCCGTCTCCCCACGGTTCCGGCCAGCAGATCCTGGAGCCGTTCCACGTGTCTGGCTGTCAGATCCCTCCTGGTTCCTGTCAGCTCTGCCAGAATGTCCTGGAGGATGTATGCCTGGAGAATTTCCGGTTCCTCTTCCAGTTCCTCCGGCAATAGAAAGAATTTTTCCCGTCCGTTTTCTTCAAGCATGCGAATTTCTCTGCTTTCCATCCATTCTGCTGCCGCTTTTCGGATAAACTCGTCGGCCTGCCGGATCCGCTCCCCTGCCTGCCGAATATGTTCTCCGGCCCGCGGATTCACTTTTTCTTCAATCAATGGCAGGATTTCATTCCGAATTCGATTGCGGGTGTACAGCATTGACAGATTTGTGGAATCCTGGCAATAATCCAGGGCGTTTTCTTTCAAATAGGTCAGAATCTCTTCCCGTTCCACGCAGAGCAGAGGACGTATGATTCTGCCGCGCACTGGACGGATTCCCCCTAATCCCAGAAGACCGGTCCCTCGAAATAAATTGTATAGGATTGTCTCTGTACTGTCATCTCCGTGGTGAGCCACCGCAATCTTCACCGATTTTCCAGGCTCTTTTCGCTCCCAGGCATCTGCCTCTTTCTCCAACAGCTCATATCGCACCAGACGCCCGGCCTCCTCCTCTGAGCATCCCCGGCTCTCCGCATATCCGCGAACGTCTGCGTACAGAATGCAAACGGGTATTCCCCGGCTTTCGCAGAAAGCGCGGGTAAACTCTGCGTCCCGGTCTGCCTCTTCCCCCCTCAGTCCATGGTGAACGTGGATTGCCCGGATAGAAAAACCGATTTTCCCACTCATCCAGCTTAATATAGACAAGAGGCATACCGAATCCGCGCCTCCGGACACCGCCGCGATCACCCGATCCCCGGCTTCTATCAGTCTGTTCATTGCAATAAATTTTTCTACTTTTGTTTTCATCCCATAAGCTCCGTATGTTTTTCTATTCTACCGCCGTTTCCAAATTCCTGCCACCAGCGCTGTCATATCATCCCGAACCGCTTCACCAAAAGACGCCGCAAACTCCAAAACCCGGCCAGCCATCTCCTTGGGTGGCCCAAAAGGCTGCTCTTCTAAAAATTCCCGCAGTACGCCTTCTTTGTCTTCTCCTGGCAAGGCCTCCAGAACGCCGTCGCTCACCATAAGAATTCTGTTATTGTCCCACAGCTTTTTTGACAGCAGCACCGGCTCAATAGGATTAAGTACGCCCATAGGCACCTCCGACGCCTCCAAAAGCTCCACACCGTCTTCATTTTTAATAAATGTGGCCGAAGCCCCCAGTTTCATCGCCTCCAGCACACCTGTATTCAGATCAATACAGCATAGATCCAGTGTGGCCGGATGCTGCTCTCCCGTAAGAAGGAGGACTGTGTTAACCAGTTTCAGCGCTGCTCTGGAAGAAAATCCGGTTTCCAGCAACTGCTCTGTCAGTTCGATTACTCTCTGACTCTCTCTGCTGGCTGCTTCGCCGCTCCCCATCCCATCAGACAGACTCATAATTACCTGTCCGTCCGGGTTCTGGCCAAATGTATAATTGTCCCCAGAAACCTTCTGTCCATCCTTTGCTACCCAGGCTGCTCCGTAGAGCATCTGGTAGCGCCCCTCTTCGATCAGCCGGACAAGCGAGGGCTGCTTCCCGATCACGCTCCTGCTGTCCCTGGCCGCCTTCCATTGGCGGTTTCCCACAGCTTTACCCAGTATATGCGCCGCCTCGTTGGCCGTAATACAGGAATTTTTGGTCATATGGAGAGTCAGGTAAGCCTCTTTTCTCTGATTTTCATATTCCAGCATCAAAAGGTTGTCCACTACAATTCTCCGTCGGTGAAAAGCCCGCTTTACCGGTTCCTCCCAGACCGCCGTCACATCCGATGCAGATTCCATCTGTTTTGCAAACTCTTCCAGAATAACGGACAATTCCCTGAACTGGACGATCACCGCATCTCTGCTTTCCAGAAATCGGTTTTTCCAGGACAAATTCATGGTGGCCCGTCCCAGATTCCGGTTTAACTGGACCATATATGTCTCTCTGCGGGGGCAGCTTTCAACAAACATCCTGGGCATATCCTTCTCTTCCACTCTGCCATTCTGTTCAAAACTCCTGAGCAGATAATATAAATAGTAATTGCTCTCCTTTTCAAAATCTGAAGACAGGCTACATTTTTTGCAGCTCCCGCAGACCACAGCGGCAGCCGTCTCCATCGCCATCCTGGCATCTTCCTCCGTCAGGCAGCCATTATCGTCATCTTCTACAAAAGCTCTGGCCAGCCGGCTCAGAGACGACGCCAAATCACTGAGCCGACTGGCCGTGTATACATTCACATCCGCCATATCCCGGCGGCCTGCTTTCCGTTTCAACAGCACAAAAATCCCTCCTAACCTGCGTAACATTATATACAGGCTGGAGGGAAATATTTGTCATTTAAGGGACTGAAAACCTTCAAATCTTCCGACAAAACCTGCGCCGGAGATATTCTCTCTCGTTTCCTGGTCTTCGGCCGCAGAAAATCATCGCCGCTTTCAATCAACATTAGCTGGCTTAAGCAATATTTCGTCTGGATCTACCAGCCCCAGCTTCTCTTTTGCGACTTCCTTTATATATTCTTCCTTCTGGACATACTCTCGCTCTTCCTCCAAGTCCAAAGCTCTCTGTTCTTCCTCTTCTTTCTGAGCGGTAAGATTTTCCAGACGGATCTCATATTCCCGGTCAATGCTTTTTAAGGAGCTTCCCTTTATCTGAACTACCACTGCCAGGCTCAGTACCACTACGGTGATCCCCATCAGTGCCATCCGGTTGCCCCATTTGTCCTTTTTCTGCGCTCGTGAGCGTCTTGTTGCCCTCACTCTTCTCACCACTTTTTAATTTATGTAATCTTATTCTAAGCCATTTTACCGCTTTTTTCAATAGCTTTAAATAAATTCTGCTAAAACATCGGTCATAGATTACCATCCCGGCAAAAATCCCGCCGATTACATATATGCGAATAATTCCATCGTTCTGCCGGTATAGCAGCAAAAAAGCCGTGGTTCCGGAATAGAGCCAGTAGATCAGATCTTCTATCCCGGTCAGGAACGAACCGTGACGAACAAAAATTCGCAGTATTCTCAGCATATCATAGCAAACCATCAGCCACGCCCCTACTGCCAGGCTGGCAGCCGTCATCTTCAGTTCCCATATAAGCCCGCCAGCCAAGGCCCCTACTTAAACAGGCGGGAAAAAACAGATTCGCCCGATTTTCTGAGAGATTCGTTGGAGGAATATACCAGGCTGTCCACGGTTCCGTCAATATCCACTTCGCCTTTTTCAATTGTCAGGCGGCTGATATGGAGGTTCTTTCCTTTCACAGTCAGCATTCCCTGATCTGTATCCAGAATAACCTGATTTTCATCAAAGGAGATTACATCCACTACTCCTGTTATATTAGCGCTTCCTCTGTTATAGAGAACCACCTTATGAGGCTTCGCACCCAGCTTTTCTTCCACAAAAAAACCTCCCAACATACTTAAACTGCTTGTTTAAATATATTAAGAGGCTATCTGCTTTATGCAGAAAAATTTTTACAGGTAACGGTACAATTCTTTTGCTTCGTCCTTTTTCACGGTTTCCTGGACATCCAGAACCTCTATCTTCACCGTTTTCCCGCCGAATTGAATCTCTATAGTGTCGCCTTCCTTTACATTCAGCGACGCCTTGGCCGTCTTTCCGTTCACCAGAACCCGACCGGCATCGCAGGCCTCATTCGCCACCGTGCGGCGTTTGATCAGCCGGGACACCTTTAAAAACTTATCCAATCTCATGGAATTATGCGTTCACCTGATCCTTTAATGCCTTTCCAGCTTTAAACTTAGGAGTCTTGGAAGCTGCAATGGTCATAGTCTCGCCGCTCTTGGGATTACGTCCCTCTCTGGCTGCCCTCTCTGCCACTTCAAAGGTACCGAAACCAACTAACTGTACCTTTCCGCCTTTTACTAATTCTTCTGCAACTGCATCTGTGAACGCCTTAATTGCCTTCTCTGCATCTTTTTTGGAGATCTCTGCCTTTTCAGCAACTGCTGCGATTAATTCAGTCTTATTCATTTAGTGTTTCCTCCTAATAATAATGTCTGACTGCCGCCGGGCGGCTCCTTGGTCATTTTACTATACTAATCATTTATAGCCGTTTCTGCCTTGTTTGTCAAGGTTTTTTGGCTTTTTCCTGAAGTTTTATCTCATTCCACAAAGCCCGGCCTTCTTCCGGCGTAATTGCCCTTCTCTCGCCAAATACAAAGGGGTGTCTGCGTATCATTTTTCTGCTGACTCCGTCAATCACATCCTCTATTGTAAAGGCACCTTCCTCCTCCGCTATCCTGCTTTGGAGCATCACATTCAGCAGGACATCACCCAGCTCTTCGCACAGGTTTTCCATATCGTTCTTGTCAATCGCTTCCATCACTTCCTGACATTCACTCTCCAGGCAGGGCTTCAGGCTTTCGTGGGTCTGCTCCCGGTCCCAGGGACAGCCGTCTTCTGATCTCAGGACCGCAACAATCTCTTTTAGCTCGTCAAACGAATACATCTCGCTACTCCTCTGAATCAAGCGGGTGGACCCGCGTCCAAAATGGAAGAAAAAGGTCCACAACCTCAGCGATTGTGAACCTTTTCTATTTGTTATTAGTCGCAGGTGTATGGCATCAAAGCGATATGACGTGCTCTCTTGATAGCAACTGTCAGTGCTCTCTGATGCTTTGCACAGTTTCCGGTAATTCTTCTGGGAAGGATTTTTCCTCTCTCAGATACGTATCTCTTTAATTTATTTACATCTTTGTAATCAATAGTGCCGTTTTTGTCACCACAGAATACACAAACTTTTTTTCTTCTACGCATACCGCCGCTTCTTCTCGGTCTGGCATCTGCCTTATCACCTTTATTGAATGCCATTGGTGTGTCCCTCCTTATCATCTTTAGCGGAAGATGGGCTTTAGTTAAATGGTAAGCCTTCGTCCTCCACTCCATCTGGAATGTTCATAAATCCGTCGCCGATTGCACTGGATGGAGCAGGTCTCTGGGTCTGGGCCGGCTGCTGGTAATTGCCGGAATTCTGATATCCTCCCATATCTGCGGCTGCTCCCTTACTGTCAGCGAACTCCTGATCGTCTACAATGACCTCAGTGGTATAAACTTTCTGACCGTCTCTGTTCACATAGCTCCCAGTCTGGATACGTCCAGAAACCAGAACTCTCATTCCCTGACGGAAATATTTCTCAGCAAACTCTCCCGCCCGGTCAAACGCCACGCAGGGAATAAAATCTGCAGTCTGTTCGCTGCTCTCCTGATTTCTGCGGCCTCTGCGGTCAACGGCAAGGGTATATCTGGCAATTGCCATGGTACGCTCGCCTTGGGAATATCTTACTTCCGGGTCTCTGGTCAATCTTCCCATAAGGATAACTCTGTTCATACGATCACACTTTCTCTTTATCTGTCCTGATACGGTTTAAGCTTCCTGCTTAACAACCAAGTATCTGATTACTGGTTCCATAATCCGAACGTGAGCTTCTACCTCGTTAGGGCAGTTGGAATCGCCTTCGAACTGGATGAAATAGTAGTAAGCTTCTTTTGCTTTCTGAATCTCATAAGCCAGTCTCTTCTTGCCCCACTCATCCACGTTAGTCACAGTGCCGCCGAAACGAGTGATGTAACCCTTCACTTTTTCGATTGCCGCTGCTCTCTCTTCGTCTTCCAGCTTCACATTCAGAACAACTGCTAACTCGTACTTGTTCATCTTGCTTTACCTCCTTGTGGTCTCTGGCCCCTGCTTTTCCTATACAGGAGCAAGGATTTTTTAATATGTCACGGATAAATATTATATCAAGATTTTACAAGATATGCAAGCACTTTTTTAAATTTTGACCGCAGCATCAACTTATGATAAGATGATCGGAAAGGAGGACTTCTGACCTATGTTAAAAACTGTTGGTTACACGCTCTTTTTTTCGTCTCTGCCCGCTGATTTTCAGCCTCTGAGGATCGTCCATCTGTCCGATCTTCACGGACAGCTTCCCGTCGGGAATGAGGCAGAGCTTTCAGAGCGCGTTCATTCTCTGAATCCTCACCTGGTCGTGATGACCGGGGATATGGTCAATGCCGGCACAAACCATCTGACAGCAGAAGGCCGCAGAGCCTTTCTCGGCCTGTGCAGAGCCTTGGCTGCTCTGTGTCCGGTCTATTATTCCATTGGCAACCACGAATTGGAAATGCCTAAGCAGCGCCTGCAGATCTGGCTTGCAAAAGTCAGCAGGACAGGCGTCTCCGTCCTGGACAACGCCAAAGCAGAATTTATCCATGACGGGATTTCCTTTCCTGTCTTCGGCCTGAATATTCCGCTTCTGTATTATAAAAATCCTCTCCGTAAGCCCTACGACCCTCATGCCAAATGGACAGAAGGCGATATGAAACGGGTCTTCGGTCCCAATGTGTCCTCAAAGCAGGAGGGCTGTGGGCCGTCTCTCCTGCTGGCCCATAATCCTCTGTTTTTTCCCGCTTACCGGGACTGGGGCGCTGATATCACATTATCCGGCCACATTCACGGTGGAATTTTCCGGCTTCCCTTCCTCGGAGGAGTTCTGTCTCCCGATCTGTCTCTGTTTCCCAAATATGACGGCGGGCTGTTCAGAGAATCCCCCAGCCGCCATCCGAAGGAAAACAAGTACCTAGTGGTAAGCCGCGGTTTATCCGACACCTTTTTAAAACGAATTGCCAATCCCATGGAAATCGTATGTATCACAGTCAAAGGCCGCTCTGATTCTTAGCATCCGGTTTCGGAGGAAGCGCTCTCTTTCTTCTTTAAGGATCTTGTATTTTTTTCTACCATCTTTCTGGCGGCCATGACCTGGTGGCCGCAGCCCATACATTTTAAGCGGAAATCCGCGCCGACTCTCAAAATCTCCCATTCTTTGCTTCCGCAGGGATGAGGCTTTTTGAGAGTCACAATATCTCCGACCTCATAATTCAATTTTTCCATTTTGCCCGCTTCCTCTCAAAAATCATTTTAAGATGTCGTCAATGGCCTTCAGCTCTTCCTCAGAAAATTCCAGTTTTTTCAATGCGTCTATATTATTTTCCAACTGCTCCGTGCTGCTGGCCCCGATCAGAACAGATGTAACTTCGCTTCTCCTGAGATCCCAGGCCAGTGCCATCTGTGCCAGCGACTGTCCCCGATTTTCCGCAATTTCATTCAAAGCTCGTATTTGTGGAAGCCGTTCTTCCGTCAGATAACGTCCGGCCACTGTGGTCCCCTTTCTGGCCGCCCTGGAGCCTTCTGGGATCCCGTTTAAATACCGGTCTGTCAAAGCGCCCTGTGCCAGTGGACTGTAGGCAATACAGCCCACGCCCTTCTCTTCCAGCATTGGCAGCAGATCTTCTTCGATCCCTCTCTCGAACATATTGTATCTGGGCTGGTGAATAAGGCATGGCGTTCCATTGTTTTTTAGAATTTCAATTGCCTTTTCGGCCTCATCTGCAGAGTAATTTGAGATTCCTACATAGAGTGCCTTCCCCTGCCTTACAATATCCGTCAGGGCGCCCATTGTCTCTTCCAGCGGTGTTTGCGGATCCGGGCGGTGGTGGTAATACAAATCCACATATTCCAGCCCCATTCTCTTCAGACTCTGATCCAGGCTGGCTATGAGATACTTTCTGGATCCCCAGTTGCCGTAAGGTCCGGGCCAGAAATCATACCCGGCCTTCGTCGAAATAAACAGCTCATCCCTGTAACCCCCAAGGTCTGACTTTAAGACCCTGCCAAAATTTTCTTCTGCCAGTCCCCGTGCCGGATTCCCATAGTTATTTGCCAGGTCAAAATGAGTGACGCCCAGGTCAAATGCCCGGCACAGTACGTTTCTCTGCTGTTCCAGCGGCTTTTCCAAGCCAAAGTTCTGCCACAGCCCCAAAGACACTTTCGGCAGCAGGACACCGCTTCTCCCGCACCGCTTATACTCCATATTTTCATATCTGCTGTCCAAAGCCTGATACATATCTGTTCTCTCCCTTTTTATAACACAATACTTCCTAATATCTCGCCTATTTTTCCGCTGATTACCAGGTTCGCTCTGCTGTCCATCGGCGTCACGGTTTTATTAATCAGCGCCAGCCTGCTGCCCCGGTAATAGTCAATCAGCCCTGCCGCCGGATATACCGTAAGGGATGTGCCTCCCACAATCAGCATATCGGCATCGGATATGTACGCAACTGCCTTATTCAGCGTCTCCATATCCAGCCCTTCTTCATATAACACCACATCCGGTTTAATGATTCCTCCGCAGTCGCACCGAGGTATCCCGTCTGCTTTTATTACATCCTCCATACTGTAGAATTTTCCGCAGCGGGTGCAGTAGTTCCGATGGACAGAGCCGTGCAGTTCCAGCACCTCCCGGCTCCCCGCCGCCTGATGGAGTCCGTCAATGTTTTGGGTTATCACTGCCTTCAGCTTCCCCTCCTGCTCCAGCTTTGCCAGAGCAAAGTGAGCCGCATTTGGTCTCGCTTCGGGAAACAGCATTTTATTTTTATAGAAGCGGTAAAATTCTTCCGGATTCTTCAGGTAGAAGCTGTGACTGATAATTGTTTCCGGAGGGTATTTGTACTGCTGATTGTACAGGCCATCCTGACTCCTGAAGTCAGGAATCCCGCTCTCCGTAGATACCCCTGCGCCTCCAAAAAATACGATATTCCTGCTCGTCTCAATCCATTGCTTTAACTGCATCTGTCCGTCCATTTTCACACCTCCGCATTTTCAAACGACTTCATCCAGATAAATCCCTCTCACTCTTTCTATCCGCCTCATCCAATCGGGAACTCTTTTCCCTGGCATCAGCTCGCTCCAGTCTCTGTATCCCAAAAGCCACTGGACCATCTGAGATACATCGCAGACAAAGGGATCGCCGTTGCAACCGCCGGCTGCCTTCTCTGCACTGGCGCCTTTTTCGTCCACCTTCCAAATCCACAGGCCGCGGTTTTCCTCTAAAAAGGAATCCTCTATCCAGAGCAGACCTTCTGTCTTTTCCGTCCCTTCCTTCAGCCTGGTCAAGCTCAGAAAACTTCTTAAATCCGCAATCCGCGCCATAATAGCCGGCTTTGGCGGCTTCTCCTCTTTCGTTTTGCCATCCATATAAAAAAATCTCTGTTCTCTCTCTTCCAATCCCCAGAATGCCCGCAAGCCTGTCAGCTTCCCGGAAGCAGCATAGATTCTCTCCAAAAATCCCGCTTCGCTGGCCAGTTCATCTATCAGGTCTTTCGTATATCTCTCATCCCGGACTGCATACACCTGATACCGCTTCGCCATCCATTGTTCCATAAAATCTGACAGCTCCGAAACATTCTTTTCTTCGGAAGCAGGCTTCCTGGTAATCTCTAAGGCTTCCTCTTCGGCCAGGATCGGAAACGGCTGATCATAGACAAACCGAAAGCCAAAGGGCGTATAAATTGCTTCTGCCGCAGGCATCAAAAAGCAAAAGGCCTGTCCCTCCCGTCTGGCATCCGAAAGAGCTTGCTTCAGCAGGTCCCGCATATGACCCTGGTGCCGTCTTTGAGGTTCCGTAGCCACGCCGACAATATAGTCCAGAGTTTGTTCCCCTTCCCCCAGCCGTATTCGGTAGGGATTTCTGTGAAGCATGGAAAAAATCTCCCCTTTTTCTTCCTTAACCAAAATCCGGCTGCTCTTTGCTTTTTCTTTAAAATAATAATCTTTAAACTCCTCGGAATCTTCCGGAAACGCCAGAGACCAGAGCTTTCTGGATTTTTCCTGCTCTCCCTTTTCCAAATACCTCATCTGACTGTCCATTTTTGCTCCACATTAAATTTTCTGGCAAATCCTATTGGATTGTAGCTCATCTTCGATTTTCTAAGTCCCGGAAGCCCTACATCGTCTTCCCGGTTTACCAGCAAAGCATCCGGAAACTCATGAATCAAAAATTGCTGATTAATGAACTGATAAAGGCCATTATATTCCCAGTTGGCCTTTTCGATATGGATCACGGCCATTTTTTCAAGATTATTGTAACTCCCTACTGTAAATGCTTCCAATTTCCCGTCAATGTAAACGCCTGCCATTTTCACCGGGACATGAGAACAATTCTTAAGAATCTCGTGAATCCCCACTATCTCCTGGTCAAGTTCCTCCATCTCTTCTTCCGGCTCCATTTTATTCAGTCGCCATTGATCCAAAAACTGCCACACATCCTGCCTGTCTTGGCAGCCTAAAAGTCTGTACTCAAATCTACCTTCGTAGTTCCGTTTAAAAGAATTTACAAGATTTTTCTTTTTGTGGAATTTTCTTCCTGCCAGAGTTCTCAAAGCCTCCCCATCGTACAGATAGTCCTTCAAATCCTCTGCCTCTGTGATTTCGTATTCCTCCGGATCCAATTTCAAATATTCCAGAGCCTCCTCATCCGCCAGATAAATTCTCAGCGGCTGTTTTAGCTCTTCGTTAAAAAAGCGTTTCATGACCATCAGCAGCTCCCTCATATCCTCCTGCCGGCAGGTAGGAATTGAGGTGTATGCCTTGCCGTCCGTCTCCATTCTCCACAGCACGCCTCTCTCCTGATAGATCAGATACTGTATCTTATAATACTCCCTCCACAAAAAGCTGTCTAAAAATACACTCTCACAAGTCTTATCCGGTCGAAGTCCAAAAAACGGAAGAATCTTCTGGATATCTTCCGCCAGTACCGGTTTAAAATTCAGGTCCATTGTCATTCCCTCCCGCGTCTGCACGCGTTTTTAAAATGGGCGTTCCCACGTTCCCATTTTGGAACTTATTATACCGGTACAAACCGGGCCGGTCAAGGCACCTGCCTAAAATCAGCCTCTCCCTATGCATTCTTCATAAAATCAGTATAACACAACAGGAGAAATCCTGTAAAATACAAAGCGCCGGAATTTGTATGCTTTTCAAGCCTGACAAATTCCGGCAATGCTGATTACAGCTTATTTATATTTCTCGACGATAGCCTTCATCTCATCCCACTTCTTTTCCATGTCAGCTACCAGGCCGAACTGGGTATGGGTCCGATCCAGATTATGGTTCTCTCTTGCGATATGGAAATAAACATCTCCCTGAAGATAATCTGTCAAAAACCTCATTCCGCATTCCAGAGTCATCAGCTTGGCTCCCATAGGAAGCATATCAAGCTCTGCCTCTGTCAGACTGCCTTCACAACCCTCTAAGAATCCTCTGGTGTAGATATCAAACAGAGGGAGAGACAGCGACACCTTGCTGACATCCGGCTCATCTTCCGCAGCAGTATTGGCGCCGAATCGGATGGAATCGCCGTAGTCAAAAATAGACAACCCCGGCATAATGGTATCCAAATCGATGATACAGATTGCTTCTCCTGTATGATCATCAATCATAATATTGTTCAGCTTCGTATCATTGTGAGTAACTCTCAGCGGCAGGCGGCCATCCTTCAGCATTTCCATAGCCATGCCCATTTCCTTTTCCCTGTCCATAACGAACTGGATTTCTTCCTGTACCTGGCTTGCCCTATGGCAGACATCCTCTGCCACCGCTTTTTTGAAAGTTTCAAATCTTACTGGTGTATTGTGGAAATCCGGAATTGTTTCTGTCAGTTCCTCTGCCGGATACTTAGCCAGAAGTCTCTGGAAATGACCGAAGGCTTTTCCGCTCTGATAAAAATCTTCCGGTTTCTGAACCAGATCATAGCAGGTAGCTTCTCTGATAAACAGATATGTTCTCCAGAATTTCCCCTGGCTGTCCTGATAATATTTCTTACCGTCTTTTGCAGATACCAAGGTCAGAGTCTCTCTGTCTGGATCGCCTCCGTTTTTTATAATCTCTTTCCGCAAAAATTCTGTGACGCCTTCGATATTTTTCATCAAAGCTATCGGGTCTTTAAAAATCCCATCATTGATTCTCTGAAGAATATACCAATGTTCCTGGCCGTCAGCTTCTCGAATCATTTTATATGTCTCATTGATATGACCGCTTCCATAACGTACACAGCTTTTCAGATTTCCTTCTGTCTGAAATGCCTCTGCTGCCTCTGTCCAAATCTCACATCCATTGGCTCCCATTGTTTAATCCTCCCACACTTTTTCTGGATATTTTCCTTCATTCTTTAAGTTCTGGATGGCTTTCACTACGGTTTCTTTATCCTCTTTATAGGTAACGCCATACCAACGGTCAATACTCTTAAGCACTGTGACCTCGGCTTTTCCTTCTTTCAGAAGCTCATCTACAACAAATGGGATAAAGTACTCACATTTCAGCGGATTTACCTCAATATTCTTCTTGAGGAAAGCTGCAAATCTCTCATCCAGCTCCTTCAAAAAGCTGCCGGTAAAGCCCCACAGATTCATAGATACCAGAGTCTCCTCGGGAAGGGGAGTCCAGGTTTTTCCATCGTCCTCCGTATATTCTGCCACATCCCCGTGTTTTTCAATTTTCGTGCGTTCCACAATATCTGTCAGCTTATCAGCTTCGTCCGTGCTGCACACGCCTCTGGCCACATGGCCGTTTTCTGTCAGGGTATTGTACAGCTTATATCCTACCATAGTATACTGGTACTTTTCATTGTCTTCCTGTTTGGAAAGCTGATCATAAATCTCTTTAAAAGCAGCCTTTCCATAATAATCATCGGCATTGATAACGGCAAACGGTCCATCGATGACGTCCTTGCAGCACAGCAGTGCATGTCCTGTTCCCCAGGGCTTAACACGGCCCTCAGGCACGGCAAAACCTTCCGGCAGTTTGTCCAGCTCCTGATACACATACTCAACCTGAACATGCTTTGCCATTCTGTTGCCGATATGCTCTTTAAATTCTTCCTCAATAGCCTTTTTAATAATAAAGACCACCTTGTCAAATCCGGCCTCCAAAGCGTCATAAATGGAAAAGTCCATAATGATGTTTCCATAGGGATCCACAGGATCAATCTGCTTTAATCCGCCGTAACGGCTCCCCATGCCTGCAGCCATAATTACCAGTACCGGTTTCTTACCCATAAATACTCTCTCCTTTCGCAATCTCTCAGCCATCCAAAGACAACTTCCTGATCAAAGCAAATACCGTTTTTTCTTGACTTCAGTATATCTGAAAAAGCCCCTTTTTTCTTTGCACAAATTTTTCATAAGTTTACACAATTATTTCAAAGTGAAAAATCATTTATTGTGGCAAACTCTTCCATCCAGCCGGCTTACATGGTATAATAACCACAACGTGGTTATTATACCTGTGCATACCGGTTTCTGCGTTCACCGCAGAAATCCGGACGCTAAAATCCGCCGGAGGTGTGCTTATGGCGTATCAGCATACATATCTGCATAACAGCATAAATATTCGCAGCATCATTTCAATCCACTACTTTGAATATATGAGTGATTTTACGTTTCCGGGGGAGCAACATGATTTTTGGGAATTGGTGTGCGTCGACAAAGGCGAAATTCAGGCTGTAGCTGACAACAAAACTGTCACGTTAAAACACGGAAGCATTATTTTCCATCAACCAGGAGAATTTCACAACGTCGTCACAAATGGCCGAATATCTCCCAGTCTTATTGTCATCGGATTTGACTGCCGTTCCCATGCCATGAAACGTTTTGCAGGTCAGGTTCTGACGGTTCGCGATGCAGAAGCTTCTTTACTGTCTAAGATTATCATTGAAGCGAGAAATGCTTTTGAAGGGCGCCTGAACAATCCTTATCAGGAAAGTCTCAGCCGGCGCTCTGTTCCCAGAGCCTTTGGCAGTGAACAATTAATCAAAAATTATCTGGAGGAGCTTTTGATCTCCCTCTACCGTCGATGTCTGTCAGCCGCCACCCCGTTATCTGTACCTGCCATGCCCGTTAGCCGCTCTTTTCCTTTAGATTCCACAGATCCGGGGGTAAATTCTCGCAAAGAGCTGTGTAGCCGCGTAGAATGTTATATGGAAGCCAGACTTGACAGACAACTCACCGTCACTCAGATCTGCCGGGACAATCTTATCAGCCAGTCTCAGCTTTCCCGCATTTTTAAAGAGTTTCATCAATGCGGTCCTATAGATTTTTTTATCAAACTGAAAACAGAGGCAGCCAAACAATTGATCCGGGATAATCAAATGAACTTTTCCCAGGTCGCAGACAGGTTAGGCTATGCCTCTATTCATTATTTCTCACGGCAATTTTCCAAGCAAACCGGAATGACACCCACCGAATACGCTGAATCAATACGCTGCCTTGCCGAAAAAAATGCCGCCGGATGGAATTTTCAGGATTCTTAAAATCAATTCATCAGCTTTTTTTAATAAAATCTGTACCGCATTTAGGGCAGTGGATGCTCACCCTGCCCTTTCCTCTCGGAATTCGGATTTTCTGCCCGCAGCCCGGACATTTATAAATGTGATACTGTCTTGCCTGCTGAAAGCGGAACTTCCACTTATTAAGAAAATCTGTGACCTTCAGCCGAACCCGCATATAGACCCGGTTTTCTTTCTCTCTTGCCGGGTAATTTTTTGAAAACATCCGAAAATAGCACCAGACCAGCCCTATGATCTCCAGAAAAAACAATACATCCCATCGCAGAAATAAATTAAGAAAAATCAATACAATTACGGCCCACATGATAAAACGATTCAGCGGATCCACGCCGTATCTTCCTATCATAAATTTCTGCAATTTTTCCCTTAGCTGCTTCATCTCTTTTCCTCTTTTCTACTGTCTTTCCTCATTTAAGTATTTCATGATGCCCATATGCAGGATCCACGCAATTCGATCCTGGTAATTTTTATCTGAAAGCAAGGCAGCCTCAGCGGGATTGCTTAAAAATCCACACTCTGCTATGACCATAGGTGCCTTTACATTTAACAATAAATAATAGCTGTTGTTCGCTTTCGCACTGCGGTTGCTCCTCTCCGGCGCCAATGCCGTCTGCAGTTCTTCCTGAAGAATTTCTGCCAGCCGCTTTCCCTTTTCGGATCCAGCGTAATAAAACATCTGAGGTCCGGAAACTTCATCCTGGTGATAACTGTTTTGATGGATGCTGATCGCCAAATCCGGTGTGGCGCTGTCAATCAGACGGGTTCGATTCTCCATATCGGCTGCCTTTTTGTGGCTGTCTTCCTCACTGTAGAGTCCCAGATCCTCTTCCCGAGTCATTACTACGGTTACATCCGATGCTTCCAGATATTGTTTCAGCCGCAAAGCAATTTCCAAATTAATCTCTTTTTCCTCCTGGCCGCCAGCACCCACTTTTCCTGGATCTCGGCCTCCATGTCCGGCGTCCACCGCGACCACCGCTCTTTTTTCTCCCCGCGCCCGATTCGCAGCCGCTTCCGCGGCTCGGATACTGTCCGAATCTTCCATGTGGCTTATCTGAATAGAAATAAGCGCCACTATCACCAGCAGGCCAATCCCCATTAAATTCTGCCAAAGACCATCTCTCTCCATGATCCACCAATGGCTCTCTTCTTAATTTCTAATATATTGTGTATCCCATGTCCACTATTCCATGCTTTCTCCAGATCTCAGAGTGTTATAGTCTCTGGTTGCCTCATCCAAAATATATTCCAGATATTCCGTTTGAAGGCTGGGATAGCCATACTCCTGCCACAGGCGAAATGTACTGCTCTCCTTCATCTGTTCTGCGATCTCCACTGCCCTTCCCCAGTAATAATAGCAGTTCGCAATCGCATACATCTGAGACATTTCCTCCTGCACGCCATCGGGCATTACTCCTCCTTTATGTTTCTCAAGCAAATCAAATGCCTGATTATAAAAAACGTTCTCCAGGAACGGCGTTCGGTACTCCGAAAACTTCAAGAGGTTTTCATCCTGTATTCCGTTAACTCTGGCCCAAGTGTCAATGTCCAGAACTTGCGTATGGTAGCTGAAGCTCTGATCATCACCATAAAACAGCACCCCATACTGGCACGGAGGCGTGGCCAATGAGCTGGTAACGATCTCCCAAATTCCTTCTTCTGTAACATCATCGGTGTTTGCAAAATGTTGGACATGAAGATGGCCGCTTAAAAACAGGGATATCGTCCCCCATCCCTCTAAAAGGTCTATTAACTCTTCGTTGTGCTCAATGGTGCAGTTACTGGCATAAATCTGACTTTCCTCCAACATATTGTGGTGAGCTACCGGAAGCACGTTCATGCCTTTTTCTGACGCATCCATCAACTGTTCCTCAATCCATTCATATGTATCAGTATCGATCATGCCTCCTATTTGGGCAGTTCCCTCGTACTGGCAGGTATCCAGCATCATAATACGGGTATAATCATTCATCTCATACACGTAACTAAGAGAATTCGGGTCCCTGCTGATAGCATCTCTATATCCAAAATCCTGGTATATCTCCAGAAAGTCTTCCGGGCTGGTAGTCTCTGCCGGCAAACGTTCTCCCTCAGAAAATTGCGCCGCACTTACGTTATTAATGTCATGGTTTCCCGGAATTACCAGCACAGGAATTCCAGCGTCTGTAATTGTTCTGAGCCTCTCTGCCAGTTCCTGATGGCTGGCTTTCTCTCCATCCAGCGACAGATCTCCGCTCAAAATCACTCCGTCTGGCCTTTCGTTCAGAACCTCCGCAATGAAAGCATCCGTTATCTCCCAAATATAATTTGTTACTTTCCCGTCCCCGTGCTCCACTGCATAGGTAAATCCGCTGCCTTTATCCGTCAGGTCCTCTGCTAAATAGTGAATATCTGTGGCCACGATTAATCGAAGGCCATCCCCTTCTGTTTCCCATAAGTCTTCCTCTGGGGCCGTCTCCGGAAACGCTTCTATCGTTTCAGATGGCTCTAACTGAGGCCCCGCTTCTGTATATTCTTCCGTTTCCAGAGGTTCCGTAGCTACTGTTTCATCTAAAAGCGATGTAACTTGAGAACAGCCGCCCAGTACTGCTGCCATACCTGCTGTAATGATCGCCGTCCTGACCCTTTTCATTCTCCTTCACCCTGCCCCTCCTGGTTCCAAGTAATCACATCCCAGATCTCCTCTGGTTCAAATCCCAGCTTCCAGCAAGCCACACCGGCCAGATCATTTTCCCGGATCAGATCCATTTTTAACCCTAGAGATCTCTCCTCTTCCATCCAGAGATACTGAGAACCGCCTTCTACAGCACATTCACCAAAGTACTGCCCCAGACTGTCCTGCCAATACAGTTCGACCTGGTTTTCCTCAATCCAGTTCTGCGCCCGCTCAATTCCCATGGCTTCTGATGTAACAGTTCCATCGTCCATCTCTGTCCACACTCTGGTATAAAAGGGAACCGCATTAATAACTTTTTCTTTGGGGACCTCCTCTAATGTGTCTAATATTCCGTTCTTTACATAATCCAGAGAAGCGACGGAACCCGGATCCCCTCCGGCATAATGCTCATCATACCCCATAATGATTACATAATCTGCTACAATCCCCTGTTCAGTCCGGTCATAAAACTGATTATAGGCTGCCGGTACATGATTGTCGATAGACAGTATAAGTCCATTATTTCTGCAGGCTGCAGACATTTCCCGAACAAATTGGATGTAATGAGGACCCGCACTTTCCTTTAAACTCTCAAAGTCCAAATTATAGCCGTCAAATCCATATTCTTCAGCATCATCCATTAAATTTTGGATCAGCTTTTTTCTTACAGAGGTTCTCGACAATAGAACCTCTGACTGAACGTTGTCGCTAAAGTTGTCAATCAGTGCCCACACCTGCAGTCCCGCATCATGAGCCTTTGCAACGTACTCCTGATCTGCAAGACAGGTATAATTTCCCTCGTTGTCTGTCAGAGCAAACCATGTTGGACTAATTACATTCAGCCCTTTCGTGTTGGCATAATAATTGTCAAACGTACTGTTGGCCTCTCTGGATGTCACCTGGTGCCATGCCATACATACTTTTTCATCCAGAGCCGTTCTGGTATATTCAGGCTGGACAAAGTCGCTCTGAGGAGTGACCTCTTGAGCCGCCGTAAGTTTTCGGTTCTCAATATATCCAATAAATCCATCCTGCGTGCGTACCTTGGACCAGGTATCCATCTGTTCCAGAACCTTTACCGGACTTCCTTTTTCCACTCTGGTCAAAATCGGACTTTTGATCCCGCCCCGCAGGCGAACCGCACTGCTCCTCTCAGCCTCTGCCCACAACTCGGATTCCCATGTATTGTTAATAAAGACCCGTTTCGTATCTCCTTCGTCAAACGCTCCTATTTCTATATCTGTATATCCCGCTATCAGGCTCAGGGAAAGATATACACCTTCGTCCGTCACCCAGATCAGAGGTTTCCCGCTGTCGCCCACTGTCGTACTGTCTGCGTAGACGACTTTCGTCGGGAGAGCGTATGAAAGAATTTTTTCTTCATAATCCCAGTAAAATCTTTTGTTCAAGTTTGCATTTACCCACTCTACCGGCAAATAAACTTCCCCGTCAATGGAAATCCCAAAAGTCTCTGACTGCTCTTCATTCAGAATCAATGCCACTGTATCGCCTTCCACGCCAAATACATCGGCCGCTTCTATCCACTCTTTTGAAGGGGTGTATCTGTCAATCAGACGAAAACCCAAGTAGCCCGCTATAACCAAAATAATTAATCCGATAGCAATAAACATCGGCAGAAGTCTTTTTATCATTGGCATCTCCTCCATGAAGTCTATTTTCAGATTCTATCTGCGCTAATTTTTAAAATGGCGCACAGGGGCGATTGAGGTGCCCGGATTTCTGCGGTAAACGCAGAAACCGGTATGCATAGGTATAATAACCACGTTGTGGTTATTATGCCATATCCCTTCGGG